>CAJLFQ010000019.1 GCA_905205975.1 uncultured Eubacteriales bacterium | reverse complement strand
ACGGATCACCCCCGCTTACGCGGGGAAAAGCTTCTGTTCCTGTTCGGCTTCTGGGGCGGCGGCGGATCACCCCCGCTTACGCGGGGAAAAGCGGTTGCTAATTCTTGTTCAACAATGCACAAGAGGATCACCCCCGCTTACGCGGGGAAAAGCCGGTTACAGCATGGATCAACTTCTGCCGAAAAGGATCACCCCCGCTTACGCGGGGAAAAGTACTTTCCAGTATTCATAAGACTGGTACACACGGGATCACCCCCGCTTACGCGGGGAAAAGAGTAAGAACAGGCTTACCATTTACCGGAGTATAGGATCACCCCCGCTTACGCGGGGAAAAGGTTGGATAAAAAGATTCGTGATCTCACTTTTGAGGATCACCCCCGCTTACGCGGGGAAAAGATTTTTGGAAGGTGATTGTATGATTTCCGGCTAGGATCACCCCCGCTTACGCGGGGAAAAGAGAGTATCACAAGTCCGGTCGGATTCACTGTCAGGATCACCCCCGCTTACGCGGGGAAAAGTATTTTGATCGATGAGATCACACTGGAAGCGGAGGATCACCCCCGCTTACGCGGGGAAAAGAGGTAAAGATTAAGCGCTCTTCGCTTGAGTACAGGATCACCCCCGCTTACGCGGGGAAAAGGCTAAACACAGTTGCAAAACGCAGCCATATCATATGCTCTTATCCGGTTTTTTACTGCATTTCATTCGATATTCTACCGCCTCCTTTCAACTGTTCGTATAGTTTGCTTGTGATCTCGCAATCATTCAGCGCTCGGTGCGGGTTCATATTCTGCCAGCCAAAGTATTTGGCAAGCGTCGTCAGTTGGTAGTCTGCAACCTGACGGATCTGTTTCCTGGACAAAATCAGCGTATCTGCACATGGATTGGTTGCCATCCGCAAGCCGCACTGCCGGCATGCTCTGCTCAGGAAGCGATAGTCAAACGCAGCATGATGACAGACGATCTGATCTTTTCCAAGAAAATCCAAAAAGGCTGGGATCGCCTCCTGGAGCGAAACGCCCTCTGCCTGAAGCAGCGCAGGGGTCAAGGAAGTGAGCTTTTGAATTTCTTTGGGCAGCGGTTTCTCCGCTGCGATGCATTTGGAAAACGACGCTGTCGGCGTTCCATTTTCGACACGCAGTGCGGCGATCTCGATGATTTCATCCGTTTCCGCATGCAAACCGGTCGTTTCAATGTCGATCACGACATATCTTGTGCCATCTTGCGCTGTCCGATTCCTTCGGCTGCCGGCCGCTGTACGCCTTGCGATCTGGCGCTGTGCTGCGTGGCTGAACCCCGGCTTCAGTGCGTTGACTTGTGCGGCTGCCCCCGGCAGCGGGCGTCGAATCAGTTTCACGCCATCATAATCCACCGGCTCCCACTGCGAATGGCAGACTGCAAAGTCATACCGCTGTTCGTTGTTCGTGCTGAAGACCATCGTTGCCCGTCCGTTGGACAGATTATCGCAGACGCGCTGCCAGACTTCCTCCCGGACACGCGCATTTATTTTTCCGACAAACACGCCTGTGTTGACCTCAATCAGCCATTTTGTCAGGTCGCCGCGCAGTTTTGGCGGACAATCTGTCAGCGTAATCACAACCATTTTCCCGTTTTTCTCCCGTTGTGTTTAGAGCGCGTCCTCTGATTCTTCCCAGTCTGCATCCAGGTTTCTGCCATAGCCGGTTGCATTTTTGACCGTTTGACCCGCTCCGTCCCATAGATACACAGCCTCCGGCGACGAATCCGGGGCAACCGGGTCCGACAGCAGGGCATGAATATCCCGAACCATGCGCTCCGGCAAATGCGCCGCCACCATGGCGTCTCTTGTGCGGCGGCGAACAGCCGCCGGTAAATCCTCTTCCGGCTGTGTGGCTGCCATTTCAAATGCGATTGGAATGGTGATTTCCGCCTTATACAGGTCGGCAATGTCATAGACAAAGGATCGTTCATGGCCGACATGAACAAACCCAAGCCCCGCAGAGCATCCCAAGGCTTCGACCACTGCATTCGCCAGCCCGTACAGGCAGGCATGCCCGGCGGAAAGCGCCTGATTGACCGGGTCGCCCGCCGAAAAGTTTTCCGGATCATACATTCTTCCGTTCCACTGAATGCCCCATTGTTTCGCGCAGGTGCGATAAACTGTACGGATCCGGCTTCCCTCTCGGCCGCGCAGCTGCTGAAGCGTCAGAGCAGACACATCTTCTTCCGGGAAGCGCATCTGATACATTCGGCGTACAACGTCCAGGTGTTTTCGTTGATGCGTCACAAGTTCTGCCTGCCGGATGAGGAGTCGTGCGCTGTGTGTCAGCGCACGACCGCCTGCGTAATATCTGACGCCGTGCTCCCCGATCCAAAGGACACTGACGCCTGCATCGCCGATCAGTTCCATCGCCCGATGGGTTACCTCTGTTCCGGGGCCCAGCAGCAGCACGGAGATTGCTGCTGCCGGGATGTGAACAACCCCGTTTTCATCTGTTGCGGTGATGGCACTGTCCTGCCGGTTCAATTTACAGCGTTCCAGATATAAAAACGTCAATCGATCCCGGATTTGCGGCAGCGCCTGCAAGTCCGGGCGAATCATCCCCGGCAGCTCAGGCATTTGTTGTTTCTGCGGCAACGGTCAGCATGCCCATGCCGTATGCTTTTCCGTGCCCAAGACCGTCCGTCAGTGTTTGGCGGAACCGTTCTGCATCCGTTACCCGCAGCCGGCCCTCGAATGTGACCGCGTGCAGCATGACCCGATTTCCTGCACCGCCTTTTGCAAACTGATGCCATGTGCTGTTTGTCACCCGGTATTCCCCCGGAATTAAGGCAAATCCATGCGAGACGGCGCGTTCGAGCAGCCATGTTTCCTGTTGATCCACTGTGACATGCGCCAGTTTTTTGCCTCGATCTGCTCCCGCCTGTTTTTTGGCGACAACCGGGTTGGCTGTCAGGCGGAACTGCCATTCGCTTCCCGTTTGAATGCGTTCCAGAAAGGCGTCATATTTCCGGATTTCCCACGGCGCATCCGGCATGCCGTACTGACCTGCCAGACTGGTAAAGTCCGGCTGATCCGCGCTGCAAACAAGCAGGTATGTCCGGCCATTCAGCACATCGATGCGCCAGAGGCGCCGCTTTCTCTCCCCCGGAAACGATGCTTCCACTGCGCCGTGGATTTTCTGCGGATTGACCAACGCAACCATCGTATGCCGGTTTTGGGGATTCAGTTGAATTCTGCTTAAATACATCTGTCTGCCCTCAACTTTCCGAAAGCTCTGAAAACGGATCATGGTCTGTTTCGGCGTTCTGCAGCGTTTGTTCGTCTGACATTTTGTCGAGACGGATCAACTGTTCACGCACCGGCCGGTAGCCGTAATCCCGGTGCAGCGGGCTGAAACTGATCGGCTTGTCCTGAACGACGGCATCCGTCGCAGTGATCTCTTTGGGTTCTATCTGCATCCGCACCTGCTGGTTATCATCCTTCTGTATGCTGTGCGTCACAAGCGATGGTTCCCCCTGCAATGCCTCTTCCAGCGTGTTTTGCCGGATGCCCAGACACAGCGGCAGCGTCGGCGGGCAGGACCGCCGCCCCAAAAAGAGCGGGTACGCCGGATGCTGCAGCGCGTCTGCAATCTGCTGAAGCAGCGCCTCATCCTCGCTTTCCAGCCCGGCCAGAAAGATCGCATCGGCGAGATAATACCGGTGGGTCATGTAGGATGTTCCTTTGCCTGTCCGCCAGAATTTCTCATCATGTGCCGTATGCAGGTCTTGCAGCAATTGTCCCTCCCGGTCAACGCGGACGCCGAAGCGGAGCGCATGGAGTGACTGAATGGCCGCATCGTCATCGCGGCGATAACCGAGCGCCGCCGCGACCAGGCCGAGCACCCCGCTCTTGGACGGCTGCCGATCCGTTCTCCGGATTTCAAACTTGGAATCTGTCCCCCAGGACTGCAGGGGCGCAGCCAACCGGAGCAGCAGCGTCGCCATCACTGAACCCCGCTTTCCAATTCAACCCGAACGGCCGATTCCAGCTTGTCCAGCAGATCCGGCAGCGTCAACGTTTCAGCCATCTCATCCAAACCGTCCCCAACGGCAAACGCCTTCTTCGGGGGCATTCCGTAATTTTCATAGGTCTTCTCTGCATACGCTTTGAGTGCGTCCACAGAGCCCCGGACATAGCCGCCGCGTCCGGCTTCGACCGGTTTTTCAAAAGCGCCGCCCAGGTAGACCGGCTGATCCTGCCGGATCGTCACATAGACCAGCTCCGGCAGGGTGCGGTTGGCAAAAGAGTTCTGCTTGCCGGTCGGCATGGAGCGAACAAACGCCTCAGCAAATCCGCGGAGAATTGATGGGATTTCTTTTCTGCCCTTGCTGCGTGCCAGCTCCATGAGGTTGACCGTCGCATAGCGGTAAAGCGTCGCGGAATTGAACTCCTGTGTTCCGATGTGCCCCGCGCCGGCATTGTCTTCCGGTGCAAGGTCATCCACCGCGGTAAAGTAATCGTATTCGTTCTCCACAGCATGGGTAGAGATGCTGTGCGCCACCTGCGCCGCGGCGTCATAGCTGAGCAAGTGGGCATTTGCAACCATTCTGCCGAACAGCGCCATATCTATAGACGGCGCATCTTTCAGCGCACCTTTATACGTTTTTTGATTCTTTTCCCCCCGCAGAATCAGCGTCGCCAGTGTTTTTGCCTGCTCCTCGCTCATAAAGAACAGCGCGTCCGTACCTTTTTGGGCATCCTTTACCTTGATGCCGGCAAATTCAAGCGCCTCTTTCGCCAGCGTTTCGGCATCTGCCTGTGGATTCTGTTTGGCAATCTGCTCTGCCACCATCCCAACAATCCGCTTTGTGCGGATCCCCACCTGTTCCGGATCGAAAACGGTCTCACGGAACATGACCCGCATGGCGCGCTTCCATGCTTGGGAAGAAACGCGGGCGCGCGTCACGCCGCCATACTTTGCCGTTTTCGGACTGCCGGTGTCGTCACGGTTGACGCAGCTGGGCGGAACCGTCTGTAAAATGTGGAAATCAACGTACAGGTTATGCTTTTTCATGGGTTTCATCCTTTCCAATATTCTTTTTTTGTTCTTGTTTTTTTGTGATATGTCGATAGAACGCTTGACCCCAGCGAAGCCGGACTGTTGGCGCCAATTCTGGGAACTGGAAATCGTACAGATCGGCTGCCAGTCCTGGGTAGTTGAACCCGATGTTTTTTTCGCGCAGGAGCTGCACCAGGCTCCGCAGGTGGTTGGCAGCTTCATCCATGCTCTGCGCCGTTGCAATCCGGTTGAAGCGATTGCGGATGCGCTCCAATGAGTCTTCATCGCCCGGTGTCACCAGCCGCCCAACAGCCTGTCCAAACGGCTCCTCCGTGTTCATGCACGCCGTTTTTCGGTCATGCCCCTGCTGATGTACGGCATACGTCGTCAGCGCCGTGTAAACGGCCCATTCGGCTTTTGTCGGCGTCCCGTTCTTCCCACACAGTCTGTTCAGTTCCGCTTCGCTCAAATCGGCCAGCAAAGCGCCCCATAGCTCCGGCAGGTCGCCCGGCAGCTTTCCGGCGCCGCGCCGCAGATTTGCCAGCGCCGCTTTCGCCAAATTGTCCGGCAGATTCTGAATCGACTGCAGCTTCCGGCTGACTATGCTGTACACCATGCTTTTTTCAGGTGCCTGCATATGATTCCTCCTCACTGAATTATCATAAAGTTCTTGCACTTGAGAACAAAAACAACTGTATGCCTCCGGCGCTGTGTAACGAGTTATGCTCTTCTTTCCTTTTTTATCTTCTCTCGTAACTGTCCGCCCAATAAAAGCCGCTGGTCCGGCTGCTAAGGCCAACTCTTCTCCATACGATATGGCAATATCAGATGCTATGTCTTTCCATTCATTTTCTTTTTCCTGCATATTTGACTGAGGAGTAAGGGATCCCAGCCATCGGCGAAAAGGCTGTTCGAGTCGAAAATAGAATTGTTCTTTGATCATCTGTTCTCGTTGCGCCTGCTGCTTCTTTTGACTCTTACCGTATTCGATTCCTCTTGCCAAATCCAAATCTTTAGCCAGTTTCATAAGTTTGATTTCTGCTAATTGGTTGCATTTGCAAACTGCTTCTGCAATTTTCTTTTGCATTGCCAGTGACTGTTTTGCAAGCAGACTTGCATGCAGAGTAATGGTATCTTGGGCAACATCTTCAAATGCTGATTGCTGTGTTGATTTATACGTAAGATCAACCATGCCAAATGTGATTTTACTATCTTCTGAAAATAGATTTTCATCCTTCCATCCACTCAGTTTTGCTACCCATTGGACAACGCCCGGGCGGCTCTCATTATCTGTCTCATTATCTGTTTTATTCGGCTCTACAAGCATCTGCGGAAAACATTTCCAAATAAACATAGCATGATCCGGCTTTTGAAGGCAGAACGCTTGGTCTTTTTTGTTCTTTTTAGGATTTCTTTCACCACGACGCAGCGCCATCTGCTCCACCTGAGCCGCATAAGCCTGTTGTTTTTTTACATCCTGATCCGTTTCACTCCCCCAAGCACTTCCATAACTGATGTAATAGCCATTGACCAAATGGTCTTTTCGGTGGAGTATAATCTGCCTTTTGGGTGGAATCATCATTTCTGCCGGGTTGTTTGGAATCGCTTCTTTTTTCAGATAGTTTATATCTGTGCATCCCTTTTCCCAGATTGGATGTTGCTCTGGCCAAAGTTCCTCTTTCCCGTCTCTCAGTAGGACGTAATTCAGCATGAGCGTTTCAAACAGATTGCTTCCAACAGCATAGACATTACAGAATTGGCCTCCCCATCCAACCCCTACGCTCCTTGTACTGCCTCTTTGCTCTGGATCAGGATAATGGTTATCTCGGTAGTGGTTTAATGCCTTTTGCCCTTTTATCGCTTTATCATCATATATCATGGCATGAATCAGCCAGCGTGCTGCTTCTGCATAATTCAATGTTGTTTTGTTCTCTCCATCCCTGCTTGAGAACAGAGTCATCTTGTTCTCGCTTTGCGCAAGCACCCCATTAAGTTTTTGTGCGGGTTTCCATTCTTTGTCATTGCCGGTCTCTTGACTGTCTTCTTCTATTTGTTTTTCATCTTCTGTGCCTTCAACTTCATCTTCTGTGCCTTCAACTTCATCTGTGGCCTCCACTTCAGCTGTGGTTTCAGCTTCATCTGTGCTCTCAATTACATCTGTCAGGCCCATTTGTTTTACCAACACAGGCGTTTGCAAAAATGGTCTTTTTGCATCAAACAGATTGAACAGTTTTTGATTTTGAGACAGATAGGCTCGAATTGGCTTCATGGGAAAACATTTCGCTCTCCAGATAGCAATCCAACGATCCACTGCATCATCAAAACACTCCGGCACACATTCCGTTCCATCAATGTCGTATCGCGAAAAAACTGTATAAACGACAGCAAGCAGCATTCTTAATACCGCGATATTTTGTGTTGCCATTTCACCTGCCAACCACCTATATGATTGTGCATTTTCAAATAGCTCCAGCAGAGAGACCTCTCTACTATCACCATCTGCGAGCATAACCTTAATCCATGGATCAGTGACCAAATTCAGTTCATTTGGTTTTTGCATATGCTGTTTTCTCCTTTCTTATCGTAAGACCCATCTCAAATGAATAGATCAGTGTGCGACCATCTAATTCGGTTTGAAGGATTTTCCCCCGTTCTTCTAACAGTAGAATTAATTCACCTTTCAGCATATTGCTCTGTTGCCATATCGGGAAGAGGTCTGCTGTAACTTGTTCTAACGCAGGAATTGCTCGTTCGTTCCATGATGCAGGAAGACAAATGCGTTGTTTGAGTATCTGTTGTGCTGTCCACCCATCCGGAATATTGGTCACATCTAAGTTGACTGCACGTTCCAATTTAGAAATCGGTGTCACCCTTCCCTCAACGTCTCTACGAAGCAGCAAAACCTCTATTCTCTCTTCCCCATCACGAACAGACGCTTCCGCCTCCATCTCAGAAGCCCCCTTATCACGATTCAGAAAACGGTGAAATGTTTTGGTACGTCTACTGACAATCGGCGAATTCAGCAGAAAAGCACTTGCATTCAATTGTTTTTCAGCTAATTTCGTTTCATACGCCTCTTTTGCGCTCTGCACATCCATTCGGTCGGCGAGGGGATCTGCTTCTGTCCATTGATAGGTATCCTGTACGAGGTTGGGGATATCGTCCGGCAGGTGAATCGTCTCCGGCAGCAGGGCGCGGGTTCGGAGCAGCAGCCATTTGCCATACACGCTTTCGCTGCCGCCGTCCAGCGAACCATCGGCTGTATCCAGCACATAACATTTTGCCGTCCGCAGGCGTTCCGGCCGCCGGCGGTTATGCCGGTGCAGGCGCCCGATTCGCTGCAGCAGCAGGTCCATCGGGCAAAGCTCCGTCACCAGACAGTCAAAGTCGATGTCCAGCGATTGTTCCAGCACCTGTGTGCCGACGACCACCAAGCGATCCCGCTCTTTCGGCGTCGATGTCTTGCCGAGCAGGCGCTGAAGTTCCGCCTCCTTGACGCTCCGATCCGCCATGACAAACTGCGCATGGCAGACAATGATGCAAAAATCCGTCTTTTCCCGCAGACAAGCGGCGATTTCCTGCGCTTTGCGGACGGTATTTACAAGGATTCCCATGCAGCCGCCGTCTTGCAGCGCGGTTTCGACCGTCTGCTCAAGCCGGTCAATCTGCACGGTTTCCACAAGGACCTCGCGCGTTTTTTCCGGCACATTGATCGCTTTTTGGCAGACGTTTTTGCCGTCTGTCCAGGTCAGCACGGGGTATCTGCGGCTGTCCATCCAGTCGGGCTGTTCGTTTTTGCAGACGGATGGATTGTCTGTCCCTTTCTGATAGGCCGCCAGCAGGGCCGCCCGTCTGGCGCTCGGCAGTGTCGCCGACAGCAGAACCACCGGCACCCGATATTTCCCCAGCCACGTCAGCGCCATCTCCAGATATTGGCTCATGTATGCGTCGTATGCGTGGCATTCGTCTACAATGACCACTTTCCCTGCCAGCCCAAGATGACGCAGCATGACATGGCGCTGTTTCAGCGCAGCCATCAGCAGCTGATCGACCGTTCCGATGACAAAATCGGCCAGCAGCGCCTGTTTGCGCCCCTGAAACCACTCATGGACAATCAAACCGGACGCATGATCTTCCTCCACCGATTCCTCCATCCGGGAAGTGCTGTCAAACAGCGCCCGATAATCTTCGTTGAGGGATGCCATCCCATGCGCCAACCGGATCGCAAGCTGTGTTGTTTCAGACTGCCCCTCTGCCCACTTTTCAAGCCGCTTGAATATGCCGTTGGCCGTCGCTTGCGTCGGCAGCCCGAAAAAGATGCCGCCGCAGCCGAACTTTCCGGCCATGATCTCTGCCGCCGAAAGCGCTGCCTCGGTTTTTCCGATGCCCATCGGCGCCTCGAGAATCCAGACGCCCGGATGCTCTGCGTCGGCGACCGCTCTCGTCATCATCTGCTGTACGGCATTCGGCGGGAAACCAAATTCTGCTTCAAAGTCTTCGTCTGACGGTTCTGTCTGCCGTTCGGAGATCCATGGATCCGGCAGATGCAGGGCTGCCCATGCGCGCTCTGCACGCTCTTCCAGATCGATCCCTGCGCCATTTTCTGCGGTGGAAATCAGCGGGAAATATTTGGGGTTGCTTGCTATCCAGTCCGCCATCGTCAGCAGCCCGCTCAAAAGCATCTGCTGCGCCACCGACGGAATCGGCAGGTCCTGCATGGAATCGCAGCCGCTTTCTGCGCAAATCCACGCAATCCAGCTCTCCCAGACGGCTTCCCATGCGTCCTGATCACCGCCAAAATATCCCGTTTCTTCCGATTCGATTTCAAGCGAATCCTGCAAATCGTCCTGCGGTCTGCCATGGTGCGCCCCGACGATTGCCGTGATGCCAACCGGGCATTCGTATTTTTGCAGAATCACTTCCCCCGCTCTCGCATGGGGTGGCTTGGACGTTTTCATTTTGCGGAGCGGCGGAACGGTCACCGATTCTTTTTCAAATGCGCCTCTGTATTCGGGAATCACTTCAGCAATTCTGGCGGCAAACAGCGCCGTCAGCTTGCCGGTATCGTGCGCCAGCCCCAGAAAACGCAGCAAGGCATCCTGATTTTCAGCAGGCGGAAGCAAAATGTCCTGCGCTGCCGGCGGCAGCCAGTCTCTCGCCAGACGCACCATCATCTGTGCAGTGTCTTCCGCATGGATCCACAGCGGCAGCCAATTGCCGCTTCTCTCCGGGTCGCTTTTTGCCGCAAACCAGGCGATCTGTTCCGGAATTCTGATATGTGTCATTTGCATCGATCCTTTCTTGGGATCCTCTTTTTTCGCTGCATCATGCAGGTGAAACTTCTTCGGATTTCATGCCGATTTTCGTCAGGATGTGCCTGCTTGTTTTGTGTATTTCTCCAACACCTATTTTACCACGCCGTTTCTTTTCTTGTCAAGTATTTTTCACGCCGTAAGTGTCGTAAAATCGTGACTTCTGGATTTTCTCGCTGTTTTCACGTTTGAAAAGTCGAATTTTGTCGAATGGTGACGACTCTGTGTCTGAGTTTTTCGTTTGCAATCTGCTTTGTTGTTTCAAAAAGGTCTGACTGATTTTCGCTTTTGATCTTGCATATTTCGTGAAATCCGGATATAATATGAGATGATTTTCACAGCGGCGCAGGTGTCGATCGGCTGCATTCTTCAAGCGGCCGGCATACTGACGTCACAATGATCTGAAAAAGGCGGGATTACATTCATGAAAAAAATCGGCGTACAACTTTATACCATCCGCGATTTTATGGGCGATGAAGAATCGATCCGTACATCCTTCAAAAAGCTGAAAGCCATGGGCTATGACCAGGCGCAGACAGCCGGATGCGCCATTCCTTATGAAACGTTCGGCCGCATTGCGCAGGAAGAGGGGCTTGAAATCGTCGGCACGCATGACGATTTCGGCATGATGCTCAACGAGCCGGAACGCGCAATGGCCGCGCACCGCGCGCTCGGCACCACGAACATGGGTGTCGGCGGCGTCTGGGGCGGTTTTGACGACTACACCCGCTTCATCGAGCAGGCCAATCAGGTCGCCGCAAATGTCCATCCGCAGGGCTTTAAGTTCACCTATCACAACCACAGCCACGAGTTCATCCGTCAGCCCAACGGCAAAACGCTCATGGAGATGCTGGTCGAAGGACTCGATCCGGAAGGCACGTCGTTTGTACTGGACACGTTCTGGGTACAGCACGGCGGCGCCGACGTCCGCCATTGGATCGAAAAGCTGGCCGGACGCATCGATATCCTGCACCTGAAGGATATGGGCCGCAACGAAAAGGGCCCGTTCATCACCGAAATCGGCCACGGCAACCTCTGGTGGGACGGCATTATCAAAACCGCCGAGGAAACCGGCGTCCAATACTTTGTCGTCGAACAGGACGAGTGGCCGGGCGACCCGTTTGAAAGCCTCAAGTACAGCCGCGAATATCTCGACCGCTTCATTCGCTGAACCATACATATTTTTGAATTCCAAAGCCGCCGGAAGGATGCCGCTTCATTTGCCCATCCTTCCGGCAGCTTTTTCAGGTGCGGACAGACCCGCTTTTTTCCGGCGATTTTCCGTCGTTTTTTCCATTGTGGAAAAACGACGCGCATGGTATAATATGTTTAGTACCCGGCTCGGTTTCTGGGACAAAGGAGAGCATGACAGAAGTGACTCATACGACCGATTTCTTTTCGCAGCAGGTTGACCGCCTGTTGAACCATGCAGACGGCAGAACGATTTTCTTCTTCAAGGGATTTAACCTTGACCAAACGCGTTTTCTGCTGTCTCACCCGGCCCATCTGCTTGTCCGCGATGACCTCGCCGACGCAGACGGGTTTCATCCGGAACGGCTGGATGATCTCTGGTTTGACCTGTCCGCCGCCATCCGCGCAGCAGATAGCCCGAAAATCGGCTTGTATGAAGAGCTGCTTGTCCTGCGCGAGGTGCTCCCCAAGCTGAAAGAAGCCCGCATCGTTGTCATCGAGAACAACCTGCTCGCCCCATGGGTGCCGTCCTGCCTTCCGGAGGCCGCCGTTCTGGCTTTGTTTGACTTTTTTCAGGCCGAACACGACGCTGTCGACCCTGTGCTTCAATCGCTTTCCAAGCTCTACGGCGATGTCCGCATGGTTGGCGAACGCGCGCTGCTTCTGCCGGCATCGCCGGATGAGGAATCGGTGGAAATCCAGCCATTCTGGCCGGCTGACGCCGCAGAATCCGGCGTTGTTTCCGCGGAAGATACTTGGCTGCGCATCGAATCCGGCAGTGAGGATGACTGGCTTTTCCGGCTGCAAGTCACCGGCGGTTCTGCCGAACCGGCTGTGCTGCTCCTCCACAGCGGACAGCCGTCCCCGCGCGATGCGGCTCTGACCGGCGCGATGCAGCTGCTCGGTGTGCCGTTTGCCATGCAGCCCGCGCCCAAATGCGCACCCGTTTATGAATCTGACACCTATCTGCCGCTGCTTCAGCGGTATTGGGGGGAAAACGCCTCATTCCGCCCGCTCCAGTTCTATCAGGATCCGGACGTCTCCCGCGAGACAGAGACGATTACGCAGGGGCAGATCGTCTCTGAAATCATTGACCAGTGCGAACGCGCACACGCGGGCGAAGCCTTTCAAAACATCTTCATCACTGCGCCGACCGGCGCGGGCAAATCCATCCTCTTCCAGCTCCCGGCGCTGCATTTGGCGGAACAGCACGGTCTGATTACGCTGGTCGTTTCCCCGCTGATCGCGCTGATGAACGACCAGGTGAGCCAGCTCCGCGACCAGCGCGGCATCGATCTCGCCGTCTGCATCAACTCGACGATGACCATTGATGAGCGCATGCAGGCCATGGCCGCCATTCAAAACGGCTCCAAATCGCTTCTGTATCTGGCGCCGGAGCTGCTTTTGACGACGAACCTTCAGACCTTTCTGGGCGGCCGCAAAATTGGTCTGACCGTCATTGACGAAGCGCACACCGTAACCAGCTGGGGGCGGGATTTCCGCTCGGATTACTGGTTTTTGGGCGATTTTCTCAAGAAGGCCCGCCGGGACGGTTTCTGTTTTCCGGTGCTCTGTCTGACGGCAACCGCCGTCTACGAAGGCGAAGACGACGTCGTCAACGACACCATCCGCGAATTGGCGCTCGGCAAGACCCACATTCATCTGGGGCGCGTCAAGCGCGACAACATTTCGTTCGACATTCGCCGCCACGGCAGGGGCGACGGCAGCGGCACCATCGAGGCGCAGAAGTTCGCCCTGATGCTGCAGCGCGTCCGGAAGTATGTCAGCCGCCGGGAAAAAGTTCTGGCGTATTTCCCCTTCCGCAGCCAAGTCGATCAGATTCAGGCCATGACGGAAGTCCGTGAGCACGAACGGCTCCGGCGTTATCACGGTCAGCTGCCCGCGCAGGAGCGGCTTGCCGTCGAAAAGGATTACAAGTCCGGCCGCGCGCTCGGCCTTTTCTGCACCAAGGCCTTCGGCATGGGCGTCGACGTGTCCGACATCAAGCACGTCATTCATTTTGCGCCGACCGGCACACTCTCCGACTACATCCAGGAAATCGGCCGTATCGCCCGCGACCCGAAGATTTTAGGCGTCGCACACGTCGATTATTTCGACACCGACCTGCACTACGTCCGGACGCTGAACGGCATTTCAGAAATGCGGCAGTATCAGCTCAAAGAAATGCTCAAGAAGCTCTGCGCGATTCAAGCCGCGCAGAAAAGCCGGAATCTGCTCATCGCCGCAGAGACGTTTGAATATCTCTTCCCGAACGGCGACGCCGAAAACCGCACCAAAGCCGGTCTGATGCTGCTGGCAAAAGACCTGTCCAACAAGTTCAGCTTTCCGGTACTCGTCGTGCGGCCGCGCGCCATGCGCTCCAAAAACTATGTCAACGTGCCGTCGGAAATCGAAGACACCTGGCTCAAAAAATACGGCGCCTTTGCCGTTTTGCAGCAGGGCACGGACGCCCGCCGGATTGCTTCAGCCAATCTGAACCGCTGCTCCGACACCTTGATTTACAGTTCTGGCAACACCTATCTCATTGATATGGAAGCTGCATGGGAGGCCTGCCGTCCGGAATTGGCATTCGGTATGTTCAAAAAGGCCTTTTTTGAAGAGCTCTTCCCTGCTTCCGGCGGCAAAATGCGCAGTATGTCGCACGTTATGCCGCGTGTCTGCGCCAGCATCCGCTATACCGGTGATTTTGACGGCGTCTGCAAAAAAGCACACGACGTTCTGCAGGGCATCGTGAAGATTTTTACCAAGCACCGCAACGCAGAGGTGAAGCAGTTTACACTCGCCGATTTCGAGGCTGACCTTGCCGAGCAGTTCGGCGAGAAGCCGGTTTCACACGATAAAGTCGGTCTGCTCATGGATATCTTTGCGGAGGATCCCAATGAAAGCGCTGCGTTTTCTGGCGCCCGCAGCCGGGTTCGCGTCCTTCGGCGGCGGAAATCACCGGGTTCGGAGGAGACGACATATTATGTCAGCACGTCGGGGTACACGGCGCTGGAATCCTTCTTCAAGCACCAACTCCAGCAGTGCGCGCCCAACACCGAAGAAGACGGGCTTTTCAGCCGGTTTTATCCGCTCGTCGCAAACAAACCGCTGGAGATCGCTCCGCTGCTCCGTCTGCTGGAGCTGCTCGGTCTCGCGCATTACGAAATTCGCGGCGGCGAAAAGGCAGAAGTCTTTGTCCGCATCAACGACCCGGCGAAATTGCAGCGGCTTGCCGCCGGGAAATATGCAAACGCTGTCTTGCAGGATATTCACCGCCGGCATGAGAACAGCCAGGCGATGCTCGGCGCATTTTTCACCCACGAAATGACAACCGCAGAACGCTGGGCCCTGATCGAGGCTTACTTCCTCGGCGAAGAGGATTTCGTCCGGCGCATGCTGGAACTGGATCCCGCAGAATAAAGCAAAAACCTGTTTCAGGGTCTGATGACAGAACCCCTGAAACAGGTTTTTTTGCATTCGGTTGACATTGGACACATTCTATGCTATCATATGTTTATGCGCATCAGCCGTTGCGTATAAACATCGTTCTTTTTCGAGGTGATCATCGCGATGAATCTGCCCAACGAACCGGATGCGGCGTTGAAAGAGCTTCGCCCGTTTTTCGACAGCGAACAGCGCCTGACGGCGATGCCGTCAAAATACCGGAAAAAGCTGTTGGCGCTCTGGTATCTGGCGCAAAAGCTGGACGGCGGCCGGACGTATACAGAGCCGGAAATCAACGATCTGCTCGATGCATGGGCATTGTTCGGCGACCCGGCAACCCTTCGGCGGGAGCTGTACAACAAAATGCTATTAAACCGCACCAACGACTGCAAGACCTATTGGAAAGCGGATGTCATCCCGCCGCTGACCGATTTTTTGGCCCGGTATCTGTGACGTTTTGAGGTGGGTATTATGGAGTTTATTGATTTAACGCCGGAGAATCTGACAAGTGAAACGCTCTGCTGCATTGTCCGGACGAAAAAGCAGCACCCCGGTGTGGAAGCAAAGCGCCAATGGCTTTCTGACCGCCTGCACGAAGGGCACATCTTCCGGAAGGTTCCCGGAAACGGCTGTGCATTTTTGGAATACGCACCGCTGGAAACCGCATGGGTTCCGGTTGTGGGCGACCAGTTTCTGTATCTCTACTGCCTGTGGGTCACAGGCGACGCCAAGGGGCACGGTTACGGCCGCGCTTTGATGGAATCGTGTCTCGCGGATGCGCGTTCCGCCGGAAAAGCTGGCGTCTGTATGCTCGCTTCCGACAAGCAGAAGGCATGGCTCTCGGATCAATCGTTTGCCGAAGCGTTTGGATTTCAGACCGTCGACACGACGCCCTATGGCTACCGGCTGCTGGCATGCTGCTTTGACAGCCGGAGGCCGCAGTTTGCGCCCGGCGTGCGGGAAGGTGCAATTCCGAACGGGCTGGCCATTTATTACGATGATCAGTGTCCGTTCATTCCGCAGCGGATTGAAAAGCTGCGCGCTTTCTGCGCCGAAAACAATCTGCCCGCGCAGTTTGTCCACGTCACATCGGCGGCTGAGGCCAAGGCGCTGCCCTGCGTGTTCAACAACTGGGCCGTCTGTTGGAACGGCCGATTCGCAACGGTGAATCAATTGGACGGTGCTGCGCTGATGCGCATCGTTCAGAAAGCACAATAGGAGGTTTTGAGTTTGGATTATCTTCGATTGACGCCGGAAAACCTGGCGCATGAACACATCTGCTGTGCGCTTTCCAACGACAAAGATCCGCAGGTCGCCGCCAAGAAGTCATGGCTCGCAGACCGCATGGCAGAAGGCCTCGTCTTTTTGAAATCAACGGCCCGCGGCAAGTGCTTCATCGAGTATATCCCGGCAGAGGCCGCATGGGCGCCGATTGATGCGCCCGGCTATCTGCACATCGACTGTTTCTGGGTTTCCGGCGCGCTGCAAGGGCATGGCTATGCCAACGACCTGCTCGATGCCGCCATTGCGGATGCCAGATCGCAGAACAAGCAGGGGCTGACGGTTCTTTCTTCATCTAAGAAGCGTCCGTTTCTCTCGGATCCCGGCTATCTGGCGCACCGTGGATTTCAGCTCGCCGACACAGCGACGCCTGATTTTGCGCTGCTCTACCTGCCGCTTGTGCCGGGTGCTCAGACGCCGAAATTCCGTTTGGGCGTCCCTGCGTCTGCGGGCTGGGTGATTTATTATACGAATCAATGCCCGTTCCCGACGAAATATGTGCCGCTGCTCGAAAAAACGGCGGCGGAGCACAATGTGCCGCTGGAAACGATTCACCTGACGACGCGCGCCGAAGCGCAGACCGCCCCCTGCCCATTCACCGTCTTTTCCCTCTTCCACGACGGTCAGTTTGTCACGCATGAAATCCTGTCGCCTGCGAAGTTTGCAAAAATCCTGGAAGGCGCAGTCTGAAACAATCAACTACGAGAAAGCCGGCAGAGAAACAGTTTCTCTACCGGCTTTTGCTGTGCGCTGGATACAGGATGGCGCATGGGAGGGGGAATTCATTGGGGATCGTTTGGATGGCGGGTTCGTCTTTTGCTGGGTGGATATCCGCTGTTCGACCTCATCCGGTTCTATGCTTTTCGCTGAAAAGCATAGAACCACCTTCCCCTCGTAGGGGAAGGTGCCGAGCTGTGCGAGGCGGATGAGGTGGAGCTTCTGGCATAAAACAAGCCTTCCCCTATGCAGGGGAAGGCTTGGAGGTTGCCGGATGAATTCGCTTCGTTTGCAGCTGCATGCCGCAGTCAGACTGCGCTGCAAAAGACGACGACGCGCGATTTTGCGCCGGTGGTGCAGGTATACAGCGTCAGCGGATAGCCGCTGTTCTGCACATCTTCCACCGATTCGGGCGCGAGAATCTCGACAGCGGCGACGCTGAACGCGTGGGTTACGCCGTTCATATCGATGAATGTCACCGCGTCGCCCGGTTTGAGCGACCGCAGGCGCGCAAAATGATTCTTATAGTTATGTCCCGCGATGACGAGGTTGGATTCCGCAAGCGAACCGAACTGGCGGCACGGCGCGCGGCGCAGGCGGTCATAGTCCCAGTCGGCCATAACCGGCAGGCTCAGCTCCAGTGCCGGAATTTCCAGCACACCGAGATAGCGCTGGCCGTCGAGTTCAACGGTCGGCATCTCCTTCGGCTCTGTTTCATCGGGCTGGCTTGGCACATCTGCGGCGGTTGTTTCACCCGGCTGCGTCTCCGGCGGTTCCGTCGGAACCCGCACCTCAGTCGTCACTCTTGCGCTGATGGCGAATCGGACGCTTTCGAGCAGGCGCTCGGATTCCTGCTTTGCAAAGCGATCCTCTCTGCCGTTATGGAGAAGCAGGAGCAGCGCTGAACCGATCAGCACTGCTCCTGCTGCCAAAAGCGCGATGCCTGCTTTTTTAGGCATCTTTGCCCTTCTTCTTCCGGAAAATGACCACGCAGCCGAGCGCTGCGAGAATCAAGCCGAGCCCGCCGAGCACAGGCACCGGCCACTTCAGCTGACCTGTATGGATCAGCGTCGCCGTATTCGTAATCGTTACGACGCCGTTTTCCACCTTGTAGGACGGGGTATATTCCTTCGGGATGTTCGTTTCAACGACCTGCCAGCTGCCGGACGGATCGAGGTTCTCCCACGTATATGTCCAGCCGTTCGCCGCGTTCAAAAGGACGCTTTCGACTTTTTCAGTGCCGTTGTACAGGGTTGCCGTCACCGCTTCGGGGCGCTTGATGCCCTTGTCGCCGCTCCAGACCTTTTTGACCGTCAGTGCAGCCGGTTCCGTTGAAACCGGCGTATTCGTGATGGTGACGGTTTGACCGTTTGTCTCATAGGTCGCCTTGTAGCCTGCCGGGACATCCTGTTCCACCGCTGACCAGTTCACCGAAGCGTCCAGCGCGGTCCAGGTGTGCTGCCAGTTGTTTTCCGCCGACAGCGTCACCGTTTCGCGGGCTTCACCGTTCGCCAGCAGAACCGCCGTCACGGCATCCGGGTGCGGCTGTTCGCCCGCCCAGACCTTTTCAACCGTCAGGCTCGTCTTCTGGTCGATGGGTTCGGTTTTGTAGACGTTCTGAATCACGGTCTTCGTGCCTTCGGTCTGATAGACCGGGCGATAGCCTTCCGGCACGTTTGTTTCACGGACAGACCAAGCGATGTCTTTCGCGAGGTCGTTCCAGGTGTGCTGCCAGTTGTTCTGCGCGGAGAGGATCACAGATTCGACCGTTTGACCGTTGGCCAGCAGTTCGACCGTCGCGGATTCCGGCTGCGCGTTGGCGCCGTTGACCCACTGCTTTTCGACGGTCAGGCTGGTCAGGTCTTTGCGCGTGTTGATGATGGTCACTTCGGTGTCTGTGACCTCATAGCTGACGTCATAGCCTTCCGGGACGTTTGTTTCGACGACGGACCACTCAAAGTCCGTATCGAGGTTGTAGAAATCGTGCGTCCAGTTCGTATCCGCCGTCAGACGGGCCGGGAGATAGCTCTGACCGTCGGCCAGCAGGTCAATCATGACCACGTCGTTTGAGTGGTCAACCGGCAGGCCGCCGTCATTCCAGACCTTGCGGACGGTGAGGTGCGTGACGTTGTAGCCGTCCACATGGAAGACCCAGTCGACTTCGCCGATGCGGTCGGCATACGCGTTGTCGAGGTCGAGCGGAACGGTTAGTTCGACGTTCAGGTCGAGCGTTTTGCCGGACGAGACCGCACCGAGGCGGACGAAGTTTTTCAGGCCGCCGAGCTGGTCGGGCGACGCGTCAAAAACGACCTGCGAACCGGCCGTGACTTTCATGGAGAGCTTCGAGAGAAACTCGTTCATCCAAGCAACGTCCTGCGCGTCTTTCGTCTGCGGCGGGTTGGTCTGTTCGTCGTGTAGCTCTGCACGCATGGAGAGGACGACATAGTCCGTATCCGCGGCTTCATTTTTGAAGATGATGCGCTGCGAGAGCGTATCGCCGGGGACGACGTTTTTGAAGCCCTGGAAGAGGTCTGTGCTGTGGTAGACGGTGCCGGGCTGGAAATCGAACCCGGCGGACTTGCCAAAACCTTTGAAGGTGATGGTCGGGGGTTCGTCGGCGTAGATGCCGGTCGCCATGCTGAGGACGAGGACGAACATCATCGCCAGCGCGAGCGCTGTCCGGATTGATTTTTTCATCGTTTCGTCCCTCCTTTAGTTGCCGGAACCCGCGGTGATGCTGCCGTTTCGAACGGTCACACCCCATGCTTCTTTGACGGCGCTGACCGGTTCGCTTTGAATTGCGTCGGCCAGGATTTCAACGGAGAGGTCATAGCCTTTCGGATTCCTGCCGTCATTCGGCTTACAGCTTTTAATCAGAATCGGGGTCAATTTGCCTGCTGCGACCGGCTGCGTACAGTAGTAGTACCCATTGGCATCTGTTTTCCAGTCGGCTTCGTTGATTTCCAGGGTGTAGTCTCCGGCTTGCGGAGCCGTGCCATAGACGCTGCCGTCAGCATCTTTCCAGGTAAAGACCAGGCGGACACGGATGAAAGCCGGAATGTTGCCCGTATTTTTGATGCTGACGTCCTTTTTGACGCCGTCCCGGAAGTCTTCTTCTACCGCGCAGGAAACCTGACCGTAGGTAAACTGATTCTTGACCTCCCCGGTCTTCATGGAGAGGTAGGCCACCGACGCCCCGACGATGCCTACGAGCAGGACGAGCACGGAAACCACCAGCACAAACGAGCGGTTCCAGCGAAGTCGGGTTTTGCGATTGACCGGTTTGTTCGGATTCATTTCTCATGTCCCCCTTTCTCAGTTGATCTCAACCGTCGCGCTGTTGATCGCCGTTTTGGTGATCCAGCGGTTGTCGCAGTAGGCCGCGCCGTTCAGCCATTTGCTGTTCGTGCGGGTGTTGACGAAATTAACGGTGTGCGCGGTATTAACGGTGTGCGCGGTTTGGTTTGCCGCCGCCTGCTGGGCATCTGCCTGCGAGACGGTCTTCTGGGGTTCATCCGGCGTATAGCGCCAGCTCCAATCGGTCAATTCGGTGACGGTGTATGTGCCGACCTTCAGACCCTTGACGGTCACGCTGCGGTTGCCGTGGACAACCACTTCCATTTCGACGCCTTCACCGCTGATGAGGAAGATGAACGTCTGGTTTTCGTCGACGGCGTCTGCGCCGGATTTGGAAACGGTCAGGTCAAAGACGTCATACGCGAACTTCGCGTAGTACGTTTTCGCCTCATAGCCCATGACGCCGCCGTAGTCTTTGGTTTTCTGCGGGGTGAGTTTGTTGTCTTCGACCCAGCCTGCATCGACCGGCTGCGTGCAGGCCTCGTCCTTAAACCAGCCGGCGAACTTGAAGCCGTCCGCGGCGGTAGGCGTGGAACCTTTCACCGCACCGGACATGACCTTGAGCTGGGCGTCCTGATAGTTATCCAGCGTGCCGCAGCCATCGGGGCCGACGACCTCGTACTTGATATCCACAGTCTGCTCGGTGTAGTAGAAGGTTTTAACGTTCTTGACCGCCGCGTCGCCCTCCTCGACGGCGATGATGATGGCCTGCTGTTCCGCGCTCGTCAGCGTGTAGCCGGGGATCTCCTTGGCGGTCTGCGTCACCTGCGCCTGATAACGGGCATTGCCTTCCACAGGATCCGCAAGCGCTTCCTCCGTGTCCTTTTTCAGGAAGCGGAACGCATAGGGGTACTCATTGCGGACATAGTACAGGTTCAGAATCAGACCGGCTGCGGTCAGTTCACCTGAGGCATTGCTCTTGTCTGCATTGTAGGCAAAGCCCTGAATCGTCAGCGGGTCTACCGTATAGGTTTCGCCGATGGTGCCGTTGACGTTCATGCTGCTCTGGTATTCGGTATAGGAACCGGCGCTAATGCTCTGCACCCAGTGGATAATCTGCACCGGCGCGTGTTCGGTGTCCTTGGTATACCAGAAGATGATGACGTTTTCTTTCTCGTTGACGCTCAGCACCAGACGTTTCTGATAGGCGTCCGGCGCGTAGCCTGCGATCTGCTTGAATTTTTCCGTGATGACGGCGTCGGACGTTTCAACCGTCTTATCCGGTGTCGGCGTACCGTTCACGACAACCGGCTCACCTGTGGCTTTGTCCAGATACCGCACGGTATACTTCACTTGATCCACATGGGTATACTCGAAGATATACACATTCTTGTCTTCTTCGATGTCCATCGTGAGCGAGTGGCTGTTCGTCAGCGGGAAATAGCCCTTCCCCTGATACGGATCGTACAGTTCTGTACCGGCTTTTGCGTTGAATGTCTTTGTGCTGCCCGCCAGCGCACTGCCGGTGGTGGGAGCCGCAATCTCCGTGCGGCTGTCTTTCAGCACATACCGGATGGTATAGTTGACCAGCGTGTTGGAGCTCCACTTGGCGTAGAGGTCGAGGTCTTTTGTGATTGGCATATCAAACTCAAAGCCATGCTCCACGCCGTTTTCCATGTAGAACCAGCCGACAAATGTATAGTTGCCATTTTTCGGCTGCGCCGGCTCTACAGCTTTCCGACCGTGCAGAACTTTCTGCGCATTCCCATCCATACCGTTGACTGGCATGTCCAGTTTGTTGGTCAGCCACGTTCTAACGGTATGCGTTTTCGGCATCCATTTTGCGTAAAGCATCACGTCATTTGCCGGCATTTTGGCAGTTTCCCAATTGACCTCTGTGCCGTCAAAGCACTCCGCCGTGGTGTACCAGCCAGCAAACTCATAAGCGTTCTTTTCAAGATCACTCGGGTATTCCGGTGTGAACTGATAGCCGCTCAGCGGCGCTTCATATTGCACACTGCCGCCTTTGCCCGGAACTTCTGCATTGTAGTTGTAGAACTTCAGATTGTAGCTGTTGCGGGTATAGCAGAGGTAGTTTTTTTCGTTAATATAATAGTAACTGTCTTCAAACCATCCACCATCATAATAACCTGCATAAGCGACACCGCCTTGCTCCATCTTGTCAAACTTAGGATCAGACCACCACTGAGTAAAACCGGTAATATTGTGGAATTCCTCTGAATATGTTAATTGACATTCTTTTTCCAACGTAATCTGCTTGTAAAGCATAAAGCTTTTTCCGTCATGCGTGTAGGTTCCTGTCTCGCCTTGTAGTGTTTCAATGTAGTAGTAAAGCACCGCACCAGATTGCGAACCAGCTTTTTCAAATACGATGTTTTCACCTGGCATTGTATCTATGCTGCCAAGCATAGTGTCGGCTTTGAACGACTCACACCCATCGGGGACATTCCACCAAATAGTATTGTTTCCATCTTTGATGGGAAAATTGCTGTGGATGTCCGCCTGATACTTTGCGGTAATGGTCAGGTCGGATTTTTTGTAGCAACTGTCACTGTGGGTATGTTCCGACAGCCCCAATTTGCAACAAGAATCTCTATGATTCCAGTGGGTAATGCTGGTTCCACCATATTTGCAGCAGCTATCGCTGTGACTATGCTCAGTCTTTCCACAGTTCAGAACTTTTTCGCCGCCCTTGAACGTCAGCGTATACGTGTTTCTCGTGAAATACACATTGAGCACGGTTGAGCCGTCGCCTGCAACGGTTACAGTTTCGGCTTTGTCTGCGTTGTAGGTAAAGTGCTTGTCGTCACGATCGTTAAAGGGCTGGTTCTTGTAATCCTCGCTCTTATGCTGCGTGCCGGGTTCAACATTTGCCGGAATGTAAGAGCCGATGTAGCTGTATCCGTCGTCATCGGCGTTTTCATACCAGAAAACAACCGTGAAACTCGCTAAACCCGGTTTCCAGCTCGCCTGATAGCCGGTGTTCTCCGCGGGCATGGTCTTGGGAATTTCCGGTTTCCAGCCGTTGAACACATAGCCCGGTTTGGCGGGCGTGCCGATGCTGATGGGCGTGCCGAAGCGGGCATAGATGGGTTCGACGCCGTAGCCGCCGTCCAGGTCGAAGCTCATGAGATAGTAGTAGCGGTCATAGTACACTTCGACCACTGTGCTGCCGTCCGCCGCGATCGTGGTCGTGGTATCGTAGAGCAGGGCGTAGAATCCTTCATAGGTTTTCGCCAGAGCGTCGCCGACCGCAGACTCGGTGAAACCCTTTTTTGTCTCCGTATCGACCAGCGTATACTCGTCGTTGGCGATGTTCTGCTGGTAGTGCTTGACCGTAAACTCCACCTCTGCGGGCTGATATGTAACGGTGTAGGTCTTGGTCTCGGAAGCTTCAACATGAACCACCGCTTGGTTTGGCGTATAGCCCACCACCACGGGGCTCTGGATGTCCTGCACATAGGTGCTGCCGGCGGCAACAGTCGCGCTCCAGGAGGGGGCGGCCTGCGTGCCGTCTACAAATTGGTAGTTGATGAGAATGACGTAGGTTGTCGGCACATCGTCATCCGCCTGCGGGAAAGCGGGGACGGGCTGGATAAATTTGGGTTCTGTGGTTGTGACAGACGGTTCAACGACGTCGCCGGTTTCGGCACCGGTTTCGCTCAGGGAAGCCGGGGTGACGGCGTTGGCGCCTGCGGCGGCGGAATCCGTTTCCGTTGCAGCCGGTGCAGGCGCTTCGCCCGTTGTTGCCGGTGCAGGTTCTTCCGTCGATGCCGGGGCGGCGTCGGATGGGGTCATCTCTTCAAAATCCGGGGTCGGGAAAGACTGGCCCTCTGAAAGATCCGGTTCGGAGAGATCCATCACGATCGTATAAATCTTGGAATAGGCGCACAGCTGTGCTTCGCCGTCTTCATACGTCCGATAGGCGCGGAGGTATGCATGATATTCGCCGTTTTTCTCGGTGAGCAGCGAACCGATCAAGCCGTAGCTGACCGTCAGGCTGCCCTGACCGCCGGTGATATCCGCCCACTGCCAGATTTCAGACGTCGTATCGATGCAGATCTGCCACGCCGTATCGTCGCCGGCAGACAGCGTGGCCTTCGCATATTTATCCATGCGGACGGTCTGACCCTCGACGGAGACGGACGGCTTGTAGCCGCCGACCGTGGGGCTCTTGTCTTCGACGGTGATCTGCGGGCGGTTGTCTTCGAGTTTCAGCTCTTTTTGCAGCTCCGCATATTTTTCTGCATATGCTTCGTCGCCCGTGAGCAGCTCGACCAGATAGGTCTTGACATCGTCCGGGTAGTCCGCCCAGTTGTAGACCATGTGGCTGACGGTCGTGTTGATTTCTTCTTTGCAGAAGTTCTGACGGTCGCAGTTGTGGATGATCCCATGGCTGCTCAGCGGCAAGCCCAAGCTAGCACCCCAGCAGCTGCATTCCGGGACAACGGCTTTTTCTTCCGGCTGTTCGTCATCCGCGACGGCAATGGGGACGCAGATGGACAGAACCATGCAGAGCGCCAGAAGCATCGCCATGATTCGCTTTTTCATGTTGGAATGTCCCCTTTCTGTCAGTTATTCGTGACCGGCGGCAGCAGGCTGCCGGTAGGCTCGCCGGACGTTTCCGGTGCGGAGGTTGCGGCGGTCGTTGCTGCCGGGGCAGACGGCCAGCCTTTGGCATCCAGCGGCGTTTCGCCGTTGTGCGCCGTCTGGACGGCTTCCGCGCTGACGTCGATCTTCGCCGCGCTGTTCTGATATTCGTTGCCCATGGTATTATGGAAGGAAACCTGCGTGAAGAGCGGCGCCGTCGATTCGCCCGGGGCAAGCGGGCTGTTATAATAATAGAAGCCGTCGCCGCCGTCTGTCCAGTCCTGCTTGTTGAAATCGAGTTCAACCGGGGCGGACGGGAGCGGCGTTTCGCCGTCTGCCGCGGTTACGCTGACCGCGACGCTGACGCGCACCCATGCCGGGGATTTGCCCGTGTTGGCGACCTCGACGATTTTGGTCGCCGCTGTGCCGGGCATGACGCCGGTTTGATCTTCAAACGGCTGCGTGCGGCCCTGGTCTGCCCATTCGTCCAAGCGGATTTTGACGCTGCCGGAGGTGATGACGTTGTGCGCCGTGTCCTCCGCGTTGAAGTAGGCAAGCGTGCCGACGGCGGCAATGGCGAGACAGATCGCCACAACCGACAGCAGGAAAATTTTGCGCTTCATAAACCTTGCTCCTCTCGATTGGTACGTTTTACTGAGATGTGTGCGTGTATGTTGGCCGCTTTTATCTGTGCGGCGCTGTGTTTTGGATGCGGAATGGCCTTTTGCAGGGGAAAATGCGCGGTTTGAATCAGGCCATACAAGAGCATCCGGTTTTCCGGGTGCTCTTGTATGGCCTGCGCCCGGATCCGGGCGCAGGTCGGGATGGATTCGGGGAGAGAAAATTATTGCCAGTTGTCTACGCCGGTACCCCACGGGTTGTACTTTTCACCAAACGCTGCGGTGACAGCTTCTTCAGCAGAGTCAAAGCCAGCGGCTTGAACTGCAACTGCAAAGATCGGGCAAGAAACCTTTTCCCAGTTCCAGCCTTGATCGAGTTTAATCGTTTCGCCGAATGCTACCGGGTTGCCTTCTCCGTCAAAGTTGAAGGACTTGTCGAGGTAAACGCCCTGAACAAACTGTTTCGTCGTTTCGCCGCCCTCAACTGCCTGATGGTAGTCAGCATAGTAGACATTGTACTTGATACCGTCGATTTCGGTTTCAAAGTAGTTCCACTTGCTGCCATGCGTCCAAATCCACTCAACGCCTTCTGTAGAAGTAATCACGTTACCTTCGACTTTGTTGCCAAAATTGAAGTGCAGGACGTTCTTACCGGCGTTGAAGGTTTCATAGCCGTCATCCAGAGCGGACGGGATGGCGAAGTAGGCGCGGATGTAGGCTGCTTCAGAACCCGTGTTCTTGATGGTGACCATCTTGTCAACATAGTTCTTTGCGGTGGGCATACCCAGAGCATCCTTCTCACCCTGTGCAGAGCCAACGATGGGGTACAGCTTCTTGTTCTGTTCAAAGGGTTCAAGACCGTTCTCGCCGCGCTGTTGTTCGATCAGTTCAATCTTGACGTTGCCGACGGTGAAGGTGTTGGTCGCATCTTTGGTATCCGTGAAGTATGCGAGAGAGGCGCCGACGATGGCGATGGCGAGCATTGCTGCGCACAGGCAGAGTGCTGTGATTTTCTTTTTCATGTGATGGCTTCCTTTCAATTTTCAGACTCATTTGCTGAGTTCATGTTTCTATGTGCTGGGGTTACGGGTTGACTTTTGCCCAAGCGGCGGCGACGGTGTCGATGCCGGCTTTCTGGACGGCGTAAGCCGTGAAGGTCAGCTTGGGCTGAGCGGAGATAGACTGGATATCGCTCTTCGACAGCTCTTCACTGACGTAGATCTTGTTGTCCTTGAGAACCGCAAAATCGGTGTCATTCGTCACGGCGGCAACCGCACGATAATAGACATTTGCCGGGATCTCCGTGCCATCGCCCTGCGTCCAGCCGTCATCAATGGAATAAGTCACCTTATTGGCAACAAACGTACCTTTTTCCTCGACCTTGACGAACAGCCAGCAGGCTTCGGAATCCTTCTTGACCGTCACCTTCGGGTCTTTTCTAATATCGACGCCCGGGACGATTTTGTAGTCCCCACCTGTCGTTTCCTGCAGGGTAATATTGATGTCGCCGTAGGTAAAGGTGTTGGTGATGGGATTCGTTTTATCCGTCAGCCAAGCAACCGTACCGCCGATGATGCAGCCGACCAGAAGGACAACTGCCAGCATCGTGACAAACATCTTGCCGCTGATGCTGCGTCTGTGTTTTGTGTTCATGGTGTTTTCTCCTTTCTTCTGGCTAAGACCAGAGATTTTTCAGCGCCGGTTGGCGCGGAAAGACGAATCTGTGCCGGGGGTTTTTGTTATTTCTTGGCGTCAAAGGCTGCCCAGGCGGCCGCTTCGGTTTCGAAGCCTTCTGCCTGAATCGCTTCGCCGACGACGGTGATCTTCGTGTCCGCGACACCGGCCAGATCTTCATTGGTCACTTCGCCGGGCATGACGATTTTATTGAAGAGGACGAGATCCGTGCCGTCCTCCTTCGTCCAGATGCGTTTGCCGAGCTCATCGGTGTGGCGTTCGTTTTTGTAGACGAACGTGTAGGTGACGGTGTTGGCCGTTTCGTCAAACGACGGCTGGCTGACCCACCAGATGTTGTCGTCCGTGCCGGTGATGATGTTTTCGACTTTGTTGTCGGCGTACTTCGCGGCGATGTCGACCCATTTATTCGCGTTGGTCAGCGTGACCTTTGCACGGATGAAGCAGGCTTCGCTGTTTTTGTCGACGTGGATGGTCGGGTCTTTCGTGTACGTTTTGCCCGGGATCAGCTTGTACGCGTTTTCCTGGACGCGGGCTGCGCCCTGAACCGGCTTACCGTCTGCGTCGACCTTGGCTTCGTCAAGCGTGATCTTGACTTGACCGACGGTGAAGGTGTTGACGACGTTTTCTGTCTTCGACGTGAGGTATGCAACCGTGCCGAAAATGGATGCGGCGACAAGCAGCATAGCGCACAGCGTCAGAAGCAGCGCTTTGTTTTTCGTTTTCATTGTGAAAACCTCCTCTTTAATTGTAGGGACTATCTTCATGCGCCGGGGGACTCTCCGGCGCAAACCCTCGATGGAATGGGATGGGGCGCGCAGGGTTATTGCGGTTTGTCTTCTGTGGATTCGCCGGATTCGCCGTCCGGTTCAGCCGGTTTGCCGTCTGCATTTGAACCGGCGGGGGCGTCTGCCTGTGCCGGTTCGCCTTTGGCCTTGCCGTCATCGGCGAAGAGGTCGGGCAGGAAGACGAGCAGGAGCAGTATGGCGCCTGCGGAAATCGCAACGTACATGCCGGGGGGATGCTGGATGTAGTCGGCGACGTAGCCCAGATACGGGATCGTGAACACCGGCGTGCCGATGACGTTTTTATAGTGGACAAGGGAGCCGTCTTCCGCGTCGTTCGCGTCGCCTTTTGTGCGGAAGCGGAGGGTGGCCGGATCGTCTTCATCGGGGACGACGCCGACGACGCGGTGCGTCGCCACGGTATTTTCGTCGAGCATGAACGTGATGACCTGGCCGGCTTTGATTTCGGCGGGATCGACCTTTTTGACGTAGATCAACGCGCCGGTGTGATAGGTCGGTTCCATAGAGCCGGACAGCACGGTGAACACCCGGAGGCCTACGATGCGGGCGCCGACGAGCAGGACGGCAAGCATGACCGCCAGCGCGACGCAAACGGTGCTGAACGTGTTGAGAATTTTACGGACGGTACGGTTCATAGGCTGCGGGCAGACCCTCTTTACTTGAATTTGGCAAATGCCGCTGATTTCATCTGATTTTGGCGGGCAAACATTCTGCCCGGTACAAAAAAACGAATGTCTTTTCTCCGTTTGCGCGTGCTTGCGAATATATTATACTGCACCCCAAAAGCGTTTGTCAATACCAAAATCGTGACAGCTGAGAAATTTATGATAAAAATTTTCCAGTCCCCCCCCCCCGAATTTTGACTTGTTGCGTTCTATTCTATTTATTTGTAATTGTATCTTTTTATTCCATTCCTGCTTGTTTTTCAGTCGTCTTCGTGCGATTTTTTCTCGTTCGACAAGGTTCGACTTTTTCTGTTTTCTATTTTTCCAGTCTCTCAAACAGAGCGCCGCCGGTTTCAATGAACCGGCGGCGAAATGTTTCATCCACAAAGTTGTACGATGTTTAGACGCAAACGGCCGCAGCAGGGCGGCTGGCCGCCACCGCATGGTAGGAAGTGACGCCGCGGACGGTTTCCCCGTCCACCTGAAGCGGTGTCGGGCGGTCAAATTCGACGGTGATATCCTGTCCGGTCATCATTTCGACGACCTGCGTATACCGGACGTGCTCGCCTTTGAACATGGTTGGAAAGAGCGAGAGCGCTTTCAGCGCCGTCAGGCTGTGGGCGACCATGACGGAGAGCTTTCGCGGAAACGCCGTGCGGTTCTGTGCAGGCGTCGGCATCATGCCGCCGCCGAAAAAGCGGCCGTGCATCGTCGGCGCCAGCCAGACGCGCTGATAGGTGCGGCGGATGCCGTCCACTGTGACGGCGGCGTTGACCGGTTTGAAATCGCCGAGGAGCCCGCGGAGGGCGATGGCTGTGTAGTTGACGCGGCGGCGGCTCTTTTGCCGGTGTTCGTCGCCTTTTTCACAGCAATAGCCGTCGATGCCGTAGCCGATGCCGTTCAGGAAGGCGTAAGACTTGCCCTGGATTTCGACTTTCGGGAGATCCTTCAGGTATTCGTTGATGCAGACGGGGGCGTCGCCCGGTTTGCGGTTCAGATCCTTCCAGAAGTCGTTGCCGCTGCCTGCGGGGAAGTAATAAATATCGTGCCGGATGTCCAGCCCGGCGGTATCGTTGATGAAGCGGTTCAGCGTGCCGTCGCCGCCGCTGATTAAAATCCGGTCTTCCGCCGGGAGCGCGGCGAAAAAGGCGGCGTAATCATCAATGGTGGTGATGTCGGTATGCACCAGCACATCACCGGGAAGGTGATGGCTCAGTTTCTGCGTGCCTTCCAGACCGCGTTCGTTTCCGGCGTGCGGGTTATAGAGCACCTGATAGTTCATAGGGCGGTGTCGCTTCCTCTCATATCAAACGGCCGCTTCCGTCGGCCGGGGAACATCAGACTGCGGAGACAGGGATGACCAGCGTGAGCAGGATGCCGGCGATACAGGCATACAGCCCGCCGAGAATCAGCTCGCGTTTGGTATGGCGCTTCAGCACAAGCGAACTCACAAAAACGGGGATGAGCGCCAGCAGACCAAAGAGATACCAGATGCTTTTCCGGAGCGCCAGAATCACAGCGGGCCCCGCCGCGCCGCAGGCGTGCCCGCTCGCTTTCAGACCGAACAGGCGCGTTGAAACGGCGATCAGAACGCCGCAGAGGCTGTAACAAAGGTAGACGAACTGTTCCGTCGCGCTGCCGTTCGCCGCGAAGCTGAAAACAAGCCCGGCGGCATACCCGGCGACGGCAAAGATCACGGCCGTCTTCCGTTGGGTCGGGCGGCCGCCTTTGTCAAGCGCCGGAACAAACTTGCAGACCGGATAGGAAAGCAGCGGGAAAATGCTCAGCGTCAGGATGGCAGCCAGCGCGTGACCCTTCGGATATTGATCTCTCAGGAGCAGGATCATTACAAATACAAGCAGCTGCGGCAGCGTGACAATGCGGAGAATCTTCGCGGTTTTGGCAGACATCGGAGGCACCTCGCTTGGGAAACGGAGTCGTTTGCCGGACTGACCGGCTGCGATAGATTGATTATACCATCTGTTTGTAAAAAATTCTACCCCCTTTCGGCACGTTTCGACGTTTTTTGCAGCCGAATATTTCGGCGCGCCTATGCCTTGACAGACGGCCGCCGGCGTGTTATCATATCCGCATGGACATATCGCATGCAAGCGAATGACAGGAGGATTGCCCCATGGATTTGGCAGGTAAAAAAATCGCCTTTCTGGGCGACAGTATCACGGAAGGCTGCGGCACAAGCAGCATTGAACACACTTTCTGGAACGTTCTCGGGCAGAAAACCGGGGCGCAGGTATTTGGCTACGGCATCGGCGGCACGCGGATTGCGCCGCAGCGGGTGCCGTCGGATCCCCGCGCCGACCAGGATTTCATCTCCCGCGTGGACGGCATGATCCCCGACGCAGACGTCGTCGTGGTTTTCGGCGGCACCAACGACTTTGGTCACGGCGACGCGCCGTTCGGCACGCGGGGCGACCAGACATCCGAAACCTTCTGCGGCGCGCTGCATTTGCTGTTTACAAAGCTCTATGAGCGGTATCCCGCTGCGCAGCTCGTCGTGATGACGCCGACGCACCGTCTCAGCGAAACAGACAGCGTCATGAACGAATTCGGCGTCCGCCGCAGCGGCAATCTGCGCGCCTACGTGCAGGCCATCCGGGATGCAGCGGAAGACTTCGCCGTCCCTGTCCTCGATCTGTTCCGTGTCAGCGGCATTCAGCCGTCCGTCCCTGCGCTGCGGGAAGCCTATATGCCGGACGGCCTGCACCCGAACGATGCGGGGCACGCCAAAATCGCCGACAAGCTGATCGGCTTCCTGCAGACGCTGTAAGCGGCTGCTCCCTTTCAAAATATCATTTTCAGGAGGGTTCTTCATGAATCAGCTTTCCGTTGATTTGGCCGTTTCGACCGGCGCCGTCAAGCCGATGCACTGCGTGAACAACGGCCCGGTTCACAGTTTCAACGTTGATCAGCGCGTTTCCAACCTTGAATCGTACCGCGCTGCCGGGATCCCCTACGCCCGGACGCACGACGCTTCTTTCTACGCCACCTACGGCGGCGAACATACCATCGACATCTCCGCCGTCTTCCCCGATTTTGACGCCGACGCGTATGACCCGGCGTCATATGACTTCATCATGACCGACGAATATCTCCGCGTGATTCAGCTGGCCGGGACGAAAGTCTTCTACCGGCTGGGCTCCAAGATCGAACACGGCATCAAAAAATACGGGACGCTGGTGCCGAAGGATTTCCAGAAATGGGCGGTCATCTGCGAGCACATTATCCGTCATTACAATGAAGGATGGTCAGACGGTTTTTACTACAACATCACCTATTGGGAAATCTGGAACGAGCCTGACCTCGACCCGGACGATTCCAACAACAAGCGCTGCTGGGGCGGTACGGCTGCGGAATACCGGGCGCTCTACACGGTAGCGGCGCGTCATCTGAAATCCTGCTTCCCGCACCTGAAAATCGGCGGGCCTGCCGTTTCAAAGCTCTGGGACGCGGACTGGATTGAGCGTTTCCTCGCGCTGGACGCGCCGCTCGACTTCTTCTCCTGGCACATCTACGCCAACGATCCGCACAAAATCGCCGCAGACTGTCAAAAGGCGCGCGATTTCCTCGACCGGGCCGGACGCAAGGATACGGAGAGCATTCTGAACGAATGGAACTACGTCTGCGGCTGGACGGGCGACGATTGGTTCCGGTCGATCAAAACGGAGAAATCGATCAAGGGCGCGGCGTTTATCGCGGCGACCATGTGCCTCTGCCAGGCGGAGCCGCTGGACATGCTGATGTACTACGACGCGCGCCCCTGCACGATGAACGGCATGTACTGCACCGACCGGCCGTCGGAAACGCTGAAGGGCTACTTCCCTTTCCGGATGTTCAACACGCTGTATCAGCTGGGTGAAGCAGCCGCCGTTGAAAGCGACTGTCCGGAGCTGACGCTCTGCGCGGCGAAAAACGGCGGTGAAGCGGCGATTCTTGCGGCCTATTTTGACGATGACGACACAAAACCGGCAAAAGACGTCTCGCTGACGCTGAAGCACGCGGACTATCCGAAGGGGGCGCGCGTGATTTTCTCGCTGCTCGATGCGGATCACGACGACGAGGTGGTCAAAGAGGAGCTGCTTTCTCCGAATGCCGCCGAATATGTGCTTTCCTTCCGGATGCCGCTCGACTCTGCGATGCTGATTCGGGTTCTGCCCGCAGAAGCATAACCGGCGCTTTGCAAAAGCATATCTGACATCAGAAAAGCAGTCCGCGGGTGTTTAACACCTGCGGACTGCTTCTTTTTCAGTTGCAATCGGTTATGACAGGCAGCGCCGGTTTGACGATTTTCGGCGCCAGCACCCATGCAAGAATGATGGCGGACATTCCGGCGGTCAGCTTGGTGAGCAGCACAGGCACGACCATTCCGGCATCCACCCCGGCGACGAATGCCAGGTGGTCGCCCAGCACATAGGAGAGGGATACAGCGGCGGCGATGTTCAGGAGTTTGCCGCGCTCATCCATGCGGTCAAAGAGGTTCAGCATGGCCAGCGCGTTGGCCTGATTGGCAAGCAGCCCGACGACTGCCGCATCGTTGACGCCCATTTTTCCGCCGAGCCATGCTATGGGGCGCTTCAGCCGCTTGCTGAGCCATGCGAACATCGGAAATGCGCCGGCCAGAATCAAACCGATCTGACCGCAGATGGCCAGCCCGCGGTCAAGCCGGCTGATGCCCGTCCCCTCTTCCAGCGTCAGCATATCGCCGAAAAACGGGAAGCGGATTCCGGTCATATACTGCACGGCGGCCAGCCCGAAGAGAACGGCGATCAGCATGGAAATCCCCGTTCCAATGGCGGTAAACAACCGAACTGTAAACGACTGCAAGAAGATCAGTCCGGCTGCGATCAGTCCGTCAAGCACCAGCAGCGGGAGCAGATTTTGCAGAATAACGCCGATGCCCAGACCCATGGACAGTCCTCCGGCGATACAGCCGAGCGGGATGGTGAGAATCCCGATGAGGATGCCGTATGCGAAGATGCGTTTGTCGCCCGGCTTCAGGTAGGAGATGGCCAGCGGAATCGTGCCGACCATCATGGCGCCCATCGTTGAACCGATGATCATGCCGCTGAAGCTGCCCAGCGCGGCGTTCTCCGTCATCTCCATGGCGAGCGGATAGCCGCCCATGTCGATGGCCAGAATCGTCCCGGCGCACATCGATGCGTCGGCGCCGAACAGTCTGTAAATCGGTCCGACGACCGGCAGCAGCACTTTGGCCAGCGCAGGGGCAACGGCATACGTCGCCGCCATGACCAGCATCAGCGGGCCGACCGTTTTGACGCCTTTTTCGAATTCTTCGCCGTAGCCGAAGCGGTTGCCCAGCAGGCGGTCAACCGTTCCGACCAGCACAAAAACCGCCATGACGCTCATGATGACGGTCGTCGCTGTGATTTCATTTGGAAAAGAGAATCCCATGTTTTCCGTGAGCCCTGCGGCTCTTCCTCCGTTTGTTGAATTCGCCTGTTTCAGAAAGGAACCGGGCGTTTCCGCCCGGTTCCGGAGACCGATGGGTGCGACGGCTGAACAAAATCGTCTTGTTTACGGCTGAATTTCTTCGGCGGGCATATAGAAATGCGGGTCGATATATTCATGGTAGAGGTCGCAGA
>CAJLFQ010000018.1 GCA_905205975.1 uncultured Eubacteriales bacterium | reverse complement strand
TGCCAAGCGACAAAACACGCTGGCCGATCAGCGCCGGGCTGACGCCTTCTCCGACGGCAGTGACACGCCCGACATTGGAATAGCCGGGATATTGCGGATAGCGGAGCAGCGGCTGCCAGCTGGAATCCGGTTCCGCATCGGCATGCAGCATCGTCAACTCGGTACCGGTGCTGATCAATGTGCATTCTGTGCGAATTTGAAGCTCGTTGACGCCGGGCATCGGTGTTTCGCAGGGCTCGATCGCGCAGATACCGGGCGCCTGAAAGACAACACGGCGATTGCAGCAGGAATCGTTCATCCGAAAACGTCCCTTCAATCAAAAAATCAGGCGTCCGGCCGAATGACGGACGCCTGATTTTATTGTATGCGGGAAACTTTTGGAATGTGCTTGCTTTTTCCGGCCGGCAGCAAATGACGGCGGCGCCAGAGCGCCGGGGAAAAGAGCATCAGCATCGGGAAAATCTCCAAACGCCCGATCAGCATCAAAATGCTCAAAACGAACTTGGAGAACCACGAGAGCGTCGCAAAACTGCCGGTCGGCCCGACAATCGAACCAAACCCAGGCCCAACGTTGCTGATACAGGTCAAAACGGAGGAAAAGGTTGTTTCAAAATCCAGCCCGTTCAGAGAAAGAAGCAGCAGACCACACAGGAAAATGCAGACGTAGGTGATGAAATACATCGTGGCGCCTGACACGGTTTCTTCATCCAGCGTTTCACCGCTGAGGCGAACGACGCTGACGGAGTTGGGACGGCTCAAACGCCGAAGCTCCCGGCGAACGGATTTGACGAGAATCAGAAAACGGGAGCATTTCAGACCGCCTGCAGTTGAACCTGCACAGCCGCCGAGAAACATCAAAAACCAGAGCACCGTCTGCGCCAGCGCGGGCCACTTTGAGAAATCCGCTGTCGAAAAACCGGTTGTTGAAACGATGGAAGCCACCTGGAAGGAGGAATAACGGAAAGCCGTGGCAAACGTCCCGTAAAGCGGAAAGATGCTTGCGGTGATGGCGGTCAGCGAAATCGCGAGGATGATCAGATAAATCCGGAACTCTTCGTCTTTGAAGGCGTCTGCCGCACGCTTGAGAAGAATCAGATAGAAGAGGTTGAAGTTGATGGAGAACAGGAACATGAAAACGGTCAGAACGACTTCAATGTAGATACTGTCAAAAGCGGCAATCCCGGCGTTCCGCGTGGAAAAACCACCCGTGCCGGCGTTGGAAAACGCATGCGTGACTGCGTCAAAAAGGGACATGCCGCCCGCCAGCAGGAAAAGCATTTCAATGAGCGTCAGCGCGATATAGATGCCGTAGAGGATCATGGCCGAGTGACGCATCTTCGGTACCAGCTTACCAACGGATGGACCTGGGGATTCCGCACGCAGAATGTGCATATCGCGCCCGCTGGAGAGGGGAACAATCGCCAGCACAAAGACAAGGACGCCCATACCGCCGATCCAAATGGAAAAACACCGCCAGAACGACATACAGCGCGGCAGCGCTTCAACATCGGTCAGAACCGTGGCACCGGTTGTCGTGAAGCCGGAGACAATTTCAAAAAAAGCGCCAAAGACGTTTGGAATGGATCCGCTGATGACAAACGGCATTGCCCCGAAAATTCCAAGCAGTATCCAGGAAAGGGCGACAATGGCAAACCCTTCCCGGGCATAGATGGAATGATTTTCCGTTTTCAGGAAAAAGGAGCCGCAGCTCAGAGCAAGCAGAATTGCGATGGTGATGAAAAAAGAAATGGTCTCCCGCTCATGGTTCAGCAAACCGACAAGGGCGGGCAGCAGCATTAATAAGGCGATACAGCGCAGAATCAGGCAGAGCGTTCTGCCAACCTGACGGTAATTCATGACAGGTCACCTCAAAATGTCGGACAGATCCGAAAGGTTCTGTTCCATCGTAATCAAAACGACGCTGTCGCCTTCACAGAGCATATCGCTGCCGCCGGGGATAATGACGCGCCCACCGCGGTGAATGACGGCAATCAGAATGCCGCGGCGAATGGGCAGGTCTTTCAGCGGGATGCCGGTCAGTCCTGCTTTTGCACGTACACGGAACTCCAGCGCTTCAACGCGGCCGTTGACAATTCGGTGCAGTGTTTCAACGCTGCTGCCGGTTGAATTGGACAGTGCGCGCACGAAGCGGATGATGTCGTTTGCGATCAGCTGACGCGGTGAAACGATCGTACCGGCGCAGATGTTGCCGTACATGCCGAGAATATCGGTGCGCTCCACCTTGGTCAGAATTTTCGGGATCTGTTTGGTGTTGCCGAAGATAGAAATCAGAAGGTTCATCTCGTCGGAGTCGGAAGCGGCGACCAGAGCGTCTGTATCTTCGATGTTTTCCGATTGCAGAAGCTCCCGGTCATTGGCGCGTCCGTTCAAAACGATGGCCTGCGGCAGCATATCGGAGAGCGTCCGGCAGCGCGCCGGGTCGGCTTCCAGAATTTTGACCTCCATGCCCATTTCACAGAGCTGCTTGGCGAGATAATAACTGGTTCGGCCGCCGCCGATGATGAAAACCGAGCGGATTTTTTGTTGGTAAATGCCGATGGCTTTGAAGAAGAGGCTGATTTCCAGCGGAGAAGATGTAATAGTGACGTGATCGCCTGTTTGAAGCTGAAAACTGCCGTCCGGGATAAAAATCTCTTCGCCGCGCTGAACGGCACAAATCAGAACGCGGATTTTGAACTGCGTATAGATCGACATCAGCGCCATGCCGTCCAGCACGCTGCCGTCCGGGATTCGGAATTCGACCAGCTCAATCCGCCCTTTCGCGAAAAAGTCGATGTTCAGCGCGCTTGGGAAACGGAGACGGCGGGACATCTCAGTGGCTGCCGCCAGCTCCGGGTTGACCGTCATGGAAAGACCGAGCTCGTCCTTCATGGTAATCAGCTGGTCTGCATATTCGGGGTTGCGGATGCGGGCGATGGTCTGGCCGGCGCCGAGTTTTTTTGCGACGAGACAGGCCAGAATGTTCAGCTCGTCGCCGGAAGTAGCGGCAATGAGCAGATCCGCCTTGTCAACGCCGGCTTCTTTCTGGACAGAAAAACTTGCGCCGTTGCCATGGATGACAAGAACATCCAGCACATCCATCAGGTTTTTCAGGTTGTCAAGATTTGAGTCAATCACGGTGATATCGTGGTTTTCGCGCGAAAGCTGTTCCGCCAGCGCAAAACCGACTTTACCGTCACCAACGATGACAATTTTCACGAGGAATCCCCCTCATTCATCAATCGGCTGCTCCAACGGATTGGAAACCGGTTGACGCAGTCAAATTTTTTTGTTGGAAAGTCTATTTATTATACTCGCTCTGATTGGAAAAGTCAATCGCATGAATGCCCAAAGCCCCAAAAATCCGCCGGGAGAGAAGATGCAGGAATCACAGCGTCAAGCGCCAAATCAATCGCCGAGTTCATGTTGAAACTGCGTGTGCCCGCCGAATCATCGGTGTCAATCTCTATCGATTAAAACAGACGCATCAAACGCGCTTGCTGCGCATTGCTTTGCGTTCTCCTGCTACGCATTGAACGGAGCCCCATTTGTTAGACAGGAAGATTGTCTAACAGGTGGGGCGATTTATATTCCAAAGGAGGTGGCGCACAAACGATACACGCCGGAACTTAAGAAGATGGTCGTGGAAACCATGCGTAACGAACAACGAAGCGACAAAAATACGGTGAGGATGACGCGCATCCTCACCGTATATACGAGCGATTCAGTTTTCTGCTGAAAGAGCGGATCTCTTACTTGTTTTTGACGGCGGCCTGTGCAGCGGCAAGACGTGCAATCGGCACGCGGTACGGCGAGCAGGAGACGTAGTTGAGGCCGATCTTGTGGCAGAATTCGATGGAAGACGGGTCGCCGCCGTGTTCGCCGCAGATGCCGAGCTTGATATCGCTGCGGACGGAACGGCCCAGCGTTGCCGCCATGTTGATCAGCTTGCCAACGCCGACCGTGTCGAGACGGGCAAACGGATCGGATTCAAAGATCTTCTTCTCGTAGTAGTCGCGCAGGAACTTGCCGGCGTCATCGCGGGAGAAGCCGTAAGTCATCTGGGTCAGGTCGTTCGTGCCGAAGGAGAAGAATTCAGCCTCGGTCGCGATCTGGTCAGCGGTCAGCGCGGCGCGCGGCACTTCAATCATGGTGCCGACACGATACGTCAGCTTGAGGCCGGAAGCGGCGATGATGGCGTCTGCCGCCTGTGCTACGATCTTTTTGACATATTTCAGCTCGTTGATATCGCCAACCAGCGGAATCATGATTTCCGGAACGACGTGCAGGCCTTCCTTGGAAACGTTGATGGCCGCTTCGATGATGGCGCGGGTCTGCATTTCGGCAATTTCCGGGAAGGAGATCGCCAGACGGCAGCCGCGGTGACCGAACATCGGGTTCGCTTCGTGCAGCGAGTCGATTGTCGCCTTCAGTTCGGAGAAGGACAGGCGCATTTCCTGTGCCAGCGCCAGAATGTCTTCATCGCTCTGCGGCAGGAATTCATGCAGCGGCGGGTCGAGAAGACGAATGGTGACCGGCAGGCCTTTCATTGTGCGGAAGAGCGCTTCAAAGTCGCCGCGCTGCATCGGCAGCAGCTTGTCCAGCGCCTTTTTACGCTGTTCCAGTGTCTTGGCGACAATCATTTCACGGATCGCCGGAATTCTGTCGGCGTCGAAGAACATATGCTCCGTACGGCAGAGGCCGATGCCTTCTGCGCCGTATCTGCGGGCAGCCGCAGCGTCGCGCGGGGTATCCGCGTTGGTGCGGATCTTCAGCGTGCGGATTTCATCCGCCCAGCCCATAAACGTCGCGAAGTCACCGCTCATGACCGTTTCAACGGTCGGGAGGATGCTCAGGTAAACCTTACCGGTGGAGCCGTCGATGGAGATCCCGTCGCCTTCGTTGATGCGGATGCCGTTGACGACAAAGTACTTTTCGTCTTCGTTGATGAGGACATCACCGCAGCCGGCCACACAGCAGCGGCCCATGCCGCGGGCAACGACGGCGGCGTGAGAGGTCATACCGCCGCGGGCGGTCAGAATGCCCTGTGCCGCTGCCATGCCTTCGATATCTTCCGGCGACGTTTCCAAACGGACGAGAACGACCTTGCGGCCTTCTTTGGCGGCTTCAACCGCGTCTTTTGCGGAGAAAACAACCGTGCCGCAGGCGGCGCCGGGGGAAGCGGGCAGACCGGAGGCGACCGGGGAATCTTCTTTGAGGGCGATCGGGTCAAACTGCGGATGCAGCAGGGTATCCAGCTGTTTCGGCTCGACCTTGAGGATGGCTTCTTCCTTGGTCAGCATGCCTTCAGCAACGAGGCTCACCGCAATTTTCAGCGCCGCCGCCGCAGTGCGCTTGCCGTTGCGCGTCTGAAGCATATAGAGCTTTCCTTTTTCAATGGTGAACTCCATGTCCTGCATGTCGCGGTAATGCGCTTCCAGACGGTTGCAGATGTCGGTAAACTGGCGGTAAATATCCGGCATGACGACGGCGAGCTGGTCGATGGTCTGCGGGGTGCGGACACCGGCGACGACGTCTTCGCCCTGCGCGTTCATCAGGAACTCACCGAACAGTTTCTTTTCACCGGTTGCCGGGTTGCGCGTGAATGCGACGCCCGTACCGCTGTCGTCGCCCATGTTGCCGAAAACCATCGACTGAACGTTGACGGCTGTGCCCCAGGAAGAGGGGATGTCGTTCATGCGGCGGTAATAAATGGCGCGTTCGTTGTTCCAGGAACGGAAAACCGCCTTGACCGCTTCCAGCAGCTGGACGCGGGGATCTTCCGGGAAGAGGAAGCCTTTTTCGGCAATAAAGTGGTTTTTGAAGAGAATCACGAGTTTTTTCATGTCTTCCGCGTCGAGTTCGCTGTCATAGGAGACGCCTTTTTCCGCTTTGACCTTGTCGATGATTTTCTCAAAGGTGGATTTCGGCAGTTCCATAACGACGTCGGAGAACATTTGAATGAAACGGCGGTAGGAGTCATACGCGAAACGCGGGTTGTCGGTCAGTTTGGCAAGGCCTTCCACGACGACGTCATTCAGACCGAGGTTCAGAATGGTATCCATCATGCCGGGCATCGACGCACGAGCGCCGCTGCGGACGCTGACGAGCAGCGGATTTTCCGGATCGCCGAATTTTTTGCCGCTTTCGTTTTCCAAACGTTCCAGGTATTCATAAATCTGTGCTTGGATTTCATCGCTGACGGATTCGCCGTTGTCGTAGTAATCGGTGCAGGCTTCGGTCGTAATGGTGAAGCCGTTCGGAACAGGCATGCCGAGGTTCATCATTTCGGCGAGGTTTGCGCCTTTGCCGCCGAGGAGTTCCCGCATGCTGCCGGAGCCCTCACAGAACATGTAGACAAATTTTTTACTCATAGATTCTCCGTTTCTCCGCCGAATCAAAAGTAGAGACAAGAGAATGAGCAACAAACAAAGCCGTTTTCGGCGGAAAACAGCTTCGAAAAAGACAACGCGGAACAAGAAAACGCGCTCATTCATCTAACCAATATAATATACCACATCAGGAAAAAAAACGCAAGGGGTTATTTGCAAAAAACTGCGAAAATCTGCAAATTAACCCCTTGCATTGAAAAAACAGCGTTAAGCTTGCGGAAGAAGCAGCCGCATGAAAATGCCGCCCTGAACCGTCCGGTTCTGGAAGCCGCGCTGCTTGGCGCTGGACGTGAAATACCAGTCGGTCATGGGGACGCGATCCGGGGTTTCGTCATAGGCGAGCCAAAGCGGTGCAGTCAGTGCTTCGAAAGCGGATTTTGTGGTGCTGAGGGAAGCGATCCAAACCAGCCAGTCAGACTTGGTATAATCTGCACGGTTGTCCAGCGGGAGGCCGTAACGGTTCTGACGGACGAGATAGGAGGCAACTTCGGTTTCTCTGACGGAATCATCAAACAGGCCGAGGTCAAAGACTTTGTCCCAGATCATGTTATACTTCATGCTGAACGTGCCGGGCTGATCAAATGCCAGCCGGTACGAACCGTCTCCGTTGGCGGCCATTGGCACCCATTCCGCCGCCATTTTGCATGCAGCCGCTTCGTAGGCGGAACCGTCGCGTCCATCCATCGCCAGCAGGCGCGCAAAACAGGCCAATGCGCAGATGGCTTTCAGCGACAGGTTGCAGTTGTGCGCGAGATGGCCTGCAAAGTCATCGGTGCAGAGCTGATTGTCCGGGTTGACGCCAATGCCGACGAGGTAGTCCGCCCATTTGGTGAGCAGGTCAAGGTGCGACATCGCAAATGCACTGTTCCCGGTGTAATATGCGGCGGCATAGGCGCAGATGAGCATATTGCCGCATTCTTCGACGGGCATCTGATTTTTGGGGTCTGTGCCGTTGCTGTACACCTGACCGTTCAGTAACGGATAACAGCCGGCGTCGTGCGGGGCGAAATCGAACGGCCAGGCAGGGGAGGCGGCATAACGGAAGACCGGACGGAGCATGGCGTTGACCAGCTCAGGCTGGAAGAGCAGAAAGAGCGGAATCGACGGATACGTCACATCGACGGTTGCTGCGCAGCCGTTGGAGAAACATTCTTTTGAGACAAAAAGCAGGTCGCCGTTCGGATCGGTGCAGAGCTTGTGGGCGGCAATGGCCTGACGGTATGCCAGCATGGTCAGCTCCAGATACCGTTCTCCGCCGGCAGTCAAACAGCGTTCGGCAAGCGCATGCGAAAACGCATCGCAGCGGTGCAGGATGGCGTGCGATTCAGCCAGTGCGCGGGTGAGCATTTCTTCAAATGTTTCGCCGGCGGTGCGCCAGTATGCATCCACCGGCGTGCCGAAGTATTCGAGCGAATGCACGTCGTCATAAGCGAAGGCGAACTGAATGGCTGCGCCGCATGCAACAGGCGCCGTGATGGAAATTCCGCCGTTGTCACAGGCGGCAGAGGCACCGGCTGCATCCGAAGCGAGCCAGAAGTATCCCCAGTCGATGCGTACGTTGTCGCCGGAACGGTTCAGCGGGTGCTGTTCGGCACTGCCGACACGAACCGCGCAGAGCTTGTCGAGCGCCCGGATTTCTGTGACGGTTTCGTGCTCGCCTTTCTTGTCGAGGCAGAGTTCGTCATCTGCAAAAATGCGGACGGAAACCGTATGGGCGTTTCCGTCTGTCGCAACGGCGGAAACAGTCAGATAGGAAACCGGTCTGGAACAGAGCATCAAGTCCGTCAGCAGCAGGGGAGAAGAAAACCGGAGCGTCAGCTGAACGCCGGATGCGGCATAGGTGTAGTATGTGGACAAATAGTCCATGTCAAAAGCGGTCTGCTGCATGGGCATACCGGAACCGCAGCCCATGAAATGGTAAACGGCGCCGTCAATCAGGGCTTCGCCGACAAGACGGTTCGGCGCGCCCGTCCAGTGGCGGGTGTCGTTTCCGGCCAGCGTGTCAGCTGTGCACCAGACAGAAAAATACGGGTCAATTGTGATCAGCGGGGTGGCGGGCGGTCTCATTTTCATGGGAAACGCATTCCTTTCCGTTTTCTTTAGTATCGCAGCATGACGCTTCAGCCGGCGCCATGGGACGCACTTGATCAGCAGCGTGTTCTTTGCGGCGGACTTTTGGAATCAGGCTGTTTGCAAGTTTGCCTTTTCCGCGGTTTTTGACGTAGAAAAAGCCGATGACAGAGAAGACAATGGCGCCGATGAAGTTGACAAACAGGTCTTTCATGGTGTCGATCAGGCCGATGTCCAGATAACCGCCCAACGTCGCGGTCCAGTCTTCGCCGTTGACGATGACGCTGTCAATCTTGACGTGGTGGACGATATTCAGCCCATCCGGGTCCAGTGCGACGCTGTTGATGGTGTGGACGATGGTATCCTTCTGCATATCGATGTGCAGAAGCCAGTCGGCGAAAAATTCAAAAAACTCCCAGAGGACGCCGATGGTCATGGAAAAACAAAAGGCGACGATGGAGAGAAAAAACGGCGACAGGTGGAAAGCGATGGTTTCATCGCGGCTCAGCAGATCCACCAGCGAAAAGCCGACAGCCGCCATCAAAAACCCGGTCGTTGTGTGCAGCATGGCGTCCCAGAAGGGCACTTTCGTAAAGAAAGAAGAGATTTCGCCGAGAATTTCCGCGGCAAAAATAAAGCAGAAGACGATGTTGCGCAGCAGGGGCGGCAAATCCAGCCCCAGACGGTCGCCCAAAAACCCCGGAACGGCAAAGAGAACAAGTGTCAGCAGGCCGATGAAAACGTTTTCATAATTGCTGAGCCAAAACTGACGGAAGATAATGATGACGACGATGATGGAGAGAATACTACGAATGTTCAGCCGCTCACGCAGATGATCACCCAGCATTTGTGCCCGGATTCGGGACGGATGGCGCTTCATTCCGGTTGGACTCCTTTCCAATATTTCAAGCGGAGGACGAGTACATTATACCATTTCAAAAAATGAAAAGCAAGAATTTGCCGCAGCGTGAACATGAAAAAGTCCGCAGGACAAAGTCCTGCGGACGGGGGAGTTGTTCGATTCGACCGGGCGATGCGGTTCAGTTCTTGAGAAAGACGATCTGACCGTCTGCGGCGGATACCTGAACGGTGTCTCCGCGGGTAATCGACTGTTCCAGCAGTTTTTCAGAGAGCGGATCCTCGATCAAAGCGCGGATCGTTCTGCGGAGCGGACGGGCGCCGTAAACCGGGTCGAATCCCGCTTTCGCCAGCAGCGCAGCCGCAGCATCGTCCCAATGCAGGGTGACGCCGAGCTCTGCGAGCCGTCCGGCCAGCCCGGTCAGCAGATGAACGGCAATTTCCCGGATATCTGCTTCCGTCAGCTTGGAGAAGACGATGATATCGTCTACGCGATTCAGAAATTCCGGACGGAAGGTATGCTTCAGCTCCTCCAGAACAACATCGCGCAGATTGCTGTTCTCGTCTGTCTGCGGGGCAAACCCGAGCGGCTTTGTCTGGCGAACGATGTTGTTGGCGCCGACGTTGGACGTCATGACAATGATGGCGTTCCGGAAGCTGACGTGACGCCCCTGACCGTCTGTCAAAACGCCGTCTTCCATGATCTGGAGGAGAATGTTGAAAACATCCGGGTGCGCCTTTTCGATTTCGTCAAACAGGATGACGCTGTATGGCTTGCGGCGGACTTTTTCGGTGAGCTGGCCGCCTTCTTCAAATCCGACATACCCCGGCGGCGAACCGACCATTCGGCTGACCGTATGCTTTTCCATATACTCCGACATGTCAAAGCGGATCATGGCGTTTTCGTCGCCGAACAGGCTTTCCGCAAGCGCTTTGCAGAGCTCCGTTTTGCCGACGCCGGTCGGCCCCAGGAAGATGAACGAACCGAGCGGGCGCTTCGGATCCTTCAATCCGGCACGGCCGCGGCGAATCGCTTTGGCGACGGCCCGAACCGCTTCATCCTGTCCGACCACGCGCGCATGCAGGACGTCTTCCATTTTCAAAAGGCGTTCGCTCTCCGTTTCGGTTAGGCGCTGAACAGGGATCCCTGTCCAGGCGGAGATCACGCCGGCGATATCGTCTGCGCCGATGCTGTCGGCGTGTTTTGTCGCAGTGTTTTGCCACATACTGCGGCGCTCTTCCAGTGTTTTCTTTTTCAGCGTTTCCTCGTCGCGCAGCGCAGCGGCTTTCTCAAAATCCTGTGCCCGAACGGCTTCTTCTTTTTCTACGGAAAGCTGAGCGATTTCGTCGGCAAGCCCCTTGAGATCCGGCGGCGGCGTCAAATTGGTGAGCCGTGCCTTTGCGGCCGCCTCATCGATCAAATCGATCGCTTTGTCCGGCAGAAAACGGTCGTTGAGATATCGGCTGGAAAGACGGACAGCCGCTTCAATGGCCTCGTCGGTGATTTTGATTTTGTGGTGCGCCTCATAGCGGTCCCGCAGGCCGCGCAGAATCAGAATGCTGTCTGCTTCCGAGGGTTCGCCGATCTGAACGGGCTGGAAGCGCCGCTCCAGCGCGGCATCTTTCTCGATGTGCTTTTTGTATTCGTCAAACGTCGTTGCACCGATGACCTGAAGCTCGCCGCGCGCCAACGCCGGCTTCAAAATGTTGGCGGCATCGATGGCGCCCTCTGCGCCGCCTGCACCGATCAGCGTGTGGACCTCGTCGATGAATAGGATGATGTTGCCCGCCTTTTTCACTTCGTCCAAAATGCTGCGGATCCGTTCTTCAAATTCGCCCCGGTATTTGGTTCCGGCGATGGTTCCGGCGAGGTTCAAGGTGTAAATCTGCTTGTTTTTCAGATTTTCAGGGATGTCGCCCAAAACGATTTTCTGAGCCAGCCCTTCAACGACGGCCGTTTTGCCGACGCCAGGCTCCCCAATCAGCACAGGGTTGTTTTTTGTCCGGCGGGACAAAATCTGAATCACGCGGTTGATTTCCTCTGTCCGACCGATGACCGGGTCCAGATTGGAATCCGCGGCCATTTCATTCAGGTTGCGCGCGTATTCTTTCAAGAGCTTCAATTCGCCGGCCGGCTGCTTCGAGGATGAACCGGCAGCCGGACCGGAAGCCGACTGCGGATGCTCCGAAGGGCTGTCGCTGTCGCCGCCGCCGATGGCTTCGAGGATATGTTCCGCAATTTTCCGAAGATCGCCGCACAGCTCATACAGAATGCGCGCACCGATGTTTTCGCGCTCCCGGATGATGCCGAGGAGGATATGTTCCGTGCCGATATAGTTGTGGCGCAGCCGGACGGCTTCATCCGAGGCGTAGTTCAGGATCAGCTTGGAACGCGGCGTCAGATCCTGCGGCTTGACACCCGGATCGCCGAATCCGACATCTTCACGGATGTGCTCAACCACGTCGTCGACTGTGATGCCGAGATCCGTCAGAACCCGCGCAGCGACGCCCTCCTGCTCACGGAGCAGCCCGAGCAGCAGGTGTTCGCTGCCAATGTAGCTGTGCCCCATTTCGACAGCGGAGGCATACGCCAGACTGATGGCTTTGTTGGCGCGCTGGGTAAAACGTTTATCTGTCATATCATGGCCTCTTTTCTCCGCGCATTGTTCCATCCGAACACGTCTCCGGCGGCGGAACGGAGGGCGTGTTTTCGTTCAAAATCAAGCGAGCCGCTCCCGCAGCAGTGATGCACGGGTTTCATCCCGCTGCTCTGCATTGGCGCTGATGGCTGCATTCAGGCATAATGTCGCCGGTTGGATTTCATCGGTCAAAGCGTTGATGGTTCCGATGTCGCCCGGGATTAGGTTCAGTGCAATACCGAGACGTTCGTCGCTTAGAAGCGTCATGGCTTCTTCGGCCGAAATCAGACGAGCGGCTTTCAAAACGGCGTGCGAACGGCAGACGCGGTCTTCTAGATGAAGGCGGCTGGTTTCCAACAGCGTTTTCCGGGCATCACGTTCCTCCTGAATGATCTGCGAAACGATTTCACGCAGATTGTCGCACAGCTCCTGTTCTGTATATCCGAGCGTAATGCGGTTGGACACCTGATACAAATCACCGGACTCGCGGCTGCCTTCACCGTAATACCCGCGGATGACGAGGCCGAGATTGCCTGCCGCATTCATCAGCGCCCGCAAACGGCCGTTCCCGGCGAGCGCCGGCAGGTGCAGCATGACCGAAGCACGCAGACCGGTGCCGAGGTTGGTCGGACAATGCGTCAAATAGCCGATTTTTTCATCGAATGCGTAATGCAGGCCGTCTGCATTCAATCCGGCGTCGATCAGCTGATCCAGCTCGACCGCGCAGGCCAGACATTCGTTGATGCAGAGGCCGTCGCCCATGACCTGAAGCCGGAGATGGTCTTCTTCATTGACCATGACGGAGATTCCGTTGTCGGCGGACAGACAGACCGCGCGCGGCAGGGTGCTTCTTGCAAATTCCGGGGAAATCAGATGACGTTCTGCCAGGCTGACCCGCTCTGCGTCCGAAAGTGAGGAGGACTTCTGGACGGTAAACACATCTTTCAGCGCCGGATTTTCCATGATTTGCTTGGTGCAGCATGCGACGATATGCTCGGCGTCCTCTGTACTCTGGCGGGAGGCGAACGGAATCCCTTCGATGTTTCGGGCGAGACGGACGCGCGTGCGGACGACGATGTCGCCGTCGGAGCCGGAACGGCCGAGCCACTTGTTCTGCGCGGCATGCGGTTCATTTTGATAGGTCATATCCATGTTGTTCTCCATGGGGTTTCATTCCTTTCATTCTCCGCGTCTGGGTTCACGCCATGCGTGTATGCAGACGCAGCAGGGTTTCCAGCTGGCTGCCTTGATGGGTATGCCCGCCGGTCAGACGGTATGCCGCTTACTCCGGCTGTACCTCGGGGGCACCTTGTGTGCCATCCGCAGGATCGGGTGCCTTTTCTTCCTGCTTGAGCGCATTGATCCGGTCACGGAGTACGGCGGCCTGTTCAAACTGTTCGGATTGAATGGCTTCATCCAGTTCTTTTTTCAGCTGCTCCATTTGGCGCCTGCGCGTTTCCGCCGGATCCTCCGGTTTCTGCGCAGCCAGCGGGATCCGGCCGCGGTGCGTGACATGACCGTGCAGCTTGGCGATGTACGGCGCAAACATGGCGGCAAACGTCTGATAGCAGGCCGGACATCCGGCGCAGCCGCTTTGGGCGATATCCGCAGACGATGTGCCGCAGACCGGACAGACGCGGCGAACCGGAGCAACCGCTTCGCGCAGTGCGCCGGTCAGCAGGGAGCTGATCCCGCCGAGGGAATCCATGCTGCTGAAAGCGCCGTGCGTGGATTCGGCGGCGCAGGCAGGGCAGAGGTGAAGCTCCGTCACCTGGCCGTTGACATTTTGTTTATAGTGGTAGGTTGCCGTATTCTTTTTGCATTTGTCGCAAAGCATATCCATCTCACCTTTCCGAATGCTGTGTGCAAGCAAGCAGACATTGTTTGAAAATTGCGGCGCGGACCGCATCGCGCAATTCACGCGGGACGTCGTGCAAAGCCGCCTCTGATACGGCGGCATGAATGACTGCAGCGGTGTTCAGATCCAGCACACCGTCTGAAAGCAGGTTTTGGAGAAACGCAGTTGCCGATTGCGCATCGATGGCAGAGCCGACCGCGTTGATCACATGCATCATGAGCAGCGCCCGGTCCATATGGACGCGGGTAATGCGGATGTATCCGCCGCCGCCGCGCCGACTGTCGACGGTATAGCCGTGTTCCGGCGTAAAACGTGTGGTCAGCACATAGTTGATTTGGCTCGGCACGCATTTGAAATGTTCGGCCAGTTCCCCACGGGACAGCTGGACGGATCCATCCCGTCTCTCCAGCTCCTGCTCGATATAGTGCGCAATCAAGTCACTGATTCGCATCTAAAAACACCTCAATCAATCTATTTGACTTTGACTTTCTTTGACCTTGAACATATTATACACCCGGCACATTTCAGAAGCAAATTCGGAAAAACGGGGGAAAACGGTCAAAAAGACCGCAGACAGCCGTCCGGCACAGATGCAAAGCACGGACGAATCAGTGCTTCTTTTTTTACGTCTTTTCTTTGATTTGCACGTCCTGACCAAAACTGACCTTATTTGAATTGGTCAGGAAGCGGTTTGGATGCGGGGTCGAAAACGGGAAGAGGGAAGCATCCGGTGAAAGCGGGGCAGCGCATGCTTCACTGGCGGCATTTGAATGGGCAAATACATGCCGCGCAGGGCGTTTTTCAACGTGTTTCATGGAAATCCTTTCCGCAGAAGCCGGATTTCGTTCCATTCCGGCAAAAGAACTGCATGGGTAGTCTGCGCACAAACACACCGTGCTATACAAAATGATTTTCAGAAACTTCATGTTTATCGTGAAATTGGGGGTTGATTTTTTTGCGATTCATGGTAGAATATAGGTATCAACTCTGAGATAGGGGGCTTTTATCCATGGCTTACGTTATCGGTGAAGATTGCATCTCCTGCGGCGCTTGCGAAGCGGAATGCCCGGTTTCTGCGATTTCGCAGGGCGAAGACAGATATGTCATCGATCCGGATGTCTGCGTCGAATGCGGCGCCTGCGCCGGTGTCTGCCCGGTCGATGCACCGAAGCAGCAGTAATCAACGCAATATGCGGGGCTTTTGGGGGCAGCGCGGCGATGCCGCCTGCCCCCTCTCCGTATCTTTTTACCATGGAGGCCCGAATTGGAAACGCTGCTCAACGGCTTGACATTCTTCAGCCCGCCGCCGCTTCAGGGCGTGACGACGGATTCTATTCTGCTGGCGGCCTTTGCGGCGGAACACCTGCTTGAAAAGCGGGCAGCCGTCTGCGACCTGTGCTGCGGAAGCGGCCTGCTCACGCTGCTGACCCTTGCACGGACGCCGCGCACGACATTCCGAGGGGTGGACTGCGACCCAAATGCCTGCCGGCGCTATGAACAGAACGCACAGAACAACCAGCTGTTGAATCGGATGTCTGCCGTCTGTGCCGACCTGACAGAGATACGCCGGTTCTTCTCACCGGGGGCGTTTGACGCAGTCATCGCCAATCCGCCCTATTTTGAGGCGGAGCGGGGGGCGGCCTCTCCGGACGAAACGCGGCGCATATCCCGGCAGGGATGCCCGCTGGAAACGGTTCTGTCGTCTGCGGCTTATCTGCTCAAAAACGGCGGACACCTGAATCTGTGCTTTCCGGCAGCAAGGCTGGCGGAGCTTTTTTCAAAGATGTCTGCTGCAGGGCTGGAGCCCAAACGCCTCCGGCTTGCAGCGCATACGGTTGAAAAAGCGCCGTCCATCGCCCTGGTCGAAGGGGTCCGCGGTGCCAGAAGCGGCTTGATCTGCGAACCGCTGCTGATTCTATACGATTCCTCCGGCCGGATGACCGAGACCTGCGCCGCCCTATACGGTGAACCGCCATGTGAAAACGAAAGGAGCATTCTCTGACCGATGTCCTGCCTTTATATTGTCCCCACGCCAATTGGCAACTTAGATGATATCACAATCCGCGCGTTGGAAACGTTGAAAACGGTCGATTTTATTGCAGCGGAAGATACCCGCGTCACACGCAAGCTGCTGACGCATTTTGAGATCGCAAAACCGCTGATCAGCTGCTTTGAACACAATGAACGGATGCGCAGCACGGAAATCGTCGCCCGCATTGCAAACGGCGAGACATGCGCACTGGTGACCGACGCTGGTACCCCGGCCGTCAGCGATCCCGGTGAGCTGCTGGTTGCGGCATGCTGGGAAGCGGGCATCCGCGTGATTCCGCTGCCGGGCGCCTGCGCCGCCGTTACGGCGCTTTCGGCCTGCGGATTGCCGACCGGGCGCTTCTGTTTTGAGGGCTTCTTGGCCGTCAACAAGAAAAGCCGCCGCGAACGGCTGGAAGTGCTGAAAACAGAGCCCCGCACGATGATCTTTTACGAAGCGCCGCACAAGCTGCCATATACCCTGCGGGATTTGGCCGAGGCGTTTGGCAATCGACGCGTGACGCTGTGCCGGGAGCTGACGAAAGTGTTTGAAGAATTCATTCAAACCACGCTGCCGGAGGCGGCGGAGCGCTACGGCGAAGACGGTCAGAAGGCAAAAGGCGAATTTGTTCTGATCGTCGAAGGCGCAGATCCGGATGCGGTGCCGGCGTCGGATGTTGAAACGCTTGACCTGTCGCAGGATGTCCGCACAGTTGTTTCGGCGGCGAAACGCGCCGGGCTCTCCCGCAACGAAGCGTACCGTGCGGCACTGCGGGAAAAACAGAGACAACACGCAGCAGAAAGCGCCGATTCAGACGGTTCTGATGCAGAATAACAAAACGAAAAGAGGATTTACATGATTGTTCGGCAAGCCGCGTTCGGCGGCAGTGAAAAACTGCTCAAAGGCAACACCCATACGCATACGACACGGTCAGACGGCGCCTGTACACCGGAAGAGACCATCCACATCTATGCGGAAAAAGGCTATGACTTTCTTGCACTGACCGACCATTCGGTCTACAACTTCACAAATTTTGCCCCGGAATCCGGCGTGCTGATTCTGCCTGGTACGGAGCGTGACGACGCATTCCCGGACAGCGTGTGGCCATTGGTACACTGTGTCCATATCGTCTCCATCGGGTTGGAAAGCGGCAACGGCTTTGCGCAGGACGAGCGTTTTCACCATTTGGGGATGCAGACGGCGAAAGACGCACAGTATCTGATCGACGAAACCCGTGCCGGCAGAAACCTGCCGATCTTCTGCCATCCGGAATGGAGCGGAAACACGGTTCGGGAAATCGAAGCACTCAACGATTTCTCACTCATGGAGATCTGGAACAGCGGCTGCGTCCGCTGCTGCGACTGCGACGATCAGGCCGCATATTGGGATGAGCTGCTCTGCGACGGCCGCGTCATTTACGGCGTTGCAGCCGACGATGCGCACAGTCCGGAAGACATGGGTGTCGGCTATGTTTGTGTCCGTGCAGATAAAACAGTCGATTCCATCCTGAATGCGCTGAAAACGGGTGCATTCTACTCCTCGACCGGGCCGGAAATCTATGATTTCTACGTCGAAGACGGTGTGGCGCATGTGAAATGCTCCCCGGCGGCGAAAATCTGCTTCCGCTTTTTCCGTTCTCCGTATGGCGTGTATCACGGCGAAGGTCTGACAGAAGCGAAGGCAAAAATCGTCTGCGGATCAACTTACATTCGCGCGGAAGTCTTCGATGCCGAAGGCCGCTGCGCATGGACGAATCCGATCTTCCTGTCAGATGGCCAGCCCGTCTGAATACAAAAGAACCGGTATCAAAAATGATACCGGTTCTTTCAATATCTGTTTGTATCTGTTTGTCAGCCGTTCGCGGTCTGTTCGGCTGCCGCTTGCGCGAGCAGGGCAAACCGCGTTGCGGTCAAACCGTCTGCCGTGTCAACCAGAGATGGATACGTCCAATCTGCCATTTTTGCAAGCGCGTCTTCTTCACAGGTGCGCGCCGGGGCGGCAGGCGTCAGCCAATGCTCAGCCTTCGCATCCGTGCAGACGCGGACGGTCTGCGCGACGGTGGAAACCTCCAGGAACCCTTTGGTCCCGGTGATGAGAAACCGCACGTCGCCGTGTGCCGGATACGCATCCGGCGTGAGCCAGCTCACATGAATCGAAGCGGAACCGCCGTTGTCCAGTTCAAAAAGCGCGGCACCGTTGTCGCAGAAATCGCGGAACTGCGGGAACCGCGCGTTGGAGACGTGGGCAGCCAGCGTGCACCGGATCTCGTGACCGCTGAAATACCGCGCGAGGTCGATGTCATGGACGGCGAGGTCGTTCAGAATGCCGCCATATTGTGCGCGGTCAAACATCCAAGCTGGACGGCCTTCCGGACGGAGCCGGTGCGGCCGGGCCAGAAACTGCTGAACAACGTCGCCGATTTCGCCGCGGGCAATACATTGCTGTGCAGTGAAAATGGCGGGGTCATACCGTTCGGTCAGCATCAAAAACAGCGGCGCGCCGGAAGAAGCCGCCGCGGAAATGGCGTCCAGGTCAGCAAGGGATGTCGCCATCGGCTTGTCAGCCACAACACCGATCCCGGCAGAAAGCGCACGGGCAATGTAAGGCGCCTTGGCGTTGTTGACAGCGGCCGTCAAAAGAACATCTGCACCGGCGTCCAGCAAAGCGTCAAAGTCCGGATAGCAGGCGGCGCCGAATGTATCCGCGGCCTGCGCGGCACGAGCCGGTTCATCCGCATCGAAAAAACCGGCGACGGAAACACCGTCTACACGGAGCGCATTCTGGAGAAAACCGAGCCCATGCGGATGCGCCAGACCGGCCATTGCAATCCGAATTGGTTTGGGCAAAATCATGGTCAATGACCTCTCAATCACAGAAGCATCAGCTTGTTTTTGACGACGGAAGCGCCGAATCGGTCATCCAGCTGCGCCAGCTTCTGGAACAGGGCGCCTTCTGCAATGGACTGTGTCAGGAACGCGCCGTCATTGGCTGAGACAGCAGCCTGTTCAATCGGCGTGATTTCGCCGAACAGATCGCGGGCAGCGTCATAAACTTCTGCAAGGTTCTGCGCCTGCACGCGGACGAAATATGCATGTTCAACTTTGCGGCAGTTGGCAATGCGGTTCGGTTCGGCATCGCCCCAATCCATCCACTTGCGGGCGCGGTTGTGTTTGGCGGCGTCAATGACGTCCGCGACAATGGCGCTGGCAGTCGGCAGTTTGCCGGCGCCGCGACCGTAGAACATCACTTCACCGACGGAATCGCCCTTCACGATAATGCCGTTGAAAACGCCGTCAATGGTGGAAAGCGGACACTCCGCAGGAATCAGATAAGGTGCAACGGAAACGTAAATCTGATCGTCCGCCAGCCGCTTGGCGCGTCCGAGCAGCTTGATTTTCCGGCCGATGGCATCGCCGAAAGCAATGTCCTCCGGCGTAATGTACTGAATGCCCTCAATACGAACCATTTCCGGATAAACATGAAAGCCGAAAGAGAGCGCACTCAAAATGCAGATTTTTCGGCAGGCATCGTCGCCTTCGATGTCGGCTGTCGGATTGGCTTCGGCATAACCGAGCGACTGCGCTTCTTTGAGCGCCTCGTCAAATGTCAAACCGGCCTTGATCATGCGGGTTAGGATGTAGTTGGTTGTGCCGTTCAGGATCCCGTAAACCTCCTGAATGGTGTTGGCCGCCAGACACTGGTTGATCGGACGGATGACTGGGATCCCGCCGCCGACAGACGCTTCAAACAGGTAGTTGACGTTTTGATCTGCCGCAAGTGCAAAAAATTCGACGGCATGCCGCGCAACAAGCTCTTTATTGGAGGTGACGACATTCTTGCCGGCGAGCAGCGCGCGCTTGGTAAAGTCATAGGCGACCCCGCAGCCGCCTATGGTTTCGACGACGGTCGTTACTTCCGGATCATTCTCAATGATCGAGAAGTCCTTGATCATTTTATCACGATACGGGCTGTCGGGAAAATCACGGATATCCAGAATGTATTTGACAAAGATATCCTGCCCGGCGCGCGCCGAAATCATTTTCTGATGCTGTTCGATGATCTCTGCGACGCCGCTTCCGACGACGCCGTAGCCCATGATTGCAACACCGGCCATGTTCGGTTCACTCCTTCATGCTCTTTTGAACGGATGGAAATCTGGTTTGCACAGGATCCGATTCTGCCGGATCGCTGCTGCGTATCGTTTATTATATCATAGTCAGCGCAATATCACAAGGTGGAAATTCATTTTTTTGTCGGCCTCTTTCCTTTTCGCGTGAAATGCGGTATAATTAACGCATCTGAAAAAGGAGGGAAGGTTATGAAATTCTCCTTCGACATCCGCGACCCGAAACTCTGGAAAAGCGCAGCAGTCAGCCTGATCTGGATTGCTTTCTTTGCGTTGCTGTCGGTTTTTCTGACAAATGTGTTGTTCGGGGTTGCGCTCCGGCGCGTCCTGGATTCCATCGAGTACCACGGCGGCGGCAAACAGAAGGTTCAGCTGGTGCTGGAAGGCGTCAGCTATCTTGCTTTTTTTGTCTGTGTTTCCGTATCGGCGTTCCTGCGGGGCAAACGCCGTTCCAAACGGGTGAAGGCTTCAAAAGAAATCTTTTTGCGCGGGGTCTTTTTGGCGACGGCCATTCTGGTCATTCCTGCAATCCTGCTGATGAATCTGACGGATCCGACGGCAAACCGGACGCTTTTCTTTCTGTATATGCCATTCGTCTGCCTGACGGGCGGATTGGGCTTCACACAGCTTTCCATTCTGATGACGGCTTTCTTGGCGGCGGGCACACAATATTATGCCTATTGGCTGGGCATGACGATTCGCAGAAAACGCGATGAAGCCTAAAAGCCTCCGGCATAGCTGCATAAAAAACGGCATATGCTTTGGCACGGCGAAAAAAGGTTTGAAATCTCCGCGGGAGTATGATATAATAGAATCGCGCAGATAGCGTTCTCCGTAGGAAAGGCTTCGCCAAACGTTCACGGGGGATCTTTGATGCGTCCTTTTTCCGTTTTCAGTTTTCATCCGTTTTGGCTGATATTCGTGCGTAGAAAGCACGGCTGCGCCCGTGGAACGGGCCAGATGGATTTTATTTGATTCAAAAGGCGGTCTTGCTGTATGACATTTTCACTTGCCATTCTTTTCGGCTTGGTCCAGGGCCTGACAGAGTTTCTGCCGGTTTCCAGTTCCGGGCATCTTGCGATTCTGTCCCTGCTGACCAAACAGGAATCTACGCTGGCTTTTTCTGTCTTCCTGCATCTCGCAACGTTCTTGGCGGTCTGCGCGGTTTACTACAAGGATATCTGGGCGCTGATCCGGGCTTTCTTCTGTTTCCTGCCGGATAAGCTGAAAAAGCGTCCCGCCAGAGACCCGGCCTATCAGCATATGCTCGGCATGATGATTCTTTCGCTGCTGCCGCTGGTGCCCATCGTATTTGTCAAAGATCAGATCGAAGCGGCCTGCTCAACGCCGTGGGTGATCGGTTTGGCGCTGTGCGGTACGGCGGTGCTGCTGTTCTTTGCGGACCGCTTTAACAACGGCAAAAAGACCGTCGCTGATATGACCGTGCGCGATGCTTTGATCATCGGTCTTGTGCAGATGGTCGCGGTGATCCCCGGTCTTTCCCGGTCCGGCGCAACGCTGACGGCAGCGCTGTTCTGCGGCCTGAAACGGGAGGATGCGGTCAAGTATTCGTTTATTCTGAGCCTCCCGACGATTGTCGCCGCAGCGGTGCTGGAAGGTGCCGATCTGATCAAAGGCGGCATGGCTTCCGGGTCGGTTCTGCCGTATGCGGCAGGGTTCGCAGTTGCAGCCGTCACAGGCTATCTGGCTATCGGCTTGGTGCGCATGATTTCCAAAAACGGAAAACTCAAATATTTCTCAATTTACTGTGCGGCGCTGGCTGCGGGATTGTTCCTTTCCTATCTTTTCTAAACGCTGCAATTCTGAACCGGCATATCCTGACAGCTTTTTGACAAAAGACACTCTGACGAAAAAGGTGGGAAAACACGTTGGCAGCGCAAGCAAAGAAAAAGACGGCGAAACCGTCTGAACATAAAAAATCCAGAACATCAAATGCCAAAAAGAAGCAGCCGTCCACCCAGCAGAGAACAGGCCGCGGAACCGCTGCGGCCATCATCATCCTGCTGGTTCTGTCGGTTCTGCTTCTGATTGGCTTTTTTGCGAGCAATGCAGCCGTGCTGGGGCCGATCTGTGACGGCATCAAATATCTGCTGGGCGCCGGTTTTTATGTTTTGCCCTTTGTCCTGATTGTTTTGGCGCTCCATCTGCTTATTCACTTCCGAAAAAGAAAAAATATTCTGCGCTGCGTTGTCATCTGCCTGATCCCGTTTTGGGTCGGCGCCATCCTGCACGTCTTTCTCACAGATGCACCGTATGCAACCGTGCGGGAGCTGCTGGATGCCAGTCTGACCTGCCGAAGCGGCGGACTGATCGCCGGCGGCTTTGCAGATCTGCTGATCCGCGCGTTGACGCGTGTCGGCGCAGCAGTCGTGATTGTCCTGCTCTTTTTGATGGACATCCTCTACATGCTTAATTTCCGCCTGACACAGCTCGCAGAAATGCTGGGTGAACGGCTGGAACGCGTACAGGATCAAAATACGGAACAGCGTGCCTACCGCCGTGCCGAACGGAATCGCCAGCGTCTCATCCGTCAGGAAGCGCGTGATCGTGAACGCGCCGAAGCTGCGGAAAAAGAAGCGCAGCTCCGCGCAGCCGCGGAGGCCGCCAGCCGCCAGAAAATTGACATCCCGCTGGAAACCAAGCGCCGGATTGATATCCCGCTGGACGGATATGCTTCGGCACCTTCCGGTGCGTTTGCACCGCCGCCGCACCATGACGGCGAACCCAAGCAGACCTTCAGCGCGCCGGAAGCGCTGACACATGAAACCAAGGCCCCTGAAACGGTTTCGGCAAATCCCGAACCTGCACCGATCCCGGTACGGGAACCGGAACCGGCACAAAATCCGATTCCGATCGAGCCGGAACCGATTCAGCAGACGGAAAAACAAACGCCGTTCATGCCGGAGATCCGCGGCGTCGCACCGCCGAAGGTGGATCCGGTCGTTTTTCAGCCGGTTCAGCCGCAGCCGACTGCAAAAGAGCGGCTGAAAACCGAAATGTCGCCGGACGAGCTGGAAGCGGAAATTGCTCAGGTCGGCGCCGCCGCAGAGCAGCCTGTCTGCCGAGAATATACGCTCCCGCCGATTGAACTGTTGAAATCCGAACCGCCCACGAACCAGGAAAGCGCCGAGGCGGAGATGCGCCAGAATGCGGACAAGCTGCTCCACACGCTGACCAGCTTCAACATCGACGCCCAGATTGTCGCAGTCATCCGCGGACCGACGGTCACCCGCTATGAAGTGCAGCTGTCCAGCGGCACGCGCTCCTCGCGCCTGACAGCGCTGGCAGACGATATCGCCCTGGCGCTGGCGGCACAGTCCATCCGGATTGCCCCGGTGCCGAACAAGTCGGCCATTGGTATCGAAGTGCCGAACAAAGTCGTGACGACGGTTTACCTCCGCGACGTACTGGAATCCCGCGAATTCAAAGAAAGCCGCTCCCGCGTGACGTTTGCACTGGGCAAGGATATTGCCGGCAACCCGATTGTTTCCGACATCGCCCGCCTGCCGCACATGCTGGTCGGCGGTACGACGAACTCCGGTAAATCCGTCTGCATCAACTCGCTGCTGATCAGCCTGATTTATAAGTCCACGCCGGAAGAAGTTCGGCTGATCCTGATCGACCCGAAGATGGTTGAATTTGCCTCGTATAACGGCATTCCGCATCTGCTGATCCCGGTTGTAACGGATGCCAAAAAGGCGGCCGGCGCCTTGCAGTGGGCCGTCATGGAAATGATGCAGCGCTACAAACAGTTCAATGAACTGGGCGTCCGCAACTTCACGGAATACAACGATGAGTGCGACCGGCTGAATGCAGCGGCAGAAGCCGAAGCAGAGGCGATGGCCGAAGCGTCGGCCGCAGCAGATACGGCGCCGTTTGCCCTGAGCGACGAAGAAGAAGCAGCCGGAGAACCGGTGCAGCAGACGCAGCAGACGCCGCAGACGCCGCCGGAGCCGCCAAAACCTCGGTTTGAGAAAATGGCCCGCATCGTCATTGTCATTGACGAGCTGGCGGACCTAATGATTGTCTCCCCGGGCGAAGTGGAAGAGTCCATCTGCCGCATTGCGCAGATGGCGCGCGCCGCGGGCATGCATTTGATCGTCGCGACACAGCGTCCGTCTGCGGATGTCGTCACCGGCCTGATGAAGGCCAATATCCCGTCGCGAATTGCGTTTTCGGTTGCCAGCGGCATTGAATCCCGCATCATTCTCGACCAGATCGGCGCGGAACGCCTGATTGGCCGAGGCGATATGCTCTTCGCGCCGATCGGCGCAAACAAACCGACCCGAATCCAGGGCTGTTTGGTCACCAGCCCGGAGATTGACGCCGTCGTTGAATATGTCAAGAGCGAAAACACGGCTTCTTATTCGGATGAAGTGATTGCGCAGATCGATAAGAACGCGCAGAACGCCGGAAACGGGAAGGGCAAAGGGCGCGGCGCCGCCCACGCAGAAGAATCTGGCGGAAGCGATGACGTCGATGAACTTTTCAACGATGCCGTCAGCATCGCCGTGGAAAGCGGGCGCGTCTCTACTTCTATGCTGCAAACCCGCCTGAAGCTCGGATATGCCCGTGCAGCCCGCATTGTTGACCAAATGGAAAGCTGCGGTATCATTGGCCCGTTCGAGGGTCAAAAACCGCGCCAGATTCTGATCTCAAAAGAAGATTGGGCAGAAATGCGCTACCGCCGCGAAGGGCGGGAGGACTAAAGCAAGTAAACAGGCTCAAGCAAACAGCCGTCGATGAAAAGGAGATTGAAAACCATGACAATGAACGAAACCTTGATGTGGAAAGAAATCAACGAATCCGCTGCCGGATGCCGTGCTGCAAAGGCGAAAAATACAAACGCGATCACGGAACTTGTCCGTGCGGTGAAAAAGAAGAAAGTTTCCGGCGTTGTCATTGCGGCCCGCGGAACTTCTGACCATGCCGGCGTTTTTGCGAAATACTTGATCGAAACCTACTGCGGCGTCCCTGTATCGCTGGCAGCGCCGTCCGTTTATACCGTTTATGAAGGGGCACTCTGCCTGAAAAATCAGCTGGTCATCGGCCTCTCCCAAAGCGGCCGTGCAGCCGACGCAATGGAAGTCCTTTCCCGCGCCAGAGCCTGCGGCGCTGTTACCGCGGCGATCACCAACGAACCGGAATCGCCGATGGTTTCCTGCGCGGAATTCCATCTGGATTGCTCCATGGGGCCGGAAAAATCCGTCGCAGCCACCAAGACCTTTATCGGTGAGCTTTACCTCGTCCTGTCGCTGGTTGCCAAGTGGTCCGGAAACGCCCTCTTGCGCAATGAGCTGAAGCATATCCCGCAGGTCATTGAAAAAACATACAAGCAGGCGGAAATGATTGAACAGGCAGCCGGACGCTACCGCTTCATTCAGGACAGCTTCGTTTTGGGCCGCGGCTTTGCCTACCCGATCGCGCTGGAGTTCGCGCTGAAAACGCAGGAAACGTGCTATATCCGCAGCCGCGGCTACGCGACAAGCGACTTCTATCACGGCCCGGTTGCGCAGATCAGTGACGGCACCCCGGTGTTCCAGTTCGCACTCGGCGAAAAACTGACGGAAGATTCCGTGAAAATGATCGACCGGCTTCATCAGGCCGGCGGCGACGTATTTGTCTTTACACAGGATGCCGCCGTTCTTGCCAAGGCAGACAGCGGCGTGCTCCTGCCGGAATGTGATGAAATCTGCGCCATCTTTGCCGCAAGTGCCGCCATGCAGATGTTTGCCTGTGCACTTTCGACGCTGCGCGGTCTGAACCCGGACAACCCGCGCGGACTTTCCAAAGTCACCATTACAAAGTAAAACCGATTCAGATGTGTCCGCCCGCCGCCGGCACGCCTGAACGGCAGGAATGCGGCGGAGAAACGGAGCCATTATGATTTACAGCATGACCGGCTATGGGCGGGCTTCCGAACAAGTCGGCAATAAAATCATTACCGCAGAAATTCGTTCCGTCAACAACCGCTATTTGGATTGCACCGTTCGCTGCCCGAGAGCCTCTTCCTTTTTGGAAGAGCCGGTCAAGGCAAGGCTGAAGGCTGCCGGCGTGACCCGCGGAAAAGTCGATATTTACCTGAACATCGACTACGTTGGCGGAGACAACGAACTCTGCGTCAACAAAGCGGTTGTGGGCGCATATCTGGAAGCCATCCGCGATGTAGCGGAAACCTACAACCTGCCGAACGATGCAACGGCAATGAACATTGCGCGGCTGCCGGATGTCTTCACCGTCAAAAAGGTCGAAGAAGACCGTGATCAGCTGACCGCAGAGGTCTGCACGGTGTTTGACCCGGCGCTGGAAGCGTTCCTGCATATGCGTCAGACCGAAGGAACCGCGCTGCGCGGAGATGTGCTGAGCAAGACGGCAAACCTGGAATCCATGATGATCGCCGTCCGCGAACGAATGCCGGAAATTGTGCGCGAATACCGGGAAAAACTGATGGCCCGGATGCGGGAACTGCTCGGCGATACGCAAATCGACGAGTCGAGAATCCTGACAGAAGCGGCCGTCGTCGCAGACCGGATCGCAACCGATGAGGAAACCGTGCGCTTGGAAAGCCACTTTTCACAGCTGCGGTCACTTCTGGATGCTTCGGAGCCGGTCGGACGGAAGCTTGATTTCTTAGTGCAGGAAATCAACCGCGAGATCAACACCATCGGCTCAAAAGCGTCTGACCTGCAAGTTGCAAAAGTGATCCTCGATATGAAATCAGAGCTCGAAAAAATCCGTGAGCAAGTCCAGAACATCGAGTAACACGCGAGAAGGGTAGGTTCCTGTAACATGAACGTTTTGAAACTGGTCAACATCGGCTTCGGCAATATGGTCTCCGCCGGGCGGATTGTTTCGATCGTCAGTCCGGAGTCGGCGCCGATCAAGCGCATTATTCTGGAGGCGCGCGACCGCAGTATGCTGATTGATGCGACTTACGGCCGCCGGACGCGCGCTGTAATCGTCACAGACAGCGACCATGTGATTCTCTCTGCCATTCAGCCGGAAACCATCGCACACCGCGTAGAAGACCAGACCGACGATGCAGACGAGGATGACGATGAGGAGGAAGTGCTCGAAAACGAGCGATGAGAACGGTATGAATCAAAAAGCAATCGGCAGCGGCCTGTTACTGGTGCTGTCCGGCCCGTCCGGCGTCGGCAAGGGGACCGTTGTAGAAGCGCTGAAAAAAATCTGCCCGGAACGGCTCGGCCGCAGCATCGCCGTATCCGTATCCAAAACGACACGCAAACCCCGCCCGGGCGAGCAGGAAGGTGTCCACTACTACTTCACGGACCGTGACAGTTTTCTGAACGGTGTTGCGAACAACCTGTTTCTCGAATATGCCGAATACGCAGGCAATCTCTATGGTACGCCGCGCGACATGATCGAACAAAAAACGGCCGATGGCGCGATCGTCGTATTGGACATCGATACGCAGGGTGCCTTTCAGGTGCGGTCCCGGATGCCGGAGGCGCTGCTGGTTTTTCTGCTTCCGCCCTCCATGGAAGAGTTGGAACAGCGTCTCCGCGGACGCGGAACGGAAACGGAGGAAGCCATTCTCAAACGCCTGTCGCTGGCGGCCAAAGAATGCAAACTTGCGGCGCGGTTTGACGCGAAGGTATACAACCGCAACGTCACAGACGCTGCCTTGGAAATCTGCGAACTGATTGAAAACCGGCTGAATGCCGGTCAAACGAAATAAAGGAGATGGATCAGACTTATGCTGTATCCGACAATGGAATCGCTCGTTAAAATGGTTGGCAACCGCTATCTGCTGGTGAATATCACGGCACACCGTGCTCGTGAAATCGCAGAAGAAGCGATGGAAAACGGCCAGAAACTTGAAAAAAAGCCGGTCACGCTTGCAGTGGAACAGATCTACGAAGAAGGCCTCAGAAGACAGGCCGAGCAGGCCAAGGCCGCTTCGGAAGAGACATCAGAAGAAGCGGAAAAAGCAGAGTAACGAACCCCGGCTGAACCGGCGGGATCGTAGAAAAGGAGGCGGTTTGGCGTGGTGAAAACAGTGCTGGTTGCGGTTCGCGCAGAAAGCTACGTCTATGACCGCCCCTATTCTTATTTCATTCCGGCTTCGGAAACCCACCCGGTCGCGGCAGGGATGCGGGTCCTGGTTCCGTTTGGCCGCGGCAACCGGCTGGTGCAGGCGCTGATCCTGAGCTGCCGTGCGGACGATACAGCGGAAGGCAAAAAGCCCGTCGGACAGTTTGTCGATGATGAACCGATTGTCTCGGAAAAAGAGATCCGCCTGATCCTCTGGATGCGCGATAAATATTTCTGCACCTGTTATGATGTCTTCCGCCTGTTTATCCCGGCCGGGAGCGATATCCGGCAGGAAATCTGGTATGCTGAGAATCCGGCATACAGAGGCAAACCGCTCGCGGAAGACAGTGAAGCGATGCCGCTGATGCTTTATATCCGCACACGCGGCGATCGCGTTTCGCTGGCGGAGCTGACCAAAACATTCGGCGAAGAAGGCTTGGATGAACGGCTCAACGAGCTGATGAAGCGGAAAATGCTCCGCAGCGAGCAGCATGCGCTGCTGCATAACCCGGATAAAACCGTGACCTGTGCGCGGCTCTGCGAAGATGCAAGCCCCAGAAAAAAGCTGACGAAACAGCAGGCAGCCGCGATAGATTTCCTGCGCAGCGCGGGCGAAGCGTCTTTGAAAGACATCACCTATTATTCGGGCGCCTCCGCGGCCACGGTGAAAACCTTGGCGAAGAGCGGTCTGCTGGAATTGTTTGACCGGGAAGTGCTGCGCTTGTCGGCGCCGCACGCGGAACAGCAATTGCCGGATCCGACGCTGAACGACGAACAGTCGGCAGCCTATGAACCCCTGCGAGCCAAGTTGGAAGCCCAGACGCCGTCAGCGGCGCTGCTGCACGGTGTCACCGGCAGCGGGAAAACATTGGTCTATATCCGCTTGATCCGGCGCTGTCTGGAAATCGGGCGGCAGGCGATGGTGCTCGTTCCGGAAATTGCGCTGACGCCGCAGCTGCTGAATCGGCTGTACGGTCATTTCGGCAGCCGTGTTGCCGTGCTGCATTCCGGCCTCAGCGCCGGCGAACGATATGACGAATGGAAACGTATTCGCTCCGGCCGGGCAGATGTCGTGGTTGGCACGCGTTCCGCCGTTTTTGCACCGCTGACCAACATCGGCTTGATCGTCATCGATGAGGAACAGGAAACCTCATACCGTTCCGAACAATCGCCGCGGTATCATGCGCGGGATGTCGCAAAATTCCGTGCGGTACAGCATGGCGCGCTGCTTCTGCTGGCGTCTGCTACGCCGACGGTTGAAAGCATGTATGCGGCAAAATCAGGCAGATATTCATATTACCGCATGGAAAACCGCTATGGCGGCATACAGCTGCCGAAAGTCACGTTTGCCGACATGAAAACAGAACTGAAACATGGCAACGAGACGCGGCTCAGCGCGGATTTGATCGAGGCGCTTCGCGATACGGTGGCGGCAGGCGAACAGAGCATTTTGTTTCTCAACCGCCGCGGTGCCAGCCGGTATATGCTGTGCCGGAACTGCGGCTATGTCCCGCACTGTGAGGCCTGTTCCGTTGCGCTGACCTATCATTCGGCCAACAACCGGCTGATGTGCCACTATTGTTCACGTTCTGTACCGGTTTACGAATACTGTCCGCAATGCGGCAGCCCCTACATCAGCCGGGAAGGCATCGGGACACAGCGCATCGCAGAAGAACTGCACGCGCTCTTCCCAGAGGCGGATATGATCCGCATGGACGCCGATACCACAGGCGGCCTGCATACGCACGAATCGCTTTTGCAGCGCTTTCGCGATGAAAAAGTGCCGATTCTGCTCGGCACCCAGATGATTGCAAAGGGCCTGGATTTCGAATCCGTCACGCTGGTCGGCGTCATCGACGGCGATCAGGCGCTGAATGTCCCGGATTTTCGCGCCAATGAGCGTGCATTTTCCCAACTGACGCAGGTGGTTGGCCGCGCCGGACGGGGCGAAAAACCAGGCCGCGCAATCATTCAGACGTATTCGCCGGACAATGAGATTCTGCGCCTTGCTGCGGCACAGAACTACGATCAGTTTTATGAAACGGAAATTGCGCTTCGCCGGGCACTGCGCTATCCGCCTTTCTGTGACCTGTTCCGCTTTACGCTGGCAGGGATTGAAAACAGCCGTGTTTTTGCAGCGGCACGCATTCTGCGGGAATTCCTTCTTCCGTTGTTTACAGACACGGATATTCTGTATGACCCTGCGCCTGCGCCGGTCTTCAAACTCAATAACAAATACCGGTATCAGCTGGTTGTCAAAACGACTGAGACAAAGCAGGTTCGGGATGCCGTTGCAGAGGTACTCCGCAATTTCATGACAGACCGGCGGATGACAGGCGTGACTGTTTCAGCCGAATTCAATCCGCAGAACTGATGGTTTGCTGCACCGGTATCTCCCGCCGGACGCTTGATAAATGAAAAAATCCCGGCAACCGGGAATGATGGGTTCCGCACAGCCGTATCAAGGCGGCGCGGAACTGAACGGAGGAAAAACGATGGCAGTATTGGAAATTCGAAAAAAAGGCGACGAGTGCCTGCAAAAAAAGTGCCATGAAGTGACGGTATTTGACCGGCGGCTGAAGCTGCTGCTCCGCGATATGAAAGATACGCTGCTGGATGCAAACGGCGTCGGTCTTGCCGCGCCGCAAGTCGGCATTCTGCGCAGGATCTTTTTGGTCAATGACGGTGAAAAAGTCAAAGCATATATCAACCCGCAGATTTTGGAACGCCGCGGCGAACAGCGCCCGGTAGAAGGGTGCCTGAGTGTGCCGAACGTCTGGGGGCGCGTCGTTCGCCCGGCCTATGTGAAGATTGCCGCACAGGATGAGACCGGCCATCCGTTTCAGGAGGAGGCAGAAGGTCTGATTGCAGAGGCTTTTGAGCACGAGGCTGATCATCTGGACGGCATTCTGTTTGATGAAAAAATCTACGAGTATGTGGATGTCGAGGAAGACCATACATACGACGAATAAATGGTAAGGAGGATGCCTTGATGTCAATCGGGAAAAAACTGAAACTTTTGTATATGGGCACGCCGGACTTTGCGGCGGTTTCGCTTCAATATCTGATTGAACAGGGGTATCAGATCACTGGAGTCGTGTGCCGGGCGGATAAACCGCGCGGCCGCGGTATGCAGGTGCAGGCACCGCCGGTTAAGCTGGCTGCAGAGGCGGCTGGATTGCCGGTCTACCAGCCGGAAACACTGAAAAACGGCGCATTTCAGCCGGTGTTGCAGGAAACAGTCCCGGATTTGATCGTTGTCGTCGCCTACGGGAAGATTTTGCCCGCTGACGTGCTGACCTACCCGAAACTGGGTTGCATCAATCTGCACGGCTCGCTGCTTCCGAAATATCGCGGCGCTGCGCCGATTCAGCGCGCCGTGATGAACGGCGATACGGTGACCGGCCTGACGACCATGTATCTCTCGCAGGGAATGGATGAGGGCGACATGATCCTCAAAACAGAAACCGATATCGGCGCAACAGAAACGACAGGGGAACTGACCGAACGTCTGGCACATCTGGGCGCGCCGCTGCTGGCGGAAACGATCGATCGGATTGCCGAAGGAACCGCCGTGCGCATCCCGCAGGATCCGGCAGCGGCGACGTATGCCACCATGCTGGACAAATCAGAAGGGCATTTGGACTTTACCCGTCCGGCAAACGCCCTCTATTGCGTGTACCGTGCATTGACGCCGGCACTCAGCGTTTCCACGACGTTCCGCGGGAAATCGGTGAAGATCACCGAAATGCGCCTGAATGGCGAAGAAACATGCGGCGGAACGCCGGGCGAGGTTGTCCGCTGCACAAAAGACGGCATCTCCGTCTGCTGCGGAGATGGGCGTCTGCTGACCTTTGAAGGCTTGGCGCCGGAAGGTAAGCGTGCCATGACGGCTGCAGACTTTATCAACGGCCGGGCTGTGAAACCGGGCGATCGATTCGGCGAACCAGCTGGCGAAAAAAACGCCGCAGCGCAGGCGCCGTCCTGCAATTGACTTTTTGAAATCAAACGAAAACTGAGGTCTCAATATGCTGACAACGCTGCCGCCGTCCGGCAAACTGGATTTGCTTTCCATGCGCCCGGACGAATTGGAAAGAACCCTGACAGAGATGGGCTTTGCACGCTTTCGGGCAAAGCAGGTCTTTCTGCGGCTGCACCGCTACGCGTGGCACAGCCTGGATGATTTTACCGAGCTGCCGAAGGCGGAGCGAAGCCGTTTGGCGGAGACCTGTACGCTGCCTTCCATTGAAGTGGTCCGCCGGCAGCAATCTGCGCTGGATGGAACGGTGAAGTACCTGTTCCGCATGGCGGACGGTAACTGCGTGGAAAGCGTTCTGATGAAATATAAACACGGCAACACGCTCTGCGTTTCGACGCAGGTCGGCTGTAAAATGCACTGCGCCTTCTGCGCTTCCGGCTTGGACGGGTTTGTCCGGAACCTGACGGCGGGCGAAATTTTGATGGAGGTCGCCGCAGCCACACACGACAGCGGCGAACGCGTCGACGGCATTGTGATGATGGGTACGGGCGAACCGCTGGACAATTTTGCGGCATCCGTTGATTTTATTCTGCTGGCGGGTGAAAAAGAAGGCTTCAGCATTGGCCAGCGCCACATTTCCCTTTCAACAAGCGGTCTGGTTCCGCAGATCAAACAGCTTGCGGAACTTCACTTGGGGATTACCCTTTCCGTCTCGCTTCACGCCACACGGGATGAAGCGCGCAGTGCACTGATGCCGGTCAACCGGCGTTATCCCATTGCCGAGCTGGTTCAGGCGGCGACTGCATATCAAAAAGAGACCGGCCGGCGCGTTTCATATGAATACGCTGTCATGGCCGGCGTCAACGACTCCCCGCGAGAAGTACAGGAACTGGCATCTCTGCTGCGCGGAACCGGTGCGCATCTCAACCTGATTCGCCTGAATGAAGTCCGGGAGACGCGTTTTCGGGCATCCGCAGAAGAACGATTGCGGCATTTTGTAATGGAATTGGAAGCGCGCGGACTCCATGTAACGGTCCGCCGCAGATTGGGTGCAGATATAGACGGTGCATGCGGACAGCTTCGGCGGTCGGTTTCCAAAGAAAAAGATGCGAAGGAAAATGATTCGAATTCCTCAGATTCCGATGCACTGCGGTTGTAAAATTCACAGATGAATGATAAAATCAAATACAGAAACAAAAATACAGGATTGAACGGAGGCGGTGCGGTATGACAGCGGTCGGTGCGACAGATATCGGCAGACGGCGGAAAGACAATCAGGATAACTACTATATCGATGTTCGCCACAATGACGAGCAGGCGTTTCTGGTGGTCTGCGACGGTATGGGCGGTGCAAAATCCGGCAACATTGCCAGCGATATGGCAGTCAACCTGTTTGCGGCAGAAGTCAAAAAAAGGCAGAAGCCAGGTATGTCCTTTGCCTATATGCGGGACGTGATGGCGGAAGCCATTCAAAACGCCAACCGCCTGACCTACGAAAAATCAAACGAAGACGCCGATTGTACCGGCATGGGCTCAACGATGGTCGCCGTTCTGGTCGATGGATCGGATGCCTGTTTTTTGAATGTCGGCGACAGCCGGGCCTATCACATCACCAAAAACGGCATCTCCCAAGTGACGAGTGACCATTCCGTCGTTGAAGAGATGATACGCCGGGGCGAGCTTACACCGGCACAGGCGCGTCAGCATCCGGCCAAAAACTATATCACGCGCGCCGTTGGCACAGAGGCAGAAGTCGAACCGGAGTTTTTTGAGCGCCGTGTCGAGCCGGGCGACATCTTGCTGCTTTGCTCAGACGGCCTTTCAAACATGGTGCTGGACGAGGAAATTTTGTTTGAGCTGCGAGCGAACCCAGAACTTTCCACTTGCCCAAAGCGATTGATTCAGATTGCAAATGACCGGGGCGGCCCGGACAACATCACAGTCGTACTGCTTGCCATCTGAAACCGGATCGCAAAAACCGAAGAAAACAGCAAAGAGAGGAATACGCCGGGGCGGGTTCCGCGCGTATAAACAGAATAAATATGGACAGCTTTATCGGAAAAGTTTTGGATGGCCGCTACGAGATCATTGAAATCATCGGAACCGGCGGTATGGCCATCGTTTATAAGGCGAAGGATCGAAAACTCAACCGCATGGTTGCAGTAAAGGTTTTGAAGCCGGAGCTGCGCGGCGATACGGATTTGCGCAGACGCTTCCATGCCGAGAGCGAGGCGGTTGCCCGGCTGAATCATCCCAACATCATCAACGTGTTCGATGTCTCAACAAACGATGAAAACGAATACTTTGTGATGGAACTGATCGAC
>CAJLFQ010000017.1 GCA_905205975.1 uncultured Eubacteriales bacterium | reverse complement strand
TCAAAACGACCTAATAATCTAGTAGTTTCTTCATCAACCATTTCTTGTGGAATATACAGACATACAAAGAAAAAGAGCGGAATCAAGCCCAAAAGTTGGACAAAGCCGGTCCATCTTGCCTTTCGCCGGGCGGTATCCCATACAGCCCCGGTGTGTTCCAAGCGATCTGCGGAACCAGCATCTCTGTATTCATTTTTTGGAGACAAATCCATTCCGTCCCTTCTCATCAATTCACTTTTGCACCGCAGACCTGACAGAACCGGCTGTCCGGCAGTATGGCGCTGCCGCAGATGCGGCATGGAAAAACACGGTAAGGGAGATGCCGTCTGGCGAAGGCCTCCCAGATTCGTTCTTCCGGCGGTTCTGCGGCGTCGGTTACCCAACAGACGGCCTGATCACGCCCGTATACGGTGGTGCGGCCCGTAAACCCGTAGAGCTGACCGCAAATCTGCCAGTACCGCATGCGAAGCGGAGCCTGTTTCTCAAGAAGGATCCATTGCTTGCGGCAGATCGTCCGGTAAAGCGCGGCAATCTGTGTGCGGATGGCACGGAGCTGGCGGCGGAATGTGCGCTGCTTTTTGGCGGGCGCTTGCTGCATCTGTTTCCATACACTCTGATACAGCCGGACGGCGCGTCTGCGCGCCTCAAACTCCGGCATACCGGACAGCTCGAATTGCAGCTTGTAGTTTTCCATCCACAATTCAACGGCATTGCGCTCGGCCGCGGGCGTTTTATCCGGATGCGTATGCACGCGCATCCGGCGGGATAAACAGTCTGCGCCTTTTTCCTCGATCCATTCGACCGCATCCGACCGGTCAAAGAAGACGCGCGGAAACGAATCGAGCGGCGCACGCGAAAGCGGCAGAACAGCGCGGCGCGGGTTCTGCCAGGGTGCAGTCGTGCCGCAGAACGGGCATGGCGTGCCGTATGAACCCAGATGGAATCGGGTGGAAGCGGACGGCGTATGCCGGACATTCGAAAAGGTGGACAGCGGCTGCTGCATACGCCCGCAGTTTTCCAACGCCCTGGCGGCGGCATCGGCGGCATACGTCATGGTCTGTTCCGGCGATCTTCCGTCAGGCTGCAAAATGTGAACCTGAAGGTCGAGCGTCGTTTTCAGGAGAACCGGGTTAGCGCAGCCGGGACAGATGTAGGCCAAATACATCGGCCGTTGTTCGTGGCGGGTTTCCTCGGGTACAGCCATCATGCACGCCTGCTTTCTGAAACAGCGGGCGGCACATCGATGCCGAACGCTCTGGCGAGCGCCAGAATTTCCGGCGGAATCGGATTCGGCTCTGGAATATAGCAGGTGGCGGAATCGTTTGTAATGGCTTCAAAGGTGGTGGCATATCCAAATGCTGCACAACGCGCTTTGCGCAGTGCAGCGGAACAATCCGCAAGGTCGGTTTCCAACTGGCGCTGTCTGTCGGAACGTGCGCGTTCTAAAGCAGGGATTTCAGCATTTAAAGCCTGAATTTTCTTTTTCAGCGCACTCTTTTCCTGAAATGCGAAAGCGCCCGCCAGCCTGCGCTGAACGGTCAGACGGTCACGTTCTTTGATGGCCTCCGCGCAGCGGGCGGCTTCGGGCAGGACGGCTTTTTGACGGAGCAACTCTTGCTGCTGCTTGGCAAGCAGCACGGCATCCATGGCATATGCACGCGGCCTGTGATTTGCCTTGAAGCGCCCGATATAGGAAACCGCCTCTTTGCGTGCCCAGGCAACGGCGTCAGCCGCCTGATGAAAAACCGTGGGGAACGATTTATCCGGCAGAATCTCCAACGCACGGGTAGCAGATGGCTCCTGCCAAGGGGCGCGATGCCCGCAGTTCGGGCAGGGGAAGATATGATGCGAGAGCCAGCTCTTGACGCTGCAGCCGGTTGAACCGTCGTCAATGGAAAGCACACCGCTTTGCAGCACCTGACGCGCTGTCCGGCATGCCTCAATCCGGCGGATCTCAGCCTGCTTTGCACGGACGCTCATGGTTTCAATGGGGTCGATGGCGTCGCCGCGGAACGCGGTATCGGCCCGCTCGATTTCAAGATGCGCATGAAATGTGCAGACAATCGGTGCCCCGCAGGATGGGCAGAGAAAAGCGACGTCAATCGGGCAGTCTTTTTTGAGCGTATAAACGGTCGTATAGGTGGCATGCATGGTACAATCATCTCCCAAATCGTTCGATTGCAGATTCTCAAAAGCTCAGGCATCGCGATGGGTGATCTCAGCAGGAACCCGGCGTCAGCCCATCCGCGCGAACGCCCTGCATCCGGCGGATTTCGAACCATGCAGGCGCATCTTCCGGCAGAGAATGCGTCAGCAGAACGGTGCCCTGACAGGTTGCCAGCTCCAAAGAAAAATGATCCAGAATCAGGCGGATGGTTCCCAAAGCACAGGGCAGCGGAACATCGGTGCCGTCAAACGTCAGAACGCGGTCGTGACAGGCGATTGCAACGCCGCAGACAGTCCAGTCAAATGAAGCGTCTGCATCAGCCTCAAACGTGAGCAGAAGCGGCAGCGCAGGCAGTTCCGCAGAAACCCCGTGCGCAGTTTTCTCCCATGCAAGGGCTGCCGGAGCCGCATCCGGCGGAAGGATCGGTTGCGAACAAATCCGGGGAACGCCGTCAAACGAGCGGAGTGAAAGAATGGTCGGCGTCGTCATGGAACAGCGGTACGGCAAGCCGGTTGAACCGGCATAATGCCAGCGGCTCCATGCGATCCGGCGGCGGACGCCGTCAAAGCTGAAGAACGTCTGTGCTGCATAGCTGTCGTCGGAATCACACCCGATTCTGCGGGGCGGAAATTCGTCAACGGTAAACACGCCGTCGTGCAGGTCGCCGGTCAGATACCAGCCGGACGCCCCAGAAAAGATCCACTTGACGCCGCCTTCATAGGACAGCGGATAAAGATCCGGACACTCGCCATCGCCCGGAAGCGTCAGACGCTGCGTCATGGTCCAGTGCAGCAGGTCATGCGATGAAAAGATCGCATAATCATTGCCCGAAAGGTAGAGCGCGCAGACATAGGTGCCGTCGACAGCCGGAAAGACTTTCGGGTCGCGGTTCTCAGCCTCCAGCCAGGGAATGACCGGATTGGCATCATATTTCCGAAACGACGTGCCGCCATCGGTGCTGTATGCCAGACACTGCACAAAACGCCGGCCGGCAGAAAGCTCATTCGTGCCGCCCGCGGCCGTATAAAACAACAAGACCGGCGGACGCGAGCCGTCGCCGAGACCGCTGACATTGTCCGCATCTACAACCGCACTGCCGGAAAACATGGTGCCCGTTTCATCCGGGAAGAGTGCAGTCGGGCGGCTTTCCCAGTGCAGGAGGTCGCGTGAAACCGCATGCCCCCAGTGCATGTTGCCCCATGCGGAACCGACCGGGTTGAACTGGTAAAAGAGGTGATACAGCCCGTCGACACCCAAAAAGCAGCCGTTCGGGTCATTCAGCCAGCCGTCGGCGGTGAAGTGCCAAGCGGGACGCACAACATCAAATGCGGCAGGCGCATCCAAAAGTACCGGCGCATAGGGCACATCATGGACGGTCACGGTGCAATCGTCCATCGGCAGGGGGTATGTATAAATATGATCGGGCGATTCCGGAGAAAAGCGGACGTCAAGGTCGCGCACGAGGCGGCCGTCATGGAAAATGCGGAGTTTAACCGGGTCGGCCCGATCAGAAACGGGTACGGGTAAATAACGCATATCGTTCAAAGCCTTTCTCATTCGTTCTGGCGCTATTATACCACAATCGCGCCGGAAGCGTCAATGCAAAACGGACCGTTCATCAAATTCTGCTTGTTGATCACGGGGTTGTGTGGTATAATATCAACAGATGACAAACATCCGAACCGGATGCAGAACTTGCAGAATATACAGAAGCCTATACAGAAAGGAAGAACCCCATGAAAATTGCATTGATTACCGGCGCCTCCAGCGGTTTGGGGCGCGAATTTGCCGTTCAGGCGGCCCAGCATGGCGGATTCGATGAAATCTGGGTGGTCGCCCGGCGGGCGGATCGGCTGCGCGAGCTGGCGGATACGCTGCCGGTTCCGGTGCGGCCGCTGCCGCTCGATCTGCTGAATGTGCAGAGCTTTGAAACGTTGGATCTGCTCCTGAAAAATGCAGGCGCAGAAATTCAGCTCCTCGTCTGCGCCGCCGGATTTGGAAAATTCGGCGCATGCCTGGATCTCTCCGATGAAGAGATCAGCAATATGATTGATCTGAACTGTAAAGCGGTTGTCCGTTCCTGCCGGACGGCGCTGTCTTATATGAAGGCGGGCAGCCGAATCATTGTGATGGGCTCTTCGTCGGCCTTCCAGCCGCTGCCGGAATTCAATCTGTACGCGGCCACAAAAGCATTTGTTGTCAGTTTCTGCCGTGCGCTCAATGTGGAGCTGAAAACACGCGGCATCTCGGTAACAGCCGTTTGCCCCGGCTTTGTCCGCACGGAGTTTTTCGCCGTTGCAAAAGATACGGCGCATCCGGACGCCTGCAACAATTTCAAACCGCTGTATGAAAGCGAAGATGTGGTGCGCCAAGCCTATCGCGACGCGGCCAAATCGCATGATATGTCGGTCTACGGTCTGCATGTCAAACTGCACCGCCTGCTGGCGAAAATCCTCCCGCACGACGCAATCATGCGGATCTGGATGAAAATCAAATAGAAACCGCCGGAAAACGAGCGAGAATCAACCGAAGCAAATAAAACAGCCGTGCATTTTGAAATGCACGGCTGTTTTGTTTGCCGATTTACTGAGCGGATTCCGAACGCGCGCCAAACCGGAATGCGTACAGATCCGCTTCCTGCATCCGGATTTCCAGCTGGACTGGTTTCCCGGAGAGTTTTTCGATGGCATTGTTTTCGATCGCGATTTGCCGATTGGTGGAATTCCCGAAATGCGGCACGCTTTGATAACGGTTTCCGTCCAAATCCAGCAGTGTAAAACGTGCGGAGCCTTTGCCCGAAGTTGCAAAGTTGACAAAAAGACGGTTCCCCTCATAGCGGAAGGGCTTTGTCAAAACAATCTTTTCCTTGGCCCCGGCATGGAGTGAAACAAATCCGTCGCGCCGGATGGCATACCGGACAAGCTCAGCCGGAATCCCCATCCAGTGGTTTTCGCAGGAATAGAAGAGGGACAGCTCCGGCTCTTCGCCATCGACCGGGGAATCCGTTTCAACCATGCCGTATGCAAAATAGCAATCGCCGTATCCCCAGTTTCTGCCATTTTCAGGCTGCGGAGGCATCCAGGCCTCATCGTATCTGGTGAAATCTACACCGTTCCGCGAGGTCATAAACAGCGCATCGGTTACAACCAGCCCATATCGCTGGCAGTCCTTCATGCGAGCAAGACGTTTCTCCTTGCCGCAGAGTTCTTCAAAACTGTCGTCCCAAACCAAACGCTCCGTATAACGCGTCGGCAGACCGATCAGAAGATGGGGCGCGCGGTAATACGGCTGCACGTTGTTGGTATAGAGCGACATATCCTCGGTATCCCCGAAACAAAGGATGACCGGTTCGCTCCAATGGATAAAATCGTCGGATTCCATATACCGGATATCGCGAATGTCGTTCCCGGTGGGTGAAGACGGCGTTCCTTCCGGCGCCGGATGAAAGCCTCGAAAATAGCACCGGTATTTTTGGGCTTGCTTGTCCCAGAATGCGACGTTCATGGAATCAAAAACGCCATTGGTTGAAACAAGCCGTTCTCTGGTGAAATGGATTCCGTCCGGGCTGACATACAGATAAAGCCCCATCCACTGCTTTGTGCCATTTTGGATTTCCTCGTACACGGCAAGCGCTTTGTATTTCTGATCCGGGCTGCAGGCCGGATTTTCATCGAGGAAGACCATGAAGTTGTCGATGCCGGCATTTTCACTGCGGTCAAGGATGATGTTGTTTGCGCGGGAACCGTTGAATTCGCAGATGCCGAGCATCGGTTTGACCCAGTGGATCGCATCATGGCTTTCCGCATAGCAGACGACAGGCTCGTTGCCGTGATACCGCCATCCGAGATAGTACATCCGGTACAAATCGCCGTCTTTCAGAATGACATGATAATCGCTCATGTCGCCCTCCCAAGCGGCGTCGTGCGTCATCACGCTGCCTCGCCTGACCGGCGGGTGCAGCCGGATTTCTGCGGTCGTAGCCTCCATATCCAAAAGCGCCTGATCAAAAAAACACTCCAGCCGGTTTCCAATATACACAGCCATAGGGGGGACCTCCTAGATGATAGTTGCAATCCATTGGTTTGGATTGTCCGGTGCACAGCCCGGGCAGGAAACTTAGTCTCGTGTTTCGCGGATATACTCGATGAAGTCGATGCAGTAATCGTCTTCTCCGAGAATGGCGGCAGCGGAACGAATCGCCGTGGCAACGGCAGGGGAAAGCGGGTCACAGATTGCTGCATCCAGACCATTGGCGGCAAACATGGCCAGCGCAGCGGCGTTGAGGTCGGCGCGTGCAGGCAGGCCGAACGAGATGTTGGACAGCCCGCAGACGATGTGGCAGCCGGGCAGCGTTTCATGCAGCAGACGGATCGTTTCAACGGTCGTTTGTCCCGCGCCGGGTGTCGTGGCAATTGATTCCACCAGTGCGTCGATATAGATGTTGTGCAGTGCAACGCCGCCAGAAACCAGCTTGTCAACGGCCGCGGCGGCATTTTCCACACGTTCGGAGGCCGTTTCCGGAATCTTGCCGTGATAGATGGGGAGCAGAACAACGCCGCAGCCTGCTTTTGCAATCAACGGCAGAAGCTCGGGCATCCGTTCATCGCAGGTGACGGAGTTGACGATGACATTCATACCGGCCGTTTCCGGGAGGACATCCGCAATGACGGCTGGATCGGGCGAGTCCAGCATCACGCCGACGTCTTCCGCGCGGCAGACGCCAATCAGCTGGCGCATCAAATCCAAACCGGCAGCACCGCAGAGCGCGGTGTTGAGATCGATGAAATCGGCTCCGGCTTCCTTTTGGCTGCGCACCAGTGCAGTCAGCGCCTCCAGATCACCTGCCTGCATCCAGGCAAACGTTTTTGGGATGGAGCTGTTGAGTTTTTCTCCAATGATGCAAATCATAGTCATCTATCCTTTCAGATGGGGAAGTGAAAGTGTATCCAGAATCTGTTCAGCCAGCAGCTGAACAATATCGAACCGTCGGAGCGGCGTCATCAGGTAAAAGCCGTCGCAGTCCGGCGACGCGTCCCGTGCGGTTTGCAGCGCAAAGGCCGTGGCGAGCTGCGGCACCTCTGACGGGTCCGCATGGCGGAGTTTTTCTAAAAAGTCGTCCGGAATATCGATGCCGGACACTTCATTGTTCAAAAAAAGCGCATTCTTATAGCTGGCGACGGGAAAAATGCCTGCCAGGAGTTTGGCATCCAGCGACTGACGCGCAAGGTGCAGGTTAGTCAGCCCTGTTTCGGAGTAGATCGGCTGGGTCAGGAAATACCGGGCGCCGAGCTGACATTTTCGCTCGGCACGGCGCAGCTCAACGTCAAATTGTGCGGCGTTCAGATTCAGCGCCCCGCCGATGTAAAACGGGTTGGCGGAAAAAAGCGTGTCGTTCCACTCGTGAATCAACTGCGTCAACCCGAACGAATTCATTGAAAAAACGCCCTTTGCGCTCAAACCGTCCAAGTTAGAGATTGGATCGCCGGTCAGCGCCAGCACGTTGGAAACGCCGAGTGCATTGGCTGCGATCAAACTGCCTTTGAGTGCGATCTGATTGCGGTCGCGGCACGTCAAGTGCGGCATAACTGGTATGCCGCAGTGCTGTGAGACGGCGGCAGCTGTCGCCATGCTGTCGGCTCTTGTGCGGGAAAGCGGAGAATCGGCAAACGTCAGTACGTCAACGCCGACGGATTGCAGAAGGCGCGCCGCTTCGAATACCGGCGCGAAATCACACGTCTGAGGCGGGTCGATTTCCACGGCGACGACTTTTTGCTTCCCGGCAGAAAGCCTGCTGCGGAAAACATTGGGTTTCACCGCATCCTTGGCGGCAGGCGGCTGCGGCGTCTGAATATGCAAAACCGGACGGTCTGTATGCTGAAGGTCTGCAAAAGCGCGGATGTGGCGCGGCGTTGTACCGCAGCAGCCGCCGAGAATCGCGCATCCGGCAGCTGCCAGCTCAGACAGCTTGTCGGCGTAATAAGAAGTGTTGTTGAGATAGACCATCCGCCCGCCTGAGACTGTTGGGTACCCGGCGTTCGGCATGGCAGAAAACGGCTTGGACAGCGGCAGTACATCCTGTACCAGATGCACAAGATGTGCCGGACCGCAAATGCAGTTCAAACCGACGGCGTCCACCGTTTCCAAAGCGGCTGCCTGACGCAGGAGCGTCCGGGCATTTTGACCAAGCCGCGTCAAGCCGTCCTGCGCCGCGGCAAAGGACACCAGAATGGCCGTTTCGGGGTGTTGCTTGATGGACGCAAAGGCCGGTATCAGCGCGTCGAGTTCCGGCTGCGTCTCAAACAGAAAATGGGTGGCGCCGAGCGACAAAAAGACCTCTGCCACTGCCAGATAATCGTCCGGCGTGCCGTCTGCAATCGGGCCGATGTCGGCGAAAACCAATCGATCCGTGCCCTCGACGGCGTGACAGGCGTTGGCATACCCGGCGGTCAGAAGCTGTTTCCAGTCGTTGCTGCCGTCGGGCGGCAGCATTTGCGGATGACAGGCGAAGGTATTTGTTTTGATGGCATGCGCACCGGCTGCGATGTATTCGCGGTGAATTTGAATCACTGTGTCAGGGTCGGTCAAATTGGCCAGCTCACAGGGGGCATCCGTCTGCGCCAAAGCGGCATAATAGGTTCCGAAGGCGCCGTCAAATAAAAATGGTTTGGGTTGTTGCAGCCAATTCATAAGCACTCCGATCAATAGCCGTTCTGCCGCAGCAGGTTCAGCGCGGTTTCCGGGCTGTCGGTGCCGGACGCATTTTTGACGGGCGCAAATTCACGCGTCCGCTCCACCTGGAAAACGACCATGCGGTCCAGCGATGCGAAAGCGTCAAAAATAAAGCTCTCGAATTTCAGAGCGTTCGGCTTGTCCGGTGTGATATGCGTACCGGATTCGATTGCATAATAGGGAATCGCCTTGTGCGCGGTGTGCATCGGAAGCCCCTGCGAACAGACGGTCTTCAAAGCGTCAAAGCGGAGCATATGCGTGACAATGTTGGCATCGCCATACAAGAGTGCACCGGCATCGTTCGTCGCGGCCCGCATGTCAGGCGTCAGCTCTGTGTACTCGATGACACAGGGATGACCGTCTTTCAGACAGAAAACGCCGACACGTTCTTCCGGAGCGGATTTCCGAACCGATTTACTTGCGCAGGGCGCTCCATCCCGTTCAAAAAATCCGACAAAGAGCGGGTCTGCAGGTCTGGCAAGCGCATTGTCGATGCCGCAGAAAAAGACGTGCTGTATCTGGCGCGCAGCCATGTCATCCAACGCACCGGATGCAGCCAAAGCGGCAAATACGCCGCCGTTGCCGTCCGGTCCTTCTGCAATTTTTCCGGCGTCTGCCAAGAGAATCCGGCCTGCGGTATCCAACAGCGGAAGCATCCCCTGACGGAAAAAGAAAATCCGATCCGGCGAAAGACCGAAATGGTCGTTCTGTTCAAAGAATGCGACGGTTTCTGCATGGTTTTCCACGCTGGTCATGATGTACCACGGAACGCATCCGCCGGTTTCCGCCTCCAAATGACGGATTCTGCCGGCCAGAAGACCGAAAAGCGAGGTGCCGACGCCGACATCAAAACACCCTTTTGGCCCGTGATAGCCAAGGCGCGTTCCCTGACCGCCTGCCATCGTGACCACGGCGACTGCGCCATCGTGAATCAGTTGCCGTCCGCAGGCAAGATAGGCGGCGGATTCATCCGGCGTCAGCTGATCCGCTGCAACAGACCGGCAAGGCGAGATGGTGCCGGAGAGCGTCGGAGAAACGTCTGCATGCCGGTACAAGGATGTCAGATAGGGCAGGTCCAGCCTGTTTAAGGCGGCCAGATAGGTTTCACGTGCAGACGACGTCAGCGTTTCAATGCCGGTCAGCAGGTGTTCTTGGCCGAATGTTTTCAGCTTGCTGTGCAATTCATCAATCATGGATGTTCCTTCTTTCCGGGTCATCAGGCGCCCTTGTCAAGTGTGTGCAAGGCGTTCAAAAGTGTGCTGCGTTCGTTGGGGAGGCGGTCATCCGTCACGGCTTTGAGCAGCTGGTGAAGCAGCTGCCCGACGGCGGTTCCGCGAAATCCGAGTGCCATGAGATCAGAACCGCTGACCGCAAGCTGACGAATGGTGCAGCAATCGCCGTCCGCAAGGATTCGCCGCGTTAGATCGGCGGCAGATGTTGCAGCGTCTTCTCCGACGGTGTCGCCGGTTTCCTGACAGACGGCGCGTTTCAGAGACAAAAGACCTTCCAGACGCTCTGCACCGAGCGTTCCAAGCAGCCGGCGAAGCGACGGACGGTCGGGCTCAAGCGGTTCCGGCAGATGGAGAAGCAGCGCCCGCACATCTGAAACAAGCCGGCTTGGCAGGCGCAGCCTGGTCAGCGCCGAAAAAGCCTCAGCGGTTGTCAGACCGGAGAAAAGACCGGCCAGACGAAGAGCCGGGGAGGCAGGTACAGCGCCGCAGATGTTTGCAGTTGATTGGATGGCGCCACGCGGCAGTATGCGGAGTTCCGGCAGACAAGGAAAAAGAACCGGCATATAAGCGGAAAGAACCGGCTGAACCGCTTTGCCGCAGAGGAGTTTGGTAAGCTCTGCGGTAATGCGTTCTTTGGAAACCGATGTCAGCCGCTCGGCATGGTCGAAAAGAGACTGCGCAGTGGCCGGCTCAATGCTGAATCCGAGGACGGCGGCAAAGCGAATTGCGCGCAGAACCCGCAGCGCATCTTCCTGAAACCGGCGGTCTGGCTCACCGACACAGCGAATGATGCGTGCCGCAAGATCGTCCTTGCCGCCGAAAAAGTCTTTCAGCCCTTCTGAATCATTGTATGCCATGGCGTTGACGGTGAAATCGCGGCGCGCCGCATCCTCGCGAAGCGACCGCGTGAAGTGGACGGCATCCGGATGCCGCCCATCCGAATAGCCCAAATCCACCCGGTACGTCGTGACCTCGAACGGCATCCGGTCGATGAGCACGGTGACGGTGCCGTGCTGGATGCCGGTGTCAAAGGTCTCAGCATCGGCAAAAACCGCCTGAATTTCAGCGGGAAGCGCATTGGTTGTGACGTCAAAATCGGTTGGCACGCGCCCCAGCAGAAAATCCCGGACACATCCGCCGACCAAATATGCCTCAAATCCTGCCGATTGGAGCCGGTGGAGGATTTTTTTGGTTGGAACAGAAAGCGGATACACGGCGGTATCCGTTTTCTGTCTGTTTTCAGATGTGTTCATTTGCGTACCACTGCGGCGGCAGTGCTGAGCGGCGCAAGATGCAGACGAAGCACACTGTTTTCAAAAGCGGCATCCGGCATGTCTTCCGGCAGCGCTGTCAAATCGTCAGAACGCAGCGTGACGTCTGCGGGTTCCGGCGAAAGGTTCACGACGAGCAGCAGACGCGCACCGTCCGGCTGTCGTTCCCATATGGCGGAGAGAACAGGGCGCTCCGTGAGATTGGGCGTTTTGACGTCCGGCAGACTGCATGTGATAAACGGCGGGCGCAGCATTCGGCCGTTGATGAGGAAATCGTTGAAGCGATACCGCATCTGAACGAGCGAACGGAAGAACGCGCGGTCTTCCGGCGCAAGATTCAGATAGTAGTCGGCCGACAGCCATCCCATGGCTTCACCCGACAGGAAGGACTGCGCCGCCAGAATGCGGGTGCCTTCCGGCGTCATATCCGCGCCGTAGTTCCGGCCGATGTATGTCACATATCCGGCGTAGATCGCCGGAAGCGCCGGAACCTGACCGTCATGAATCCAGTCCCAGGAAAGCATCCCGGAAAGATGGCGCATATAAGGCTCGCCGGTGCATTCTGTCGTCAGCGTTTTGCCGATGGCGGCTGTGCGCTGAATGGCGTCCAGCATCCGGTTGTATGCTTCCACCCACCAGTGACCGCCGCCGGACGGATGATTGTGCGCCGGGTCACAGCAGAGAACCGGCGGTGCCGCGGCAATCTGATCGATGTAAACGGCGTCTGCGTTCAGCTCGGTCAAAATGCGGCTGCAGATGTCCCGGACAGTATCGTTCCAGACGCTGCTCTGCGGGCACATGACGGCCAGCTTGACGTCGCTGCCATCCGTTTCCTTGGAGCCGTAAGACTCGGTGATCACCTGACCATCCGCGTTTTTGGCGGCTCCCGGCTTTGCAAAGGCAGAGAAGAGCCAGTCTTCTGTTCCACGGTCACGCGTATCCCAAAGACGCCCGTTGATATAGGGCATTACATGGATGCCGCGTTCCTGCAATGCGGCAATTTCAGCCGCAGCCGTGTCTCGTGCAGGGAAATAATGCGGATAATCGTTGTCAAACGGGATCTTATGCCAGCAATACAGGTGCAGCGCAGCAGGAACACCGATTTCTTCCGACGCCTTCAGGACGTTTTCCACGCCGCCGGAAAACCAAAGCGGCGTCTCCCGCATCCAGCGCGGAACATCCGGGCGGCCGAATGACGGCAGCCAGTCTGCTTCAGCCAGGACGAACGCGCGGTAAATCTGCGCGGCGTCATACCAGTCGCCGTCGAACAGCGCCCAGACAAGGCGGCCGTTCAGCGTCTGTGAATTCTGCGGATGCGTCAGATCCATGGCGGGAACGTTGATGGAAAACAGCAGGTCAGATGCCGTTCCGTTCGGCTCAACGGTATAGGCAATGCGCTTGGCGGCGGCAAGCCGGTCGTGCGCGCCGTAGTAAATCCCGCGCCGTGCCTGTATGTGATAGCAGGCCATATACGGGCACGAGGCGTTGATAGACGGATACATATCGTTCCGTTCCTGCTTGACGCCGAGCAGGTTCTGCGTCACGGTTCCGCAGCCCTGCGGGAAAAAGAGACCATCGTCATCGGATGAAATCGTTATATGCAGCACAGGATATGTCATCGACTGCACGGATACATCCGGAGCGGAGACCGCATAGGAAACCGTCCATTCGATGGCGGAATTCCCCGGGCGTGACGCTGTCAGGAAAACACGAAGCTCCGGACGGGTAAAAACAAACTGTGCAGCATCCGCAGAAGCGGAAACAGTCCAGCCGGACAGGGAATCCAACGTTTCCGTGCAGCCGGTCGAAAGCGTTTTCACCTGAAGCGAAAACAGCGAAGCGTTTCCGGCAAACAGCGTGGTCTGTGTTTTGAGATCGGAAAGACCGGTGCAGGCAAGCCCTTCCGGCAGCAGCGACAGCGAAACAGAGAGATCCTGCGCCTGAAGACACAGTTTAGCGTTTGTCATGCATAACATCCTTTCTTCATGCTCAAACCAGCGCAAACGGAGCGATCTGATTTACCTCCCGCGGTCACAAGTTACAGATCGTAGAAGGAAAGTTTCAGACGGAACGTCAGCTTTTCAAACGGTGCAATCCGCGGAAGCGTGCCGTTGACGCGTTCAGCTTGGCGGCCCATGATGTACATATTGGCCGGTTCAATGCCCAACGCATAGTCGCCGGAACGCATGGATTTCCACTCGCAGAGGTTCGGCAGATTTTTCTGCTCGAACGAGATGGCGGCGCCGATGCCCAGATTGGCGTTTTCTGCGCGAACGGTGCACCAGCCGTTTTCATCCGCCTTCAGCTTGCGGAAGAAGACGTGTTCAAAGAAGTCGTCTTCCGGGTGAATGATGGTCGAAGCCTCGCTCAGACCGGCTTTGGCTTCCTCCGTCCGCGGGATGCATTCGTTTTCCGGAAAGGTCAGCTTCAGATCTTCGCAGAGGAAGGGGAAGCCGAAATTCATGTGATAAAGCATGCAGAATTCTTCCGCAGCAAAGCCGATGTTTTCCAGCTCATCAACGATGGTCACGCTGTTTTCACCAAGCGATGTGGAAATCGTGCGGTTCAGGATCAAATTGTGCTGGAAAAGCGCGCTTTCCCGCATGGTGCCTTTGGCTTCCATACGGTATTCATCGCCGTCCCAATAAGCCTGTGCGCAGAGATTTTCCGCCGGGGTTACGCCAATGTTGCCGTGGCACTGGTGGAAGGTCCCATCGTCTTCCACGCTCTCCGGGCCTGCATTCAGAAGCCCTGCGGTGAACAGCATCCCGCCGGAAACCGTCCGGGAGAACTGCCCCGGAACCGGCTGACCATACAGCTGATTGGTCAGGCCGTTTTTGGATTGCTGCGACAGCGTCACACCCTTGTAGCGCAGCGCGTGAATGTCGAGGCATTTGTCCGGCAGAACAACGAATTCCAAACCGCTGCCTGTGCGGAACTCCAGCGCGGATGTTCCTTTGGATTTGCCGCTGTCATAAACCATCGGCGTAACGCCTGCAAAGTTCGACAGGTTGCCGGAATAACGAAGGAGTTCCTTCCTTGTATACTGTTTCCCAAATAAAGTTGCCATGTGGTGAAACCGCCTTTCTGTGTTTGGAACAGGTGTCAATCAATCGAAGCGTCAGCGGGCAAGACGAGCTTCCAGCGCTGCGCGTTTGTCTTCAAAGCCGGGTTTGCCGATCAGTGCATACATGTTCTGCTTGTAGGCTTCGACGCCCGGCTGGTTGAAGGGGTTGACGCTGAGCAGATAACCGGACAGGCCGCAGGCGAATTCAAAGAAGTAAACCAGTTCGCCGAAGGTAAAGGCGCTGGCTTCGTCCAGCTCAATGGCGATGTTCGGAACGCCGCCGTCGACATGGGCGAGCACTGTGCCGAGGCGGGCCATGCGGTTCAGTTCATCCAATTCTTTACCGGCAAGGAAGTTTAGGCCGTCCAAGTTGTCTTCCGAAACCGGAACGGAAACGTGTGCGCCGGAGCGGTCAAAGCTGACGACCGTTTCAAAGAGGTTGCGCATGCCCTGCTGGATATACTGACCCATCGAATGCAGATCCGCGGTCAGATCGACAGAAGCCGGGAAAATGCCCTTGTTGTCTTTGCCTTCGCTTTCACCGTACAGCTGCTTCCACCATTCACCGACATAACGGAAGCGCGGCTCATAGGCGGCGACGATTTCAGTGGTAAAGCCTTTGCGATACAGCGCATTGCGGGCCGCGGCATACTGCCAGGCCGGATTTTCAACAGAAGGTTCGGCCAGCTTGTCAGCCATGGAAGCGGCGCCTGCCAGCATGGCGTCGATGTCAATGCCTGCGACAGCGATCGGCAGCAGGCCGACCGGCGTCAGAACGGAGAACCGTCCGCCGACGTCGTCCGGGATGACAAACGTCGTGTAGCCCAGCGAGTCCGCCAGCGTTTTCAAAGCGCCGCGGGCGCGATCCGTCGTGGCATAGATGCGCGCTTTGGCGCCTTCAGCACCGTAACGCTTTTCGATCAGCTCGCGGAAGATACGGAAGGAAACGGCCGGCTCCGTCGTGGTGCCGGATTTTGAAATGACATTGATGGAAAAATCGACGCCGTCCAGCAGGCCGACCAGCTCTTCTGCCTGTGCGGCAGAAAGCGAGTTGCCGGCAAAGAAAATCTTCGGCGTGCCTTTTTTGGCAGTCAGGTTGAAGTTTGGCGACTTGACGAATTCAATGGCGGCACGGGCGCCCAGATAGGAGCCGCCGATGCCGATGACGACCAGCACGTCGGAGTCAGAGCGGATTTTTGCCGCAGCGGCTTTGACGGCCTCAACTTCTGCGCGGTCAATCGTTTTCGGCAGGGCAAGCCAGCCAAGATAATCGTTGCCCAGCCCGGTGTGACCGGTCAGCGTAGCATGTGCGGCAGGCAGTTCAGCCAGCACATCGTCGACCGGTGCAAAAGCGCGCATATTCTGAACAGAAACGGATAATGACATAGAAAACATCTCCTGAGTAATTGATTCCGGCCGCATGCGCAGCCGATTTGAAACCGTTATCATGGACTTCATCCATGATAACATTATAACATATTTGCCGGTTTTTGACAACTGCGTGCGAGCGGCTGCACCGTATCACACGCGCACCATGGTGATTGAAAAATCGGTGAATTTGACCAGCCGCAGGTCCGGAACACAGGAATTGACAAACAAACCGACATACTGGCGATCCGCCGCATCCGGATAGGTATAGCCGCCCTGCCACGTCCAAGTGGCGGCTTCATCCATGCTGTAGTAGCAGTCGAAGTGCTGGCCGCGTTTTTCGATTTTGATCCAATACGGCGCTTCCGGCCCTTCGCGCGTGCCGCCGGGGCTGTTGGCATCGATCTGATCCGTATAGACTTTGTTGAAAAATCCGCGAGAGGACATTGCGCCCGCATACAAAAGCCCGCCGACGTTATCCCATGGCTTATCGAGCGTATTCTTGACGACGATGCCGTGCATGGCGTACGGCGTCGTATATCCTTCCCATGCAATGCGCACGACGGCGTCAAAGTCACCTTCCACCGGGAAGCGGCTCCAGAGGATGCCGTATTCCATCCGGTTGGATCGGACGCTGGGATACTGGTGCTGATTTCCGGCGGCACGGATATATAGGTTGTCGCCGGCAGCGCCGAATTCTGCCTGCGTACCGCGCCAGCAGATCCATTCGGCTTCATTCGGACGGCCGCAGACATCCAGCTCAGCCGGTTGACCGAACGAGCCGGCGCAGACCGGCCGGATGGAAGCAAAGTGATTGCCGATGTTCATCGGCTGCACAGCGAACGAAACCGTCTTTGTTTCGCCGGGGGCGAGAGAAATTGTTTCCCGGCCGGTTTCCTGTCCATCCAGAAGGCAGATGATGTCCGATTTGAACGGAACGCTCCCTGTGTTCTGCACCGCGGATGAAACGGTAAAGCCGCCGTCGCGGAAAGAGCGGATCATCACTTTGTCGGCCGTTGTATCACCGCAGGCAAACGCGGGCAGAATCGGCTCGGTCACGGTCAATGCGAACGGCACGCCGCAGACCGTAATGGTCTGGGTCAGAAGATTGTATGCCGTAAAGGAAAGCGTAAAAACGCCTTCCGCGCCGTGATCCAGATAGCAGACTTAACGGCTTCTCAGCAGCTCGCCCTCATAGATCTTACAGTCAAGCGAACCGTCAGCGCCGTCGTTGCGCAGACGAACCGTGACCTGTGAGGGAACACCGGCACGAACCGTATGCGGGCCTTCAACGGATAAAACGGAGAAGCGCGGAACGTCTGTCGTGTCGGAAGGCGGCGCCGCTTCAAAATCGGTGCCCCATGCAGACGGCTGGCAGCCCATTTCAAGCACCAGTTCGCCGCCGGCCATGATATCTTCATAGGTGAGCCAGCATTTTCCATATGGTTTGCCGTTGAGCAGGGCAGACTGGATGTAAATGTTTTCTTCAGAGTTGTTGGGCGCCGAAACGGTAAATGTTTTGCCGCCCGGCAGATGCAGCGTCCAGCGGGAAAATGCGGGAGACGTCAGCGTATAGCAGGGGCGTGCCGGACAGGAAGAGAAGAGGCCGAGGGCGATCATGGCAAACCATGCGCTCATGGAGCCGGAATCGTCTTCGCCGTATACCCCGCCCGGGGCAAGCGAATGAATTGTCGGCATGTACCGCCGGCAGATTTCCATGGTTTTATACGGCGCGCGTGCAAATGTATAAATGAAGGGAATATGGAACGCCGTTTCGTTGATGTGATTGAAGCGGTTGTGTGAAAAGGTGCCGTCGATGTGCTCGACCATGCGCTCATCGCCGCCCATCAGGTTGATGATCCCTTGGATATCGTGCGGAACCAAAGTCGTGTACTCCCATGGGGAACATTCGCAGAACCCGCGCTTGTGAGAATCGTTCGGGTTAAAGGGTTCCACCCAGGAGCCGTCGGCGCGTTTGCGCCGGACAAAGCCGGTTTTCGGGTCAAAAACATGACGGTAATTCTGCGCGCGCCGCGCATAAAAACGGGCGTCTTCGTCGTGACCGAGCGCCTTGGCCATCTGCGCCGTACACCAGTCGTCGTAGGAAAGTTCCAACGTGACGGAAACGGAAAAATCGTGTTCGCTGTGCGCTTCATCGGCCGGCAGATAACCCAGCCGGTCATAAGCTTCCGGCACACCGTCCACGGTTCTCCGCAGTCTGCCGTCGGGATCCGGCGGGTACGGCGCAGCGGCATGCTTCATGCCTTCGTAAGCTGCTTCTGCATCAAAATTCCGGCGGCCTTTCTGGTATGATTCCGTCAAAACACTGGCGGCATGGTGTCCGGTCATACAGGGGATCAAGCCGAGACATGGAGCGGGCGACATGGGCAGACGCTTGGCCTGCTTGTAGTTTTCCACGAGCGACCAGGCGACATCATCCTGACGTTCCGGTTCCAGCAGATGCTGAATCGGATGCGTGGCGCGGAAGGTATCCCAAAGCGCCCACATATCGCTGTAAAAATGGCGGCCGTTGCTCTGCTGTGTGTGCGGACGGCCGTCAGCGCCCAAAAAGTATACGCCGTCTTCTTCGTCGTATTCAACCGGCAGATTCAGGCAGCGGTATAAATCCGAGTAAAAAATGCGTCGGGCGTTGTCGTCTTCGGTTTCAATGTCGATGACGGACAGCGCCTGATCCCATGCGTCTTTGCAGTCGGAAACGACTTTGTCAAAGTCGAAGTCCGGAATCTGCCGGTCGAGGTTCCGCGCAGCCTGTTCCATACTAATGTAGGAAATCCCGATTTTTGCGAAGACCGTTTCGCCGTCTGACGTTGCAAAAACAGGCGCGGCGCCGAATTTGCGGCCGCCCGCACAGGAAGCGCCCGGCTGGATTTTGCCGTCCTGCCAGTAGACCACGCGGTCAAACGGTTTGGAGAGCCGGAGCGCAAAGTAAACGCGAACTTCCGGCATCCCGGGGTATCCGATGGGGTAGACGCCGAATCCGCGAAGTTCACAATCGTTGACGGCTTCGACGTGCCCGTCGTAGCCCAGCGCATAACGGCAGAGCGTATGTGAGAGGTCAATGAGCAGTCTGGCATCCGGTGAGGCCGGATAGGTCAGCCGGAAAATCGAACAGTTTTTGGTTGCGGCCATTTCGGTGCGAATGCCGTAGCGAAGCAGATCGACGCTGTAATAGCCGGCCTCGGCCGTTTCGTGTTTGTGCGAAAATTTGGAACAGAATTCCAGTTCCTCGACGGTCCAATCGCCGACCGCAGGCATGACCATGATATGGCCGCGCCCGCCGGAGCCGCCAATGCCTTCGGTGCGTGTGTGTGAAAAGCCGAGAATCTGATCGTCGTCATAATCATATCCGGCGTTGTTGAGAGAAAGTGTATCCGGGGCCAGCTTGACCATCCCGTGCGGCATTTGAGGGCCGACAACAGCCTTGCCGGAGCCGGTTGTGCCCATCAGGACACTGACCGAGTCGCTAAGACGCATAATAAGCCTCCATTGAGTGAAAAAATAAGGTGGGGGAGAACCTCTTTTTCAATGGTATTATAGTAACACGCCGGAGCGCGAATTGCAAGAACATTTTGCGGAAAAGGGCAAAAAAAGCTTGCAGAACCGCAGTACAATATGATATAATCAATTGACGAAATCTGCGGCTGCCCTGTTGACGGCTGTGAGAGAAGAAAGAGAGGCGTCTGATACAGATGAGTGATTATCTGTTTGGGTCTTCCTACTATCCCGAATGGTGGCCGGAAGAACAATGGAAAACCGATTTTGAAAAAATGGCTTCCCTTGGTTTGAATGCTGTCCGAATGGGCGAATTTGCATGGAGCTGGTATGAGCCGACGGAAGGCGAATACAACTTTGCACCCATGCAGCGCGCAGTTGCGCTTGCCGCCGAATACGGCATCAAAACCATCATGTGTACCACAACGGCCGTCTGCCCGCCGTGGCTCTACCGGAAATATCCGGAAGTCAAAGGCGGCAATGACAATGGGATTTACGGCTTTGGCGGGCGGAAAGGCAACTGCCTCTCCAGCGATATCTTCCTGCGCTATGCGTGGAAAATCACAGAAGAGCAGGCGAAGGTCTTTGCAAACGATCCGAACGTCGTCGGCTGGCAGCTCGACAATGAGCCGGGCTACCCGTTTGTCTGCTATGACCCCTGCTGTGAAAAGAAATTCCGGAAATGGCTGAAAGAAAAATACGGCACCATCGACGCGCTGAACAAGGCATGGTTCACGATGATGTGGTCGCACCGCTACAACGATTTTGACGATATCTTCCTGCCGATCAATGCGCCGGAAGCCGGCTGGTCGCCGAGCATGAAGCTGGATTACCGCCGGTTCTTCTCGGATAACTTCAACAATCTGCTGTCCGAAGAGGCCAGAATCATCCGTTCCCACGGTTCCGGGCAGTTCATCTATACCAACTGGCCCGGTGCGAACTGGTCTGTTTCCTGCGAAGACGCCATCAGCTATCTCGATTACAGTGCATGGGATAACTACGTCCCATACCCGGTGAACGATGAATATCATGTGCAGCTGCGCTCCTCCATGGAACATGACTTCGACCGTCGACTGTCCAACGGCAAGCACCGCTTCCTGATCGCAGAACAGGGCGCGGTGCCGCACGCCAATACAACGCCGGAGGCCATACGGATGCAGACCTGGCTGGATCTGGCACACGGCGCTTTCGGCAACTTCTTCTTTGAATTCCGCACGCCGACCGGCGGTCAGGAACAGAACTATAACTCCATCCTGAACCCGGACGGCACCTTTAACCGCTGCGAATCCGTATTCCACGAACTGAGCGCAGATATCCGGGCATTCTACCCGCTGATTGACGGCGCCAAGACGATTTCTCCGGCGGCCTCGATCTACTCTTATCAGAACAGCTGGGCGACGCCGGGCTGGGTTGTGGACGGCCCGTATGATGAAGATTTCTTTGAAGCGCATGGCGGCTTCAAAAACGCGCTTCATCAGAATATGGACGTTGCTTTCCCGTCGGATGACCTCTCCAAATATCGTCTGGTCGTCGCTCCGAACCTGATGATTCTGTCGGATGAACAGCGCGCGAACCTTGAACAGTACGTTCAAAACGGCGGCGTTCTTGTGATCAACCCAGTTGTCGACACGCGCGACGCAGCCAACTGTATTCGTGAAGTGCGTGTTCCGGCGCTGTTTGACGGCCAGGCAGGCGCACATTCCATCGCAACGGTCTATTCCGGCATGATGGCGCAGCAGCAACCGGGCGAGCGGGTGTCTGTCCGCTTCGACAACGGTGTGGAATACGACATCACCGGCGTTCTCTATGAGTTGGACGTTGATGCGGATGCGGAAGTTTTCGCGACCTATACCTGCGGACTTCTGAAGGGCAAGGCTGCCGGTGTCGCGAAGAAAATCGGCAAAGGTACCGTGATCCTCTATGCATCGGATGCCCGCAACTACCGCTACTATGAAGAACTGGCACGCGTTGCCAACCGCTATGCCAAGATTGAACCGCTGCTGGATGCGCCGGACGGTCTGATTGTTTCCGCCCGCGAAAAAGACGGTGAAACCTTCATCCTTGCGGTCAATGCGAAACCCTCCGCCGTCGAAGTGACGCTCAAAGAGCCGCTTTATGACGTCCGGAAGAAACAGGAAATCTCCGGAACGGTTCGCGTGGACGGATTTGACGTACTCTTTGCCCGCAAAATCTGACCGCAGGCTTGTCCGCCTGCCAAACAGAGTTCGGCAATGGATGTTGGCGAAACAAAAAGAAGTGTTTCCACAATTCAGGCGGGAACGCGTCAATGTGTTTCCTGCCGCAAGGAAAGGATGTCTCAGAGATGGCAGAAGTGAAAGTCACAGATCAGAATTATGAAGCAGAAGTCGAACAATCGGAATTACCGGTTCTTCTGGATTTCTGGGCGCCGTGGTGCGGTCCGTGCCGGATGCTTGCGCCAACCATTGAGGAGCTGGCGAAAGAGCTGGATGGAAAAGTAAAAGTCGGCAAGGTCAATGTCGATGAAAATCCGGTTCTTGCTGTGCATTTCGGTATTGCGTCCATCCCGACGCTTCTGGTTCTGAAAAACGGCCAGCTGACCAACAAAGCAATCGGCGTTCAGAGCAAACAGGAAATTCTGGAAATGCTTGCCTGATTGGCTTGGCAAAACATTTATCCACAGTGACACGAAAAGGCTTTCTGTCTGTGAACAACAGACGGAAAGCCTTTTTTACAAAAAAAGAGGTATTCTGTAAGAAACTCTATTGACAGGAAACAAAATATATGATAGACTAAAGACAACAGGAAAAGTAAGAAGAGCGCAAAGAACGACGCTCAAGCCGGAAAGAGAAGGGAGGAGAATCCGATGTTCTAAGGAAACGCACTGTGCGGCGGGAAAATCTGGCCGCCTGTGCGCCGGTTGACAGCGAAGATCACGTTTGAACCATGCGAAATGTATGAAAACAGGGGAGGAAACAACATGAAAAAAGCGTTCTGCATCCTGACCGCCATTCTGCTTCTTCTCACCGCGATGATTCCTGTCTCCGCCATTGAAGAGGTAGAACCACAAGCTGCATGTCAACACGAGTATCTACTGATAACTTACAATACGGTATATTCATTCAGAAACAGCACTTATCATCGTGCGCATACAATTCGTATTGCCGAATGTACTTCATGCGGGTTGAAGTTTGAAAGTACAGTGTCGCTTGCTGATGAGGTACATGACACAGTCTATACACATGCTGAGTGCAATGGTACGACACAGACGCATACTCTGAAATGTAAGTATTGTCATGCTTCCTTCACTGAAACCATCCGTTGCCCAAATGCACCGCATGGGCACCGTCCGTGTGTTGTCCTGCCTCTCCGGCTAATTTTTGAGATTGCATAAACAGCCTCAGCTGCCCTGACATAGTTTTCTGATTCGCCGGGGTCTCGACCAATTGGCGAGACCCCGGCGATTTTTTTAGGACAAATACCAGAACGGAGGGTTTCAGATGAACCTGATCACACGATTTTATGTGCGGAAACCGGTGAGAACGCTGCTTTTATATCTGCTGATGGTGTTGGCAATAACGGTTTCCTGCGTTGCGGCTGCTGCATGGTCTGCATCATATGGTTTGCTGCGGGAAGTGGAAACCGGATATACGACGCTGGCGATTTCGCTGCCGTTGGATTTGGATTTCTTTCTTGAAAAATGGAGAATCGGCGGCTTGAAACAAGAAAACGGTGATTTCTATTGGCGTGACGGCACAGTGACCTATGGCAAAGAAACGATTGCAAAAACGGCGCTGGAAAGTCCGGACGCCTTAAAAGCAGAGCACAGTGGTCTGCTCAGCGCGGCACTCCTGAATGCGAAGGGTCTCTCCTCTGGAACGGCAGATCCTTCCTACTATGACCGGTATTACGACTTTTCCACCTATAATTTCAGCACACTGGCGGTTCGATGCCTTTCCATCGTGGACGATACACAGGAAGGTGAAATCATAGATATATCAGATGAAACAACAAAAGGCATACGCATTATACATGGTGAAAAAAGGTATACGGCTTGGTTCGAAGTTTTGGCAGATATTTCTGCGATGGATTGCTATGCGTTGACCGGCCAAAAACTTGCCCTTACTCGAGACCGTCTCTATAGCTTTTCGCCAGTGCCTTGCGAACCGGATGGATCTTGGCCGTTTGAGGCGGGCAAACAGTATCTTGTCCGGGCTTTCTTCCGCGGGTATACGATGGAATTACAGCGAGAAACCGGAGAAGATGGCGTTATACGCCAAGTGCGTAAACCATATCCACCTGAATACAGGGCAGAAGCAAGGGATTACATGGCGCTGGATTTTTGTGAAGGCATGTATCTGCACGATGTTTTTGCGACTAAATTAGAAAATCCAAACCTGAACTTGGCAGAATACCCAGTGCCAGGGATGGTTGAAACATATTACTATGCACCGCCGGAAGGGTCACTGCCGTTCTACGCAGAATACACCGGCGACTGGCGGGATTATCTGGAAACGGAAGAAGGCCGCGTCTGGAAGGAGCAGATCATTCCATGGACGGAGATGAACCAGAATTCCGCCGCCGTCGTCTTGACCGACAACCTCGACAGCAGCTACAATTTCAATACGGGGATTGCTGACATACTGGAAGGCAGACGGTTTACGAATCAGGAATATGAATCAGGCAGCAGCGTCTGCCTGGTCAGCGCGGCATTTGCCGACTACAACAACTTGTCCGTCGGCGATTCACTGGAACTGGATTACTACGACACGGGTGTTGTTCAAAATGATATGCGCATCAGCTTAGGGAATGGCTGTGCGACGAGCGACTATTACTACGCCAGACGTACGCTTCAGCCGGAGAACCGCATTGATGTGCAGAAAACATACGAAATCGTAGGCATTTACACGGCGCCGGAGTTTGAGCCTGGGCAGTATAACTTTACCGCGGATACGATCTTTGTGCCGAAAAACTCCGTTCCCAACGCCGAAGCGTATGAAGAGCCGGATGTGGCATATCTGAACGCCCTGATTCTGAAAAACGGGAGCGAAGAGGCGTTTGAAGCCTATCTCGCCTCCAAAGGTATGGGCGGCAACTATGTGTATGAAAACATGCAGTACCACCGGACGATCCCGGCGCTGAAAGCGGTTGCCGACAATGCGCTGCGTCTGCTGGCTGTCGGTCTTGCCGCGTTTGCCGCAGCTGCTGCGGTCGTCTTCAGTCTGACAACCCGCTGGCTGACGCCGTCTGTTCTGGCAGCGCGCCGACTTGGCATTGCAAAGCAGACGCTCCGCCGGCAGCAGATCGGGACGAATGCGGTCTTCTTCGCTCTTGCCGCCGCTGCGGGCGCCGCCGCGGGCGGTTTGCTCTACCAGACGCTGACCGGATTCGTCCTGAAAACCGACGTCGAATTCCATCTTCTGCCCCTCATCCTCAGCGCCGCAGCAGAGCTGATGGTCCTGCTGGCCGTTTCCTGCGTGATCACCCTAAAAACCACCAACCGCAGCCTAATGCAAACAAGAAAATAAAATACATCCAATTAGAAAGAGGGTATGCACAATGAAACGAAGTGAATTGCCGTTGCTGACATTGCGCGCGATGGTACGGCGAAAGTGGGTGAATATTCCGATTGCGGCTGCGATTGCCATTTGCGCTGCCGCCGCCATCATTTTATGTCGGGCGATTACCCGTCAGGAAAAGGCGCAGCAGCGCATGGTAGACGAAACAGAAATTCGCTGTGTACTGACCGATTTGCAGGGACGGAACAGCGACCACTTGAACATTCTGTCCGGCACTGTGGAGCAGCTGATGGGTGTCGGCAGGGGAGAAGGGAATCCGCTGGCGGACGTTGTTGACCGTGTCCGCGCATCGGCGGTGATTCCGCTGACCGAACCGGAACCATATACCATGCAGCGCATTCTGGATTTTGCTTCGACGGAGGATTTGTCACCGCTTTCCGGCGCCGTGATTACGATGCGCGATGGATGGACGGAGGATGTCTTCCAGACCAATCAAACCGTCTGTCTTGTGCCGGAAGAGCTGGTGACAGACGAAACAGAGACGCTTACCGTACAGGAGCAGGGGTTTGAACCGCGAGACCTGACCATTGTCGGAACGGTTCGAAATCTGAAGGAAAAGGCGATCTACTGTCCCTTCCTGATGAGCTGGCCGGAACACATCGATCGGGTTTTCACAACGGACAGCTGCTCGTTTGCCGTTCGCGACAACAATCGGCTGGAAGAGACGCGGCAAGTGCTTTACGAAACCTTTGCCAAACCGTCGCTTGCTTTGCCGGAACGAGATAAACGCTGCGGCGTGCTGATTCAGGATGAAACATACCTGAAAACACTGACGCAGCTGGATGGCAACTTGACGACGCTGCGTCTGCTGGCAAACGTCCTGCTGGTGCTTTGCTGCTGTATGGGCATCCTGACCAGCTGGCTGTCTACCAAGGGGCGGATCCGCGAATTTGGCGTCATGCGCTGTCTGGGTCTTTCGACAGGACGGATCTGCGGGCTGGTTCTGATGGAATTTGTCTGCCTGACGGCTGCAGGCGGCGCACTGGGCATTGCAGGCGCTGCGTTGATCGAGTTGACTCTGCCGACAGCTGCCCTTCGGCAGGTTGGATGGGTTCTGCTTGCGTATCTAGCTGGGGCAGTCGTCTCAGTTCTGCGTATTTGCCGTATCAACACGATGAAATTGATGAAAGTGGAGGAATAGCAATGAAAACACTGACAGCAGCCGACGTGACCTATGCATACCGGAGTGCCGGACAAACGGTTCAGGCCGTCCGCGGTGCAACATGCGAATTCGAGCAATCCAAGCTCTACTGCATCATTGGCAGTTCGGGCAGCGGAAAGACGACGTTCCTCTCTCTTGTGGCTGGGCTTGATTTGCCTGCAAGTGGGGAAATTGCGCTGGACGGCCAGCCGACGGCAAAAATGAACCGCGATCAATACCGGCTCAACCACGTTTCCGTGATCTACCAGAACTATAACCTCTTTCAGCACCTAACCGTTTTGGAAAACGCAGCTTACCCGCTGTACGCACGCAAGATGAAGAAAAAAGAAGCTGACGAACTTGCCAAGGAGCAGCTGCTGCGCGTCGGCTTGCAGCCGGAACAATTCAAACGAACGCCGAAAATGCTCTCCGGCGGTGAGCAGCAGCGTGTTGCCATTGCCCGGGCACTGGCCTCCGGCTGTGAGCTGATCCTTGCCGATGAGCCAACCGGCAACTTGGACAGCGGCAACAGCCGCAACATTGTCGAAATTCTGCAATCGCTTGCGCACGAAGATGGCCGCTGCGTGATCGTTGTAACGCATGACCCGGCTGTGGCGGAAGCGGCAGACGTGGTTTTGCGCATGAAAGACGGCGTGTTTGAATCGGCATCGCTGCGGCCATCGGCTGAAGCATAAGAAAACCGGCGGAGTCAGATAACCCAATTTCAAAAGCCCGTGCATCCGGAGTGGCGCGAATCGCAAGATTTGTGCCACTCCGGAACCGTTTGGCACGGCTGGAAGACATGGACGGAAAATGAAATATCAGACGGGCAGTATGCAGGTGCATATCGTTCATTTTGCGGCACTCGAAATCCGTCAAGATGATATCGATAAAAAGCTACCAAAATCACTCGATTTCCCATTGCAAACAGCGCGCAGGCATGGTATAATGTAGATGCTGTCCAGCATGGGCAAAAATGAACGAAAAGGAGCCGGCAAAGACGGCGCATGGGCACGCAATCTATTTCAAAACAGGCGCTTCAACGCCTGCCTGTCTATCTGAATTATCTAAACGCTTTGCCGGAGGTCAAACCGGCAAACATCTCAGCCACGGCCATTGCCGAGGCGCTGCATCTGCACGATGTGCAGGTGCGGAAAGACCTCGCCATTGTCAGCTCTGGCGGCCGCCCGAAGGTCGGCTATGTGACACAAAACCTGATCGACGATCTCCGACGCTTTTTGGGCTACGACAACGCCGACAACGCGGTCATCGTCGGCGTGGGCAACATCGGTCGGGCGCTGCTGCAATATGACGGATTTGGTGACTACGGCCTCAACATCGTCGCTGCATTTGACAATGATCCCTCCCTGGTCGGCCGCCCAATCAACGGGAAAGGCGTTTTCCCGGTTGAAAAACTTGAAAATCTCTGCGGCCGGTTAAAAATCCGGATCGGCATCATTGCCGTACCGGCAGAAGCCGCACAATCGGTGTGCGATGCGCTGATCCGCGGCGGCGTCATGGCGATTTGGAACTTCACGCAGACACACCTGAACGTTCCGGAACATGTACTCGTTCAAAATGAAAACATGGCGGCTTCGCTGGCGCTGCTTTCCAAGCATCTCTCCGAACAAATGCACCGCCAGCCGGATCCTTTATCGGAACGGCCTGTACTTGCAAAATGATTTGAAACGATTGCATGGCATTCGATATCGCGTTTGACTTGATTTGACTTGAGTTTGACTCGAAAGGAAAGGATATCATCATGAAAATCACGGTATGTATCGGAAGCTCCTGTCATTTGAAAGGATCCCGGCAGGTCATTCAGACGCTGCAACGTCTGATTGCAGAGCACCAGCTGCAGGATCAGGTGGAACTCAGCGGAACCTTCTGCCTGAATAACTGCCAGAACGGCGTCTGCGCAACCCTGGATGGAGAACTGGTGTCGCTTTCTCCGGATACGACGGAAACGTTCTTCAATGAACGCGTCCTGCCGCACTGCCAAACACAGAAAGGAACTGGCGAAAATGCTTGAAACCGGATTGACTTATTCAACCAGCGTCCTTGTGGATGAAACCAATACCGCAGCAACGGTCGGCAGCGGTGAACTGCCGGTTTTTGCAACGCCGATGCTGCTGGCGCTTGCGGAAGCCTGCTGCTGCGGCTGTCTGAAAGGTCAGCTGGAAGCGGGGATGACATCTGTCGGAACGCAGGTCAATCTTTCCCACACCGCAGCGACGCCAGTCGGCATGACGGTGACCTGCACCTGCGAACTGACCGAAATCGATGGCCGGCGCCTTGTTTTCCGCGTCACAATGTCAGACGAAGCGGGAGAAGTCGGCCATGGAACGCATGAACGCTTCCTCGTCGGCAAAGAACGCTTCATGGAAAAAGCAGAGAAAAAGCGCACACAAATCGGCAAATAACCAGAAAGGCAGGATGAATCTTGTGGCGACAGAATTTCTGAAACTGAAAAAATCAAATTGCAAAAACTGCTATAAATGCATCCGCCATTGTCCGGTGAAGTCTATCCGCTTTACGGACAATCAGGCGCATATATCCCCGGAAGAATGCATCCTCTGCGGACAGTGCTTTGTTGTCTGCCCACAAAATGCAAAACAAATCGTCGATGATACCGAAAAAGCGAAGCGCCTGATTGCGGAAAACGAAACGGTTGTTGCAAGCATCGCCCCTTCCTTTGTCGCAAATTTCAACGGCGTCGGCATCCGCTCCATGGAGGCCGCCCTGAAAAAACTGGGCTTTGCGGCCGCCGAAGAAACAGCAATCGGCGCGACGCTGGTCAAAACAGAATATGAACATCTGTTGGCGGAAGGCAAACGGGATGTCGTCATCTCTTCCTGCTGCCACTCTGTCAATCTGCTGATTCAAAAGTATCACCCGGCCGTTCTCCGCAATCTGGCGGATGTCATGTCGCCGATGCAGGCGCATTCGCTGGACATCAAACGCCGTTACCCCGGCGCAAAGACGATTTTTATCGGGCCCTGCATTGCCAAAAAAGACGAAGCGGAACGCTATCCCGGCATCGTTGACTGCGTGCTGACCTTTGAAGAACTTTCGCGCATGCTCGCTGAAAAAGAAATTACCCCGGAGAATGCGTCGGATACCGCAGAAGAAAGCCGCGCACGCCTGTTCCCGACCTGCGGCGGCATCCTGAAAACGATGGACTGCTCGCAGCCGGACTATACCTATATGGCAATCGACGGTGCAGAAAACTGCTTGGCGGCCTTGAAAGACATTGAAAACGGCGAGATTCACAAGTGCTTCATTGAAATGTCCATGTGCAGCGGCAGCTGTGTCAGCGGCCCGGTCATGGAGAAATACCATGCCTCTCCGGTCCGCGACTATCAGAGTGTCGCCTCTTACGCCGGTCAAAAGGATTTTGTCGTTGAACCGCTCGCAGACAACCAGATTCACAAATCACACAGCTATATCGGCGTGAACCAGATCCGTCCGGGCGCGCGTGAAATCGAAGAAATTCTCCGTCAAATGGGCAAAACAAAACCGGAAGATGAGCTGAACTGCGGCTCGTGCGGGTATAATACCTGCCGCGAAAAGGCGGTTGCGGTTGCACAGGGTAAAGCCGATCTGACGATGTGCCTCCCGTTCCTGAAGGAAAAAGCCGAGAGCTTCTCCGATAACATCATCAACAACACGCCAAACGGCATCATTGTTTTGAACGATGAGCTGGAGGTTCAGCAGATCAACGACGCGGCACAGCGCATCATGAACATCAGAAGCCGTTCAGATGTCATGGGCGAACAGGTGATCCGCATTCTGGACCCGAAAGACTTTATCAATGTCCGCGAAACGGGTCGAAGCATTCGCAACCGCCGCAGCTACCTGGCGGAATACAACCGCTATGTCGAAGAGACAATTACCTACGACAAAGAGTACCGCATCATCATCTGCATCATGCGCGACGTGACAGATGAGGAAAACGAAAAAGCCAAAAAAGAGGAATTCAGCCATCGAACCATCGACATTGCCGACAAAGTGGTCGAAAAACAGATGCGCGTGGTTCAGGAGATTGCCTCGCTGCTCGGTGAGACAACTGCGGAAACAAAGATTGCACTCACCAAACTGAAGGAGTCGATCGCAGATGAATAATCTCTGTGCAGACATCGCCTATTGCAGCGTCAATAAACAGGGCGAGCAGCTTTGCGGTGACCGCGTAGAAATCATCCGCCAGGAAAGCGGCCGCGATATCGTTGTCCTGGCAGACGGCATGGGCAGCGGCGTCAAAGCAAACATCCTCTCCACGCTGACATCCAAGATTATTTCCACCATGATGTCGGAAGGCATGAAGCTGGAAGACTGCGTCGAGACCATTGCGGCGACGCTGCCGGTCTGTGCGGTGCGCGGCGTGGCGTATTCAACGTTTACGATTATCCTGCTCAACAAGAACGAAGAAGCGGAAATCATTCAGTATGACAACCCGCATGTCGTTCTGCTGCGGGACGGACAATATGTCGATATGCCTGAAACCGTCATGTCGATCGGCGGCAAGGAAATCAGCCGATCCCGTGTGGCGCTGCGGGAAAATGATATTTTCCTGTGCTTCAGCGACGGCGCTATTCATGCCGGCGTCGGCAAAAGCCTAAATTTTGGCTGGCAGCGGGATGATATCATTTCATTCATGGAGCCGGTCAGCGGCGCGGATCTCGGATTCACGGCGAAAACGCTCTCGACCATTCTGCTGGACGAATGCAAGCGCCTTTACGGCGGAGAACCGGGGGATGACACCACGGTCTGCGCGGTGAAGATCCGCCGCCGCCAGCCGATGAACCTGCTCATTGGTCCGCCGTCCAACCGGGAAGACTGCGACAAGATGATGTCTCTTTTCTTCGGCAAAGAGGGCAAGCATATCGTCTGCGGCGGGACGACATCTACCATCGCAGCCAACTTCCTGCACAAGCCGCTGATCCCGGATCTGAACTTCTATGACCCGGATATCCCGCCGACGGCTCAGATTGAAGGCGTCGACTTGGTAACGGAAGGCGTCATCACCATCAACAAGGTGCTGACCTACGCAAAAGATTACATCGGAGAAAACCGCCTTTATAACGACTGGACGTGCAAGAAAGACGGTGCGTCTCAGATTGCGCGTCTGCTGTTTGAAGAAGCGACCGATATCAACTTCTATGTCGGCCGGGCGATCAACCCGGCGCATCAGAACCCGAATCTGCCGATCAACTTCAACATCAAAATGCGGCTCGTAGACGAACTGTCCGAATGCCTGCGCAAGATGGGCAAGCGGATCAAAGTCAGCTATTTTTAAAAATACCTGCACGCAAACGGCGATGCAGAAAAGCCCGTTCACAGCCGCAGCAGTCTGTACTGCTGCGGCTGTCTGCATATGCGTCACCGCAGTCATGACCGGCGCAGAGCGGAATGCTTTTCCAGCTTTGAACCGGTGCGGCAGACAGAAAAAGGAGGATGCTTTGGTGAGCGAATCCCTCGGAAAGAATATGGACCGTTATTAGTGGTCTCCGTGGTTTTACAGAGGATATATTGATCAAATCACGGAGGTTATCGGATGAAATTAGAGAAAAAAGCGCCCTGCTGGTCATTGACATTCAGCAGGAGGACTTCATGGAAATGAACGAGAACAACATGGGCGACCCACGTTGGACGGTTATCCGCAGCGGAAAGCGCGTGCTGGATGTGTTCCGGGCGAAGAAGCTGCCCGTCATCCAAATCAAGGAGTGTCACCGCCCTGATATGGTGGATTTTGGCCGGGAGCTGGACGGCTCCGAGGGGATTCACTGCGTGGAAGACCGTCCGGAGAACGACTATGCCAAGCTGACCTATCCGATCGCGGGAGAATACCGGATTTCCAAACGCCGCTACAGCGCATTCTTTGGCACCGATCTGGAAATTCTGCTAAAAGGGCTTGGGGTTGACACACTCTATCTGATCGGCGGATTGACAGATGTTTGCATTCACTATACAGCGGTTGACGCCCACCAGCATGATTATCACATCCGCGTTGTGACGGATGCGGTGGCTGGTTCTTCTCAGGAAGCCCATGAAAGTGCACTGCGCGCCATCCGTTATTTACAGAGAAACGCGCTGATAACGACGGCAGATGTGGAATCCGCTTTGACAGATGATACGACGCTGACGTGCGGCGCGTGATGCGATCCGCCTTTCCAAACGTGCTGCATCGCGAGGAAACAGCCGATTGAGCGCGATGAGGGGGGGAGAAGGCGGGGCCGACGCAGTTTCTGCTTCTTGTGCGGTTGTGAGGATAAAAAGCGTTCTTCTGCCGGCAATCTTGATGGAGAAACCATTCTCGGCAGCAAAGACTGCGGCATGGACGATTCATTCTGATTCCAACAGGTCACGCAGTGCGTTTTGCGAAAGAAGCGCCTGCCGGTTCAAAACGCGCATTTCGATAAACGAGGAAATGACGAAGCCCCTCTCTCGGGCGCATCACCAATTGCATTGCGAACTGCCATATGGGTATATCCCGTGTGAGTGCTTTTCGATACAGCGCGGACAGCGTGTTTTTTTCGGGGAAACGCGGAAAAACCGTAGCCATTGGGGCGTGGTTGTGGTATAATATATGTGGCATAAGGCGGCTGATTGCGTCATATGCCCTGAATGAATCTTCCAACAGAAAGGACAGTTTTTCATGAACGATACCAACGATAAAAACGTGAAAATTCCGGGTCAGCTTTCATTTGACAACATCACGACCTATTCGGTCAAGAACCGCCATAATCTGGTTCGGATCGATAACCTCTTCAACCTGGACGATCCCGTTGAAAAATATGAAAATCCTGACTTTGACGAACTCTGCAAACGCATCATCGCGGCCCGCAAGTGCGGCGCTCCGGTCATCCTCTCGATGGGCGCTCATGTAATCAAGAACAACCTTTCCCGTTTCCTGATTGCCCTGATGAAAGAGGGCTTTGTCACGCATTTGGCCGGCAACGGCGCATGCAGCATCCACGACTTTGAGCTCTGCTACAACGGCGGTACCAGCGAAGACGTTCCGACCGCCATCGAAGACGGCTCGTTCGGCATGTGGGAAGAAACCGGCGCTTGGATGAATGAGGCGATTCAGGAAGGCGCAAGACGTGACCTCGGCTATGGCGAAGCACTGGCTGTCTACATCGACGAACATCCCGAACGCTTCCCGCACCGCGATGACTGTGTCCTGTATCAGGCATGGAAGCTTGGCATCCCGGCAACATACCACATCGCCCTCGGCACAGATATCATCCACCAGCATCCGACCGTCGATTTCGCCGCCATCGGTAAATGCAGCGGCATCGACTTCCATAAGATGTGCTATTCGATTGCCCATCTGGACAACGGCGTTTACATGAACTTTGGTTCCGGCGTTATTGGGCCGGAGGTCTTCCTGAAGGGTCTTTCCATTGCGAGAAACCTCGGCTACCCGACCTTCCGCATCACGACGGGCAACTTCGACCTCATCAACCTCGGCGACTATCGCTGCAAGATCGGCTATGACGATCCGAACTACTACTATCGCCCGCGGAAGAATATCGTCAACCGTCCGACCAGCGTTGCAGGCAAAGGCTGGCATTTCTGCGTCGACCACAAGATTTCGCTTCCGAACCTCTATCACAACCTGATGGAGCTGCGCGCGCAGGAACAGGCATAACAACAGAAGGAGCCGAACATGAAGGAACTGATTTCAAAAGAAACGCTGTATGAGCGTTTCTGCCAGAAAAATCCGCAGCTTGTGGATCTGATTCCGCAGATTGAAATGGCTGTGGTGGCGATTTGCGAATGCTATGCCAAGGGCGGCCGCGTCTTCTGCTGCGGCAACGGCGGCTCCAGCTCAGACAGCGCGCACATCGTCGGCGAACTGCTGAAAGGCTTCCTGCGCCAGCGTCCGCTGTCGGAAGAAGATAAGATGGATCTGTCAACCTACGGCGAAACCGGCGTCCTGATGGCGAATAAGCTTCAGGGTTCGCTGGCGGCGATTGACCTGACGACACAGCAGGCGATCATGTCCGCTGTTGCCAACGATACGGATCCGCGCCTGATGTATGCCCAGCAGCTCTGGGGTCTCGGCCGCGAAGGCGACGTGTTGATCGGCATTTCAACATCCGGCAACGCAGAAAACGTTCTGGCGGCTGGCATCGCGGCAGCGCAGAAGGGCATGAAGACCATCTCGCTGACCGGCGCAGGCGGCGGCAAAATGGGCGAGCTGTTCGATATTCCCATCAAAGCGCCGAGCACATGGACGCCGGAAGTGCAGGAATACCACATCGCCATTTACCATTTCATCTGCGCCCTCGTGGAAGACGCGTTCTTTGAAGTCTAACCATTTGACGGATAAAACCATATCCACCGGCTGTATAAGCCG
>CAJLFQ010000016.1 GCA_905205975.1 uncultured Eubacteriales bacterium | reverse complement strand
ATCCGTGGGGGCTTTCGCCATAAACTCATCTTCAACCTTACTCATACAGTATTCGGTGGACTTAACAATAAGGTCATCGAGATTGTCAAAATACTGATACAGGTTCGGAACGCTACAGCCGCAGGCGTCCGCAATAGCTTTTATTCCGACAGAGGAAAATCCGTTCTCCGCATAGCAGTCATAGCATTTTTCCATGATATCGATTGTTTTTGCCCTGCGGGCTTCTTCGTTTACAGTGCGCAATATATTCCCTCCTTCTCGGAAATTAAGTTAGTGTTCCTTAATATTATACTGTATTTGTTATACTTTTTCAAGAGGGTAATGCAAAAATGATATCAAAAAAATGAATAAATAGTTGGGAACGATACATTTTGAATTATTACATCCTTCCTTTGTGCTCCTATGCAACATCGTCATCTTTATAACTGTGTTTCATTATTGAAATCACGGATGACCTGTTCACTGCCGCTGCCAATCAGTTCCCTGACCGGCACGCCGACCCGCCCGGACGCGGGCAAGTCGCAAAAGGCTGCGATTTGGAAATCGAGCATGTCTTCACAGCGCGCCAGCGCATGGACTTCTTTATTGAACGGAAAAACGATGGCTTGTTTGATCGCCGGCCGTTTTTCCGGTTCTTCTGCCGCACATTCGACGCTTGCCCGGTGATCTGCCTGCGCTTTCAGCGTATCCCGGATTTTGTCTGCCGGGATGCCGCTTTGCAGGAGCTTCACGATTTTCGCCGTGAAAACAGGCGTACTGAAGCTGTTGCCGGAATATGTTTTCATCGACTGACTGTCCAGCGCCGGAAGCCGCCACGATGCAGCAGCGGTACGGATGTTCACCGTATCATCGACATATTCGTATGAGCCGATTTTATGATAGCGGTCCGAGACGTCGACGCCGATGACCGACGGGAAAGATGCCGGATAGGTCATGGTTCCGTCGTTGCAGAACGCCGCCACCAGGAGAACGCCTTTTTTCTGCAACTGCTGACAAACGTCTTTCAGCGCGGGAATCGTTTGACTCCGTGTGACGCCGCAGCTCAGGTTGATCACATCCGGCCGTTCGTTTGCGAGGATATGGCGCAGTGCATCCAGCAGCCATTGGTCAAAGTTTTTTTCGCTGACCTTGACGGACGTGATTTCACAGCCTTGAACCAGCCGGTCAATGATCCGGACAACGGCTGTGCCATGTCCATCCGTGTCGAAACCATCTGCCGTTTGAACGACGGTTTCTCCTTCTCTTACCAGCGAGAGCCTGCGAATGCTGTTCCGTGTCGTCCGGAAAGCAGCGGACAGCCCCGTATCAATGACGAAGATTTTCATGCCGTTGCCGCTTCAGCCGTGTTTTGGTAGTTTTTCGCCTGTGTCGTGAACATTTCGGCGTAGTAGCCGTTTGCAGCCATCAGGTCTTTGTGCGTCCCCGATTCGACGATCTCGCCCTGACGGAACACATAGATGTAGTCCGCATTCACGACGTTGGACAGTCGGTGCGAAATCAGGATGGTCGTCGTTTTGTTGCCGGCGCTCAGGATGGTCTGGCTCAGCCGTTCCTCGGCAAGCGGATCAAGCGCCGCTGTCGGTTCGTCGAAGATCAGCATGCCGAACTTCTCCGTCATCACGCGGGCAACAGAGAGTTTCTGGCGTTCGCCGCCGGAGAGCATGATGCCGTGGTTGTCAAACTGCCGCGTGATCTGCGTATCGTAGGTTGCTTCATTCTTTTTCAGAATCTCGTCAACCGGCAGACTTTCGGAAACCCGTTGAATCGTTTCATCATTGACATCACAGTAGACCGACAGGTTTTCGCGCATGGTCAGGGCGTAGACCGGGCAATCCTGGAAGGCGACGCCGATGCTATGGCGGACGGCTTCGATGTCATAGTCGGTCAGCGGATGGCTGTTCAGCAGAATCTCGCCGCTCTGCGGGTCATACAGGCGCAGCAGGAGCTTTGTCAGCGTTGTTTTGCCGCCGCCGTTTTCGCCGACGATCGCAATCTTGCCGCCCGCCGGGATCGTCATGTTCAGGTTTTTCAGTGCAAAGCTCGACTCCGGATAGGAGAACGAAACGTTTTGCAGCGTGAACGCATAGTTTTCGCCGTCTGTTTTCGGCGCCGGACGCTCGCTTTCGCTCTGTTCAATCGGCGATGGCTGCTCCAGGAACGTCCGAATACGCTCGCCGTTGAGCGCAATTTCACCGGCCTCGCGGTACATCCAAGAGAACTGCTGCAGCTTATATGCGAGTTCACTGGTCGCCGAGGTCAAAACGACCAGAGCGCCGATGCTGACCTTTCCCGCCAGCACCAATGCGCACGTCACAAACTGGACGATGGCAAGACCGCCTAATTCCGCCAGGTTGTTGTAAAGCGTCAGAAAGTTTCCTTTGATATCATAGCGTTTGTTGTTCCGAATGGACGTCGTCACGGCCTGTTCATACTTTTCTTTCATCAGCTCGGAGAGATAGGTCGATTTCAGGTCCATCGCTGCATCCCTTGAAATCAGCGTCTGATGGAAGTATTTCTTCTCACGCTGGCTTCTCGCGTTGCTGTCATCGCGCGCTTTGTTCAGCCGGTTGCGCTTTGATTCAATCAACGCCTGGATCACCATCATGCAGACAGCAACCACAATGGCGATCCAGTTTTGTACGGCGATATAAGCAATCAGCGCAATCACCGTGACAAAGGTTCCGATGAACCATGACAGCGTTTGCATCGCCGACTCGGCATAGTCTGCATACTGCCCATACGTCACCGTAAACCGATCAAAAAACTCCGGGGAATCAAAATACTGGCAGTCCGTCTTTTTCAGGCGTTCAAAAACCTCCCGGTTGATTTGCGCTTTAATCATTTTACAATGCGGCTGTGTATATTGTCGCCAGACAAAAGTTAAAATTTGAGTCAGCAGCTCACATCCGGCCAGCATCGCAAAGACCGCCAAAGCGATGTGCCACAGGCTCGCGCCTTTTTCAACCATTTGAATCATCGTGGAGATTACCATCAGCCAAACGACATTGTCAAATGTGCCTCCAACTGCATCCGCTAAGATGTATACAATCACGCAGCCTTTGTCTTTTTGCCAGAACGGGCGGAGCACCAATCGAATATCGGCAAGTTTGCTTGTCTTCTTTTTTTTCATCCAAAACACCCTTTACAAGCTTTTCGGAGAGACGGCAGCATATCAGAGATATGCTGCCGTTTCGCGCGTGCGGTGGCAGCGGCTCCGTTAGCGGCCGTTGCAGCAGTTGGCTGTGCCGTTGGAGTAGCAATCTGAAGTATTTTTGGCACAGCATGAATTTTCACCATTGGTATTACCTCAGTGGTCTTACCGCGATACAAGTTGCTAAGGTACAGCATAGGTTTTTGTTTGCGCAGCACCATAGAAAAGAAAACAGATTGCAGACAACCTGTTTGAATATTCACTTTTTTCAAGCGTGCTTTCTTGTGTTGGCGTCAAGTGATCTGTTGTCTTTTCCACATACGCCCGGTATGCGTCTGATTCTCTTTTGACCCGTATCACATTGAACCCCATGGTGCTGCACAGCAGGACACTGTCTTTGTCTGCTGCTGGAATTTCCATGATAAACTCCGACCATTTTTTGTTCATGTACATCACCGCTCCATCTCATGCTGTTTGATTCGTCTATTTTGACATTTTCAGGCAACAAGGTCTCTTATGGATTGCAATTCCGTTTTGCGAAGGAATCTGTGTGTGCTTGTACTGATATGATATGAGGCAGAAGCAGCGCAGCAGCGATGCATTCTGCGTTTTCGGGAGGGAAAAATCAGCTGTTTATATCGCAACTTGATCAAGAAATCACGTCAAGCTCTGTCATATGCGTTCATTATACCATGCCTTCGAGCCCGTGTCAAGCATGTTGCCATTTTTTTCGACTTTTTTCTTCCGTTTTTCATTGCGTGCTGTATTTGCCTTTTCTGATTTTGACTTTCTGGCATGCGTCAAAAACGGCGGACGGAATGAAAATTCCGTCCGCCGTAAAAAATAGATGCTGCTCTTTCAAAATCAGGAAAGACAGGCTTCAATCGCTTCCCGCACGGAGCGGACGCGGACAACTTCCACGCCGTCCACCCGGGGCAAATGTGCGTCGCCCGCAGCCGGGCAGACGATACGCGTGATTTTCATGCGGGCTGCTTCGGCAATCCGCAGATCCGGCATCGTCACGCGGCGCAGCTCACCTGCCAGTCCCGCTTCGCCGAACGCAACGGTGTTTTCCTGCACCGGTTTGTCCCGGAAGCTCGACGCCAGCGCGATGATCGTCGCTAAGTCGGCCGCCGGTTCGTCAATCCGCAGACCGCCAACAACGTTGATGTATGCATCCTGATTGCTGATGAGCAGACCGGCGCGTTTTTCCAACACGGCAAGCAGCAAAGCTGCACGATTGTAGTCAATTCCAGAGGCCATTCGCCTCGGATTGCCGAAGACAGACGGGGAAACGAGCGCCTGCACTTCGGCCAGAATCGGACGGGTGCCCTCCATTACGGCTGTAATGCAGCTTCCGGGAACATGAGAGGGCCGCCCGGACAGCAGCGCTGCGGAAGGGTTCGCCACCTCAGCCAGCCCGTTTGAATTCATCTCGAAGACGCCGATTTCATTCGTCGAACCGAACCGGTTTTTGGCGGCGCGCAGGATCCGGTAGGCATTCTGCTGTTCCCCTTCAAAATACAGGACGCAGTCCACCATATGTTCCAAAATTTTCGGGCCGGCTATTTCGCCGTCTTTATTGACGTGGCCAACCACAAAAACAATGGTGCCCGTGCTTTTTGCCATGCGCAGCAGCGCCATGGCGCACTCCTTGATTTGTGTGACATTTCCCGGCGCTGCTGTTACGGTTGTTTTATAAATAGTCTGAATAGAATCCACCACACAGACCGCAGGATGTGTCGTCTCGCACACAGAAAGAACAGCTTCCAGTTTTGTTTCCGCCATAACTAAGATATTCGGATCGCTGACGCCGAGCCGGTCGGCGCGCAGCTTGATCTGGCGTTTGGACTCTTCGCCTGAGGCGTACAGCACCTGTCCGATTTTGGCAAGAGAACGGCAGATTTGCAGCATCAGGGTCGATTTCCCGATGCCCGGTTCGCCGCCGATCAGGACGAGCGAACCTTTGACCGCGCCGCCGCCCAAGACGCGGTCCAATTCGGCAAACCCCGTTTGGAACCGCAGCGCGTCTTCTGTGGTGAGCGTGTCGAGCCTTTCCGGCGAATCGGACGGAAGCATTCGGCCGCTGCCCGCCGAAAACGGTGCATCCGGTTCGATTTTGATTTCTTTCAGGGTGTCCCAACAGCCGCACGACGGACATTTGCCGTACCATTTGGCGCTGTCATATCCGCAGTTGTCGCATACATACGCTGTTTTCATCCGTTGCTGTGCCATCTTTCGTTGATCTGCCTTTCTTTACGGCGCAAGCCCTTCGCCAATGGCGCGCATTGCGCTCATCGCGATGGAAAACGCCAGTTGATTCTGATAATCTGCGCTGCAAAGCTTTGCTTCTTCTTCCGGGTGGGATAAAAAGCCGCATTCCACAATCACTGCCGGACATGTCAAATGATCCAGCAGATAGTTCTTGTTGGGGTTCGGCGCCGCTTTCCGGCTGTTTTCTGCGCCAAGGACTTTTTTCAGGTCGTTCTGCACCATCTCTGCCAGCGATTTGCCGCCGGTATTTTTGCTGCTGTAAAACGTCTGCGCCCCGTGCGAAACCATATCTGTATAAAAGTTCTGATGAATCGAGAGGTAAACCGGCGATTTCTGCTGCATGGTGAACGCACACCGGCGCTGCAAATCCTCTATTTTCTGCTGCCGCAGCGTTACTGCCCCCGACGAATGGAGTGAGCGGTCGTCAGTTCGGGTCATGACCACGTCGACGCCGAAAAACTGTAAAAAGGCTGCTGTTTTGGCAGCGATGGTCAGATTGATATCTTTTTCCTGTGTCCCGTTCCGGCCGACGGCACCGCCATCCGCCCCACCGTGTCCGGGGTCCAGTACGACCGTTTGATAGGTCTGCGCTGCTGCGCCGTCGACCGGAATCACCGGACCGACACGCATCCAGAAAGCAAATGCAACCGCCAGAACCGTCAGCGGCAGAATGAGCGCTGAACGCCGTTTGATTCGAAGCACCGGCAACACCCCCGCCATTCAGCGTATGCGTGTTTTTGCCCGATATGCAAATCCGATACGTTCAGTATACATCACATCCTGCTTCTTGTCAACCTTGCCCTGTGCTTTTGCGGGGTTCCGTGTGTCTTTTCGCAATTCTGTTCCAATCAAAGCTGTCGCTTGACCAGATATTTGCATGTTTTTTTGTCGCAGCGCGTCTAAATATGGTTTTTTTTGTCGAATTGTGGTATACTTATGTTGGCCAGAATCACTGCGAACCAAATGAAACAGCCGGCTCATTCAGAAAGGAGGCCGCTTGTCAATGGCTTTTTTTGATGATCCGCTTTTTCTTCAAATGCTCGATTCTCTGTCCGACGGCATCGTTCTGCTGCGAAACAGCGTGACCGTTTTTGCCAATCAAGCAGCCCGAAACACGCTTCAAAGAAACCCTTGCGGGCTTCCGCTTGCCAAGCTTCTGGCTGACGCAGATCTGGAGCTGCCGTCCCGTCCGACAACTGCAAAGAGCATCTTTTCAATGCTGTTGAATCACCGCTGGTTCTGTCTGGAACTGCGCGACCTGACGGCAGAGGTTTCCATGCTGACCATCCGCGAGGATGTGGATGTCAATGTTTGTGCGCTGTCCATGCAGCCGGATCAGGATGATCTGGATTGGCTCCGCATCATCGCTTCTTCCATGTTGATCCTTTCCAATCGATACCGTGCAGCACTGCCGCCCGCCGTCGCTGAGAAAATGCAGAACTACGCGCACATGCTGCACAAATACGTCAACAACAGTACACTGCGCACCCTGAATCACCCGGACGACGATCTGCCCGGCGGTGCCGTTCCGTTTACGTTCGGCATGCTGCTCGATCACGCTGCTGCTCAGCTCGGCGATTCTTTGACAAGCGCCGGTCTCCTGCTTTCTTTTCAGCGTTCGCATGAGCGGCATGGTGCAATTTTGTACGGGCATCTGAACCATTTTATGATGATGCTCTATAACGCTTTGGATGTTTTGCTGTATCACAGCCGCTGCGTGCCTGGGAAGCCCATGCCGGTCGACCTATCCGAAGGGGCAACACGGACGCATCTATTTGTGTGTTTCTCCATCCCTTCGGCCGCCCTCCCCTTTCCCGTCAGCGCGGAGGCTTTGGCAGAGCTGCTTCACAAGGCGCCTGAAACATTTTCCACAGCATATACAGCCAGCGTCAAGCTCGTGTGGGCGGTTGTGCGCCTGTACCACGGGCTGATGGTTTCCGACAGCACCGCCGAAAGCCACACGCTGAAACTCTGTTTTCCAAAGGCGCTTCCGCGCCTGTCCAGCCCGTGCAGTATGTCTGACTGCACCGTTTCACCCGCAGTCGAGTTTTCCGACGCGCTGACGCTGCCCGACTTTCCCAAACACGTCTGACTTTTTTGAATCGAGGTTTTTCCGATGAAATCGAAATGGATTCCCTTTGTCTGTGCTTTTGCGCTGATTATCTCACTTTTTTCCGGTTTTCTGCCGGTTTCAGCCGCTGACACGGCTTCTATCCGGTTTCAAATCGATCCGGTCTGGGCGAACGCCGGTGATTTTCACGACGGACTGGCGCGCGTCTTTGACGGCAAAAAGTGGGGATATTTGGATCCCTCCGGCAAGTTGGTCATCGACTGCAATTGGGATATTGCGATGGACTTCAGCGAAGGCCTTGCCGCCGTCGCCACCGTTGTACCCGGCGTTTCCGATCAGACGCCGGATGTCCAGACCTGGTATTTGATTGACCGGCAGGGGCAGACAGTGCAATCCCTCGGAACAAACAACGCCTACTATTATGATACGCGCATCTTTCTTTCCGGCGTATCGGACGGCACGTTTTTGACCGTTCCCGGCGGATCGCAGACTGCAGCGCTGCATTCGATCCGCGGCGGGCGCGACCTACCCGTTCGTTCCAGCCGGAGTGGTTCGCCGTTTTCCGGCGGATATGCCATCGTATCCGCGTCCGCCGAAGGCATCTTTACACTGCCGCAGGAACTTCAGACGCTCGTAGACGTTTTGGACCCTTCCGCCATGCCGGATATCGTCGTCGATTATGCAAGCAACGTTTATTGGGACAGTGACTGGGGCATGGTTCTCTCCGTAGAAGACGGGCTTGTCATTTATAACGCCCGCTCCACGCACCTTTGGGGCGTGGACACGCTTTCCGGCAAGCAGGTCATCGCACCGGTCATTTCGGATCTCTGGTATACCTATCGCAACGGCGTCTTTCATGTTTTTTCCGGCGCCTATGCAACGATTTGCATCGAAGGAAAGTTTTACGCCGCAGACCAAAGCGGCAAGCTCTATCCGTTTGACGCCGACGGCACCGGCCGGTATGGGGAAGGTCTTTTTTCACACGACATCGGCAAATTGAGCGGTTACTGCGCATTGGACAATACCGTGGTGATTCAGCCCCAGTATCTGACGGCTGAACCCTTCTCCTGCGGTGTCGCAGCAGTCTCCACCGCAGACGGCTTCTATTATATTGATAAGACCGGGCGAACACTGCACACCGCGCCATTCACAGAAGCCTATTCTTTTTCGGAGGACCTAGGCCGTGTCAAAACATCTGACGGGCGTTACGGCTTCGTATCGCTGACCGGCCGGCCTGCGGATGCTTTGTGCGATCAGCCGGACAATTGGGCGATTCCTGAAATTCAGAGTGCGTATGACAACGGCTTGATTCCAAATGCATTCTGCTGCGCTTATCGTTCCAATCTGACCCGCGCCGAGCTGGCCCGCCTCTCCGTCACGCTGCTCGCGCGCGGAAAAGACTGCACGCTGGATGAATTGGTTCTCTCCAAGACCGGCCGGACGCTTGACGCTTTTATCTCCAGTTATCCGTTTCCGGACACTTCCGACCGGTATGTCTTGGCGGCCTATGCATTAGGGATCATCAACGGTTACGCGGACGGTACGTTCCGGCCAAACGGCGCCGTTACACGTGTAGAAGCCGCAAAAATGCTCACCGTCACGGCTAAATTAGGCGGCATCGCCGCCGGCGGAACGGCGCCAGCATTCTCCGACGGCAGTACGATTGCTGCATGGGCAAAAGAATATGTCGCTTTTGTCGCCTCTGCCGGCATCATGAACGGCGTCGGCGGCGGCCGCTTCGCTCCGCTCAGCTTTTACACGCGCGAACAGGCCTATCTGACAATGGAACGCATTTTCTGCATGATGCCGTGAATGTGCGGACGCAAACACGCCGCGCATGACAGTGCAAAGCGGCCGATCGCTTTCCGTCGAGGGCAGAAATGCCTCTTCTGAAAGAGTCCATCTACGTTTTTCCTCATTTTGCAAACACCCCGGATCGCAGCCAAACTGCAATCCGGGGTGTTTTTGACGTCAGAGTTTGATTCGTTTTTCGGCAGACGGCATATTTTTGCGGAAGTTCGGAACCTCCATCGTGCGGCCTCCGTTTGTGACGGACAGCTCGCTCAGAAGACCGACAGCCGTCCATTCGCAGGCGCGGTACACGTTGACCTCCGGCTCCTCGCCCGTGCGAATCGCATCGACGAAATCCTTGACCAGATAGAAATCGCCGCCATGATGTCCGGCTTTTTTGGCCGCTTCCGGCGGGTTTTGATACCGTTCCGGCAGATAGGCGTCGTAATCGTGCAGCGGGCGCCATTTGCACGCGTCAGATTCGTCCGCCAGCCAGATCTTATGGTCGTCGCCGAGACCGCGCGGCGCTTCATAGCAGCCTTTTGTCCCCTGCAGGAGCGCCGCATTCATATTGTGCGGACGCGGCGCCTTGCATGCCACGGTGATTTTTGCCAGCGCGCCGCTGGCCATCCGGCACATCGTCACCGTCAGTTCGTCCTGCTTCAGGTCCGGGCGGATGTACTGACCGCCGGTGCCGAAGCATGAGATTTCCGCGACGCGGTCGCCGGAAAACCACGTCATGACCGGACCGAGCGAATGGGTCGGATAAAAGGCGCCGCGCTTGCCGAGCTGCCAGTATGTCCGCCAGGAGCGCTTCCCGTTCGGGTAGACCGCCAGATCCGTCACATCGTGCAGGTACTCGCCCTCCGCATAAAACGGCGTGCCGAATTTGCCGGCGTCGCGCAGGCTCTTTACCAGCTGAACCTCCGGCGTATACAGATAGTTTTCCGCCATCATGTACGTCTTGCCGTACTTTTCTTTCGTTTCGATCAGCCACCAGAGTTCGTCCATCGTGACGCCGGCGGTGACTTCACTCAGAACGTGCTTGCCCGCTTCCAGCGCGGCAATCGCCTGCGGCACATGGCACTGCATCGGCGTTGCAATGACGACCGCGTCAATGTCGGATTCCAGCATATCGTCAAACACGCGATAGCGGTGTTCGATCTGGAACTCATCGGCGATGCGGTTCATACAGTCTTCGTTCAGATCGCAGACAGCCGTCACTTCGATATTTTCCAGTGCGGAAAAGCCTGCCATCGTGGAGCGCGCGCGGGCGCCGGCAATACCAACTTTGATCATGTAATTTTCTCCTTTTCCGGCGTTTCAAATCAAAACGCCATTGCAGTGGTCGATTTCATGCTGTATTGCTTGAGCCGTTCTCCCGCTGTATGTTTTTTGGCATGTTTTCATCTGCATCGACTGAAACCGAACGCAGATGGTCTGATACCGCTTGCAGGGGCGCGGCCCGCCTGTCAGTGAAAGGCAGGATTCTTCTGTATCATATATGTCCCCGGCTCGGATGATTTCAGGGTTCAGCATCACCGTCACAGCCGGTTCCTGTCCGCTCCAGTCATAAAAAGCGATGATCCGCTTGCGCCGGCCGATCATGTTGGCCGCCATGCCGAGGCAGACATCGCGGTGCGCCTGCAGCGTCTCCACCAGCTCCTGTGCGATCGGCAGATCTTCTTTTGCCGCCGGCGCTGATTTGCCGGACAGGAAGAAAGGGTCATGCACCAGTTCTTGAATCATCACGGCCCCGCTTTCTGCCCCTGCGCCTGAGCATCCGGGACATCCGTTTTTTCGGCAGTCAGCAGGCAGACAGCATGCGCGGAAATGCCTTCGCCGCGGCCGGTAAAGCCGAGTTTTTCTTCGGTCGTTGCTTTGATGCTGACCGTTTCCAGCGGGGTATGCATCGTCTGCGCCAGTTTTTTCCGCATTTCCGGGATTGCAGGCGCCAGTTTTGGGCGTTGGCAGAGAATGGTTGCGTCCAAGTTGCTCAATCGGTACCCGGCAGCGCAAACCGCTTCATAGGCTGTTCGCAAAAGAATCAGGCTGGAAATCCCACGATACTGTGGGTCGGTATCCGGGAACATCTGGCCGATATCGCCGAGCGCTGCGGCGCCAAGCAGCGCGTCAATGACGGCATGGGTCAAAACATCTGCGTCGCTGTGGCCATCCAAACCAAACGGAGCATCCAGTGTGACGCCGCCCAGCACCAGCGCGCGGCCTTCGCAGATGCGGTGCACGTCGTATCCGTGTCCGATTCTCATGAACGGCTGCTCCTTCTTGTCGGTCTGCCCGTTCGGACGATGCTTTGCTGCGATCCGGGCAGCCGTTTGCAGATCTTCGGGTGTTGTGATCTTCAAATTTTCACGGTCGCCCGGCACAAACCGGCATTCGATCCCGCAGGCAATTGCCGCTGAACATTCATCCGTCACAGGGCGGCCGGAGGCCAGCGCGCAAAGAACGGCGTCAAATGCGTCCCGGGTAAAAATCTGCGGCGTCTGCGCGGCGACCAGCTGTCTGCGGTCCGGTGTCTGAACCGCAGCGCCGTCTTTCACAACGTGAACCGTATCAATCAGCGGCAGTGCGGGAAAGGCTGCGCCGCAGCCGGCTGCGGCACGGCAAACTTCGTCGATCAGTTCCGGTCGGACGAACGGCCTTGCACCGTCATGCACGGCGATCAGATCGCATGGCTCCAAACACGCCGCTGCTCTGAGAACCGTCTCCTGTCGGGTGGCACCGCCTGCGCAGTACCGCACGCGGCCATCCGGATGCGTCGGGTTTCCTTTCAGCTGATCCGCCGGAAGGGCGACAACCACTTGTTTTGTATGCGGATAGGCCAGAAACGCGTCGATCGCCCAGTCGCAAACGGTCTTGCTGTCCAGCAGAAACGTCATTTTATCCGTCCCCTTCATACGGCTGGACTGTCCGGCGGCACAAATGATGACGCTGAAAGTCTGAGAATTCATCGGATTTCACAGGGCTCCTTTACCGGTTTCTGTCTGGCTGGCAGGCTTTATTTCAGGATTTCATTCATGCGGGCAACTGCCGCAGCGATCTGCGGGTCTTCCGCAGCGTCCATTTGACCGATTGACGCCAATTTATCTTCCGGCATGGCGACGGCCAGATCCGGCTGGATGCCGCCCTGTTCACCGATACTCACGCCGTTCGGCGTAAAGTATTTGATCACGGAGAAGGAAATCGCGGAACCGTCACTCAGTTGGAAGGTCTGCTGACCTTCCCCCTTGCCCGTCGTCGGACTGCCGACGACAACGGCTCTGCCCTGTTCCTGCATGACGGCGGCGAAATACTCCGCTGCGCTGTATGAATATTCATTGACCAGCACGATCAGCGGCAAATCACAGTATACGTTGTCAACGCGCAGGACATTTTCACGCCCGGCTTTGTCGCGTTCAATGAAGACAACACCTTCCGGCATCAGATGATCCAGCATGGAAATCAACGTCGTCAGCTGGCCGCCCGGGTTGTTGCGGACATCCATCACAAAGCCTTTTGCACCGTTTCCAATCAGGTCGTCGAGTTTTTCGCTGAATTGTTCAGCCGCTGCGGCCGTAAACTCCGAGATGCGGAGATAACCGATGCCGCCGTCCAGAAGTTTGGCAGACACACTGGCTTTTTCCACGACGCGGCGTTCTACCGTAAACTCCTGCAATTTGCCGTCCCGCATAATGCCGAGACGCACGGTGGTTCCGACTTCGCCGCGCACTTTTGCGACGGCCGCGTTCATGCCGATCACCGCAATCTGCTCATCCTCAACGGAGTACAGCTGATCCAAGCGGCGGATACCCGCTTCCTCTGCGGGCGAGCCTTCATAGACATCCGTGATGGTCAGCATACCATTTTCTGCATCCTGCGTCACCGTAACGCCGATGCCGGCATAGGAACCGGTCTTATCTTCATAGAGGGCGGCCAAATCTTCTGCCCTTGTATAATACGACCACTTGTCGTTGATGCCGCTCATATAGCCGACGGCAAGCATATCCATCAGGTCTTTTTCTTCGTATGTGCCGACGTAGTAGCGGTCCAGCAGGGCTTTGATTTCGTTCAGCTTCTGATAGTCCCCTTCTGCGGCCTGAAGCGTGTCCCGATATTTGGCGGATACAAAATAGCCTGTCGCCATCGCAACGACTGCGGCAACAATCAAGCAAATTGCAATCAGCTGCAGCCATGACGGGCGTTTAGCCGGCTGCTGTTCCGGTATCTGCATCTGTTCCGGCGTTTGCATCTTGAATCGTCTCTTTTCGTTCGTGTTTAGCGCGGCGTCACATATTTCAGCGGGTCAACCGCGACGCCGTTTTTGTAAATGGTGAAGTGCAGATGATAACCGCTCGACAAGCCGGTCGTTCCGACATAGCCGACAACAGCGCCCTGTTTCACCGTCGCTCCGACTTTCAGCTTAGAGCGCGCTTTCATGTGGGCATACATGGAAACAATCCCGTTGCCATGATCAATCTTCACCATGTTGCCGTAAACGTTGTTGTAGGTGTTGGCAACCACCGTGCCGCCAGCCGTCGCATAGATGGTGGAACCGGCATAGGCGCCGATATCAATGCCGTTGTGGTTGCTGCCTTTCTTCCCGGTGACTGGGTGAACGCGCGGACCGAATTTGCAGGTAACCCACTTATAGCCCGGCGTCGGCCAGTCATATTTGACGTTCTGCTGGTTTTTCTTTTCCTCTTCTTCCCGTCTGCGGGCTTCTTCTTCCGCCTTTTTGCGTTCTTCTTCCTTGAGTTTTTTCAGCCGTTCTTCTTCGGCTTTTTTCCTGGCCTCTTCCTCCCGTTTCTTTTGGGCGGCGTATTCTTTCATGAGGCGTTCTTCTTCAGCGGATGCCGCTTCGAGCTGTTTTTCATATTCGGAAAGCAGGGTTTGATTTTTGATGCTGCCGTCCGAAAAACCGGCCAGTGCCGTATCGGCCTTCGCCTGCTCCACCAAAAGCGCCTGGCGGGAGGTTTCCAGCTCGTTCTTCATCTCGAGCGATTCAGACCGTCTGGTCTCCAGCTCCGACTGTTTGAGTTCGACGTCGGACATCAGCGTTTTGATATCGCTCATCAGCTGTTTGTCACGGTTGAAGATGGCCGACACGAGCTCTGCGCGATCCATAAAGTCGGAGATCGTATCCGCAGAGAGCAGCACGCTCAGATAGGAGGCGGCGCCGTCTTCATACATGATGCGGACGCGTTCGCGGAAAGCTGCATACTTTTCGGAGAGGTTGTCTTCCAGCGCAGCCAGCTCCGTTTCACACTGTGCAATATCGCAGTCCAGCGTGGAAATCGTTTCCTCGAGAACGTCGATCTGATCGTTATAGAGGTTGACCTTTTCATCCAGCAGCTTTTTCTGCGTCAGGAGTGCGCTCTGATCCGACTGAATCGTGCTGAGTTCTTTTTCAACGGCGGCAATCTTGTTTTTCAGGTCGCTGACTTTTTTGCGGGCCTGGGTAATATCCGATTGAGACACAGCACTTATGGAAACCGAAACGAGCGTAACAAGCGTCGGCAAAACCATGCCGATAATCAGCACCCAGATCAGGATGCGGCGCCGTCGATCCCGGCGGTCTGTTTTTTTCGTGGTCATAAGCAAAGACTCCTGTATTCGTTCAGCCTCATATCGGCGGGTTGTTTCAGGATGAAAGAATTTGAGAACGCAAACCGTGTTTTAAGCGTTCAGATAGCGGCGAAGGGCGAGCGCACTCCCGAAGAAGCCCATCACAAGCCCTGCTGTGCCGTATGCCAGCGCAATCGGAGCCGCAAACGTTGAGAAAGGAATCGGAATCGCCGACAAAAAGCCGAGCGGTGCCACTGCCGGTTCAAAAAGCTTGATATAGATCAGTGCAATCAGACCATAGGAGACCGCCGCACCGATCAGGCCCAGCAGCATCCCCTCAACGGCAAATGACTTTCGGATGAAGCCGTTGGTGGCGCCGACGGTTTTCATCACGCGGATTTCTGTCCGGCGCGTATAGACAGACAGCCGGACAGCGTTTGAAATGATGAAAAGAGAAACCAGCCCAAGCACAACGACAAATGCGAGCCCGACCATCGCAACGATGTTGCGGATCTGCAAAAAACGCTGCGCGATATCATTCCGGTAGTTGACCTTTGCAACGCCCGGAATCGCTCGGACGGTTTCTGCCGTTTCTTCAAGCTTTTCCTGTGATTTGACTGTGACGCGGATCGTATCGCGTATGGGGTTATCCGTTTCCATGCCGTCCAGCAGAGAGCCAAACGTCTTCCGCATGGAGGCCAGCCCTTCTTCTTTTGAAATGAACGTCCAAGAGGCGACATTTTCCGTTGCATCCAGCGCACGCTCTGCTGCGGCAATCTGTTCATCGCTCACCGTTTCGTCCAGATAGAGCGAGATTTCGTTGACGGCGCCGGTTTCGTTGATCACGGCGTTGATGTTGAGCAGCACGAGGGCGAATGCCCCTGTGACAATCAAGCACGCGATCAGCATGCCGATTGCCGCCGTATTGACCAGGCGGTTGCGGAAAAGCCCATTTACGCCCTCTTTCAGATGATATCCGAACATGTTTGCTTTACTCCCCGGCCTTTGCCTGTTCTCCGCCGCAATAGCCGCCGACTGCATCTCCGACAATCCGGCCGCCTTCGATCGAAACAACGCGCTTCCCGAACGAATTCACCAGTTCACGCTCATGCGTGATGACGATGACCGTAGAGCCCAGCTCGTTGATCCGCGCCAAGAGCCCCATCAGCTCTTTGGATTTTTCAGGGTCCAAATTGCCGGTCGGTTCGTCTGCGATAATGAGGCCCGGATTGTTGACCAGTGCGCGTGCGATGGCGACGCGCTGCTGCTCGCCGCCGGACAGCTCGTTCGGCATACGGTCGGCTTTTTCGGCCAGCCCAACCAGCTCCAGCACATACAGGACGCGTTTCCGGATTTTCCGCGCATTGCTGATGCCGATGACACGCATGGCAAACGCCACGTTGTCAAAGACGTTCATCCGTTCGATCAGACGGAAATCCTGATAGACCACACCGAGCGTCCGGCGAAGCTTTGGAATGCTGCGTTTTTTCATTTTTGCAATGGAGAAGGCGTTCACCAGCGCCACCCCTGCGCTCGGACGAATCTCACCGGTCAGCAGTTTGAGCAGCGTCGATTTCCCGGCGCCCGACGGCCCGACAACAAAGACAAATTCGCCGTCCGCCACGTCCAGGTTGATGCCGTTCAGCGCCTGTACGCCAGAGGGATAGCGGACATATGTATCAGACAGCCGGATCAAGGGATGGTTCACTACCTTTCATGGGTCATTGGTTGCTGAGGATCCTGTTGGATGACTCAGATTTCATCATTGTCGCGGGATTCCAAGTATTTCTTGACCATCAGCGCGACCTTAAAGATGATCGCATGATCAAATTCACGGAGATCCAAACCCGTGATTTTCTTGATCTTTTCAAGACGGTAGACAAGCGTATTGCGGTGTACAAAAAGTTTTCTGGATGTTTCTGAAACGTTCAGGTTGTTTTCAAAGAATTTCTGAATCGTCATCATGGTTTCCTGACCAAGGGAATCCACGCTGCCCTTCTTGAAAACTTCGCTCAGGAACATCCGGCACAGAGTCGTCGGCAGCTGATAAATGAGGCGGCCGATGCCGAGGTTTTCATAATTGATGATGGTTTTGTCTGCGTCAAACACGCGGCCGACTTCAATGGCGACCTGCGCTTCTTTGAGGGAGCGGGACAGGTCTTTCAGCTGCGGAACAACCGTGCCGATGCCGATCACACATTTGACCAGGAGTTCTGCGTTAATGGTATCTTCAATGCCTTTGGCAATTTTGCGGAGCTCTTTGACGTCACAATTGGCCTTGACTTCTTTGACGATCGCCACATCGCTTTCGTTGACGGTCATGATGAAGTCTTTCTGGCGGTCCGGGAACAGGCCGGCAATCACGTCGTTGGTTGCAATATCCAGTTTGTCCTTCATGCGGATCAAGAAGACGACGCGCGGCGTGTCTCCGCCGAAGTGGAGCTCTTTTGATTTGATATAAATATCGCCCGGCAGGACGTTATCCAGAAGGATATTCTTGATAAACGTCGCTTTGTCGTATTTTTCATCGTAATACTGTTTGACGCCGTTCAGCGCGACGACAACCATGGAACACATGGCAAGCGCTTCCGCGTCCGTCCCTTCGACAAACGCCGCATACTCCAAACGGACACCCCGCATGGCCAGCGATTTGAAGGTAAAGGAACGGTAAACCGTCGGTTCAGAGGTGTTGTTGAGCTCGTCAACCGCCATCTCATAAACTTCGCCGATGCGGCGCAATTCGCTGCAGGCGATAACCGTGCCGTCTCCGTCGATCACGCCGACAGTTTTACCGGTTGCCTCGTGCATCTGAAGCGCCATATTTTGAAACAATCTTCTTGACATGTGTTGAACCCCCATCAATAATGCGGTCGTCCGCTTGATGTGCCCCGCGGCATTCGCCTTTGGGGCAGCGCATATCTCCCGATATACTGCATCTGTTTATATCATACACTATTTTGCCCAAATTTACAAGGGCTTTCCCTGAACTTTTTCACGTCTCTTCTGTAAAATTTCTCGCGTCTGGTCTCTTTTTCGGCTGATAAAAAAGCGAACAGCCGCAGAGAGGTCTCTCCGCGGCTGTCACACTCATTTTTTCGTGGATTCCGGCTGAGCGGATAACTGACCGCCTTCCGGCATTCCATCCGATGTTGAACCCGGCTGTTCCGATGATGACGGGTTCGTGACATCCGTGGCGGACTGCATGGTGGACTGCGGGTTTGTGCCCGAAGTCACGTTCGGCGTGGTCTGGTCCATTTTGTTTGTATGGCTCGTATGGCTCGTGCTCTGGTTGTTGCTGCCTTTGTCTTCGCAGGCTGTCAGAACAGCCATTGCAAGGCAAACGCACAGAATCAACGCGAGAATCTTTTTCATTGGTTTTTTCTCCTGCATCTGAGTGTTGCTGCACGCTCTTGTTGCTGCACGCTCTTATGGTTCGATTTGGCGGGCCGAATTATACAGGAAAAATTTGGAAGCCTTGCGCGGTGCTTTTATTCGATTTGAGAAGGGCAGGCTTCCGCGTCAGCTGCCGCGATGATGCGGACGCCTGTGCCCGCAGCGTTTTCAATCACGGTCTGACCGCGCTTGACGGGCGCCTGCATCTGTGCCGTGCGGATTTCTGCCATCACGGCACGAATCTGTTCCTTCGGCACCGGCTGTTCCATCCGCACCGGCAGCACCGGCACGCTTCCGTTGATCAATCGAACGGTCGAAGAAACATTACGCACCGGATGAACAGCCTCGCGCCGCACATATTGTTCGCCGCGGATGCAGCGGTTTCCGGAAACGGCCGCGACGACGCCGGTTTCATTCAGTTCCACGCGGATCTCGCAGCCTTCCGGACAGGTAATGCAGGTAAATGTTTTGACGGTCATCAGTCGGCGTCCCCTTTCGTCGTTTGGCGCACCAATTCCACACAAATGCGTTCGCCCCGCTTTGCGCTGCCGGCCGCCAGCTTGATGCGCTGCATTTCACCCGGCCGGATGACAGAGCGCCGGACTTCCTTGAGCACCGTTTCACCCGTTCGCACGCGGATTCGGACATTGCGCTCTACGGCGCGCACCCGGAAGAAGAGTTCCGCTGCCGTTTCCGGATGCAGCCGCTCCGGCACGACGTAGGAAATGCCGTCACTAGCGACGGTCTCGACGGGTAGTTCAGTGTTCATGCTGCCGTCTTGCAGATATGCCGCGGCGCTTCTGCCAGCCATCTGTCCCTCTTCTGCCACATAATCCGCCAAGTCGTGCACCTGAACCACATTTCCGCAGGCAAAAACACCTTCTGCCAAAGTTCTTCGCTGTTCGTCTACGGCAATGCCGCCGTTTTTTCCCAGTGGCAGACCGGCATCTGCCGCCAGTGCTGTTTCCGGCAGCAGTCCGACAGACAGCAGCAGCGTGTCGCAGGGAATGAACCGCGCCTTTTCCCGAACCGGCTGGCGGTTCTCATCGACCGGCGCCGCCCAGACGCCTGTCACCCGCTCTTTGCCGGTCACGCCGACAACCGTCGTTGAACAGTAGAGCGGGATGTTGAAATCTTCCAGACACTGCACAATGTTGCGCTGTAAGCCGTTTGACCACGGCATCAGTTCGCAGACGCAGACCACTTCGGCACCCTCCAGCGTCAGGCGGCGTGCCATGATGAGGCCGATATCGCCCGAACCCAAGATGACCACCCGGCGCCCGACCATATAGCCGTCTATATTGATGTAGCGCTGCGCTGTTCCCGCCGTCATGATGCCGGCAATCCGCGGCCCATCCATGGTCAACGCGCCTGCCGGCCGTTCCCGGCAGCCGACAGCCAGCACGACTGCCCCGGCTTTCAGCGTATATGCGCCGTCTTTTCCGGAAAAAACGGTCAGGGTTCGTCCATCGCCGATTGATGTGACATACGATTCCAGCCGGACATCGATTTGACGTTTTTTGATTTCATCTGCATATCGTGCCGCATATTCCGGCCCGGTCAGCTCTTCGCCAAACGTTTGCAGGCCAAACCCGGCATGGATGCACTGCGGCAGGACGCCGCCCAGCCGCACATCCGTCTCCAGCAGCACGATATCACGGCAGCCGGCATCGTATGCCGCAATTGCCGCCGCCATACCGCCGACGCCGCCGCCAATCACCGCCAGCGCATGTGATTCCGTTCTGGTTGTCTCAAGATGCTTTGTCACTGTTTTCACCCCCGCGTCTTACCGGTCAGGATTTCTGAACCGGTTCCGTCATACCGCACCTGACCGGGATCGATCTGCAATTCACGCGCCAGAATGCGGACGATCCGCGGCGAACAGAAGCCGCCCTGACATCCGCCCAGCATGGCGCCGGTGCGCAGTTTGACGCCTTTCAGGCTTCTGGCGCCGCAGTTCCGATGAATGGCGTCGACAATCTGCGCCTCCGTGATCTGTTCACAGCGGCAAACAAGCGTCGTCTCCGCGCCCGTGCCGTCTGCATCCGGCTGCGGCCTCGGCCGTCTGACCGGTACAAACGATGTCCTTGGGCGCAGCATTAATTTTTGAGCGATTGATTCTGCCAGCGTTTCTGCAATCGCAGGCGCGGAGGCCAGCCCCGGCGATTCGATACAGGCCGCTTCAAAGAAACCGGGGATATCAGCGGCTTCGCCGATCACGAAATCACCGGTATCGCCCGCCGGACGGACACCGGCAAACGTGCGGATTTGCAGATTCAGCGGCAGCCTGACCGACAGATATCTTGAAGCCGCCTCTTTGACATAGGCCAGCGCTGCCGCCGTCGTTCCGATATCGTCTTTGTCGTCACACACGGTGCTGTCCGGGCCAATCATGATGCGGCCGTGAATTTCCGGCGTGATCAAAACACCCTTGCCCTTTTCCGTCGGACACGCGAACAGGACATGGCTGACCAGCCCGGCTGCACTGCGATCCAGCACAACATATTGTCCTCGTTTGCCGGTGATGTGATACGTCTTCGGTGCCAGCATGGCGTGGATATCGTCGGCATGCACACCGGCTGCATTGACGACCACTGACGCACGATCCGTCTCTTCGCCGTCCGGCGTCTGCGACGTCACGATGAACCCGTCGCTTGTGCGTTCGATTGCACTGACGCGCCGCTCAAACCGTGCTTCCGCGCCGTTGTCGCAGGCATTTTCTGCGGCGGCTACGGCCACTGTCCACGGTTCAATGATCGCAGCCGCAGCACACAGTGCTCCGCAGGCCGTTTCGGAAAGATTCGGTTCTTTTTCATGCGTTTCCGCGCGGGAAAGCAGCCGCATGGAGGGGACGCCGTTTGCCTGTCCGCGCTCGTAAAGCGTTTCCAATGTCGCCAAGTCTGCTTCGGAATAGGCGACCACCAAGGAGTCCAGCGGGCGAAACGGAATATCGAGCGTTTTCGCCAATTCCGGGTACAGCGCCGCGCCGCGGACGTTACAGGCCGCTTTTTTCGTCCCCGGTTTCGGGTCGAATCCGGCATGGATGATGGCGCTGTTGGCGCGGGTTGCGCCGGACGCCAGATCTGCGCCTGCCTCCAGCAGCAGCACCGATGCGCCGGATGCGGTCAATGCGCGCGCCGTCAGCGCACCGACAGCGCCGCCGCCAATGACGATACAATCATATCGTTTTTCAGCCATAATGAAAAACCCTCCCTGAAAACAGGCAAAACAAAAAGAACGCCCCAAAGCCTGATTTCTGTTGAAAAATCAGACCCGCTGCGTTCTCAAAACTCTGCCGCAATTTATTTCGTTTGACTTATTATATGCTTTTCTCAGCTGTTTGTCAAGTGCGGTCGGCAAAAAACATCCCGGGCGGCATTTGCCGCCCGGGATGTCGAACTGTCGATGGGATGATTTATGCGCCGTAATAGTCGATGTAGCGCTGAACGGCCTGTGCCGGCGTTGCAAAGCCGGTCACGCCGATCTGCTGAATCGTGATGGAGGCGATGATGTTGCCGAGCGCGGCTGCATCTTCCGGGGATGCGCCGAGCGACAGCGCCAGCACGATGCCGGAAGCGGCCGAGTCGCCGGCGCCGCAGATATCAAACGGGCCCGGAACATTCAGCGCGTCTGCGGAGTGGACACCGTCTGCGTCGAAGACCATAATGCCGTGTTTGCCGCGGGTGACAAACACCGGGCGGTTATTTTTGGCGTACAGCTTGCTGCCGCAGTCGAGCACGGTTTCGCCGTCCGGTTCGCCTTCATAGTCCGGGTGGATGGACTTCACGACTTCAAAGTTGTTGCACTTCACAATGACGCCGGAGAACAGTTGGATGAATGCACGGGAGTCGGCATAGATGACAAGATCCGGCCGTTCTGCCGCCAGTTCAAACACCGCCTTGCGGACAGCCGTATTGATGACGCCGCAGTCCGGTTCGACAAACTGGTCGAGCACAAGCAGCGCATCCGACTCAGCTGCGCAGGCACGCATATTTTCAATGACCTTGGCTTCGATCTCTTTGTCCATCGGTTTGAAGTTTTTGAAATCCAGGCGGTTCAGCTCTTCGTAAGCGCCCGGCTCACCGTACATCGGCTTTGTATAGGTCGAGGTGCAGCGGTGCGGGTCGCGGATCATGCCGGCCGTATCGGCGCCCATTTTGTTGAGGACATTCAGGAGTTCGTAACCCTCGCCGTCATCACCGACGATGCCGACGCACTTGACCTGTGCCGTCAGGCCGCGGAGGTTGGAGGCGACGTTGCCGGCGCCGCCGGCATAGATGCCCTTGCCGACGACCTGATACGCAGTTTTTCCCGTTTCAAGCGACGGTTCGTCCAGTTTCGGGTCAATGTAGAGGTATTTGTCGAGGCAGAAATCACCGACGACTGTAATTTTTGCGCCGGATGCACGCGCCATTAGATCCTGCATGGTTTGCAAATTCATAAGATGATGCTCCTCTTCTTTTGAAATACCGGCCGTCAGCGGCCAAGGATGAAGTCAACAAGCCGTTCTGCGCATTCAAAATCCGGGATGACTGCGCCGGCGCCCGCTTTGACCAGACGGTCGCGTTTCCAGGTGTCGATGCCCATCTTGCGGGATTCGTCCGTCGCGACGGCAATCGGATAACCGCCGAGGTTGGAAACCAGCTCGATTTCAACAAAGCCGTCGCCGAAGCTGAGCAGCTCTGTGCCATCCAGCCCGTTTTCGGCCAGCAGGCGTTTGATGACGAGTTCTTTGGTGCAGGAAGTCACATGTTCGTCCAGCGCACCATAGATATTGCCGTCGAAATACTTGTCCAGCCCCAGAAGCGCCGCTTCTTCGCGCACCTGCGGCTGATCAGTGCCGGATGCCAGGTACATGGTGACGCCTTCCCGTTTGAGGGCTTTCAGGAGCGCTTCGCTTCCGCGAACCAGAAGCGCTTCCGGATCGATCGTGCCGTTTGCCAGGCCTTCGCGGCGGTCTTTGATTTTTTCCATCAGGCGGCGCAGGTATTCCGTCTTGTAGGCCATCGGGTCTTCCGGCTTGCCACCGCGTTTTTCGACCTCTTCGGCCAGGCGGATGCATTGATAAATGGTTTGTTTGCCGGTCAGCAGATCGACAAACTCGGTGACGCAGGTTTCAACCGCCTTCGGATCCTCGGTTTTGCCGACCGGCGTTTTGAAGATTTCCTCGCAGAAATACGGGATCATGACCTTCTGCCAGCCCTCTCGGATGAGCGACAGCGTGCCGTCAAAATCAAAGAGCGCGAACTTGAATTTCCGGCCGGGAACAGGCGGGAAAATGACCTCCAGCCCCCAAGCGTCCTTCAGCTTGTCCTGCAGAGCGCCAACCAACGCGTGCTCGCAGATCATATGAATATCTTCAACCGTTTCCATCGTGCTGCCGGGGACGCAGATTCGGTAATCACAGAGCGGCAGGACGGCACCGCCGTCGCCGCCGAGGAAGCCGATCACGGTCAGGCCATAGCTGTGGGCATATTCCGCGGCACGGACAACCGGTGCGGCATTGCCGTCCGCCGAGAACAGACAGAGAACATCGCCGCGGCGCGCCAGCGTGGACAGCTCGACGGCATAGACGTCATCATAGGAACAATCTTTTGCGAGGCAGGTCAGCTGCGAAGCCGAGTCGGAGAGACAGACCGTGCGGATGCCGGCTCTGCCGAGAACCGCGCAGCGCTTTGTCAGATCGCCGGCCGTGCGGGCCGCCGCCGCCGCGCCGCCTTCACTGCCCGCCGTAAACACAGTGGCACCGCGCAGATGCGCTTCCAGCAATGCGTCAGCAATGCCGGCCAGCGCCTTTTCGTTGGTTTCGGATAATGCAGCGCCGATCCCGTCAAAGTACCGGCGGATATCGTCTTGAGAGATGTTGGTTGTGCTCATGAGTCAAGAAAGTCTCCTTTTTTATATTTTATATTTTTATATATTGAAGGGTTTCCCACGTTCTGCTGTTGACAGCGCTTCAATAATATCTGCGCATCGCATCCGGGTTCAGGCATTTTCAGACTGACATCATTATACCATACACGCCGCTTTTTTTCCACCGGACACGCCGGTTTTTTTCCACCGGATCGAAAAAATATTTTCGCGTCACATCTTGCTTTTTGGATAGCAAACAGGTATAATCATACTGTGTGAGAAGGGGCTTTGGACACATGGCCGCTCATACGTCACTCCCCAAATCAAACTTTAAACAACATGGAGGATGCAGCAAATGGACAATCAGATGATTCAGGGCATTCAGAATGCTCTGTACCGGAAGATCCGTACCGCATTTACGCCTGTCGAAGGTTTGACCTATGCCGCCGCCAATCACATCGGCGAAGCGCAGTATGAATTGGTCAACGATTGGCAGCCTGTCGTTAGAGATACGGTTCTGCCGGCCGGCACGGTTTTTCTCAAGGGCACAATTTCAATCCCGGCTGACATCGTCGCCAACGACGAATACGAAGATTATCTTTGCGTCGCAATTCCGGATCGCGAAGGTCACGTCATCATCAACGGCGAACACTACCAGGGGCATGACAGAAACCGTTCCCGCATCCCGCTCCGCGCGGAATGGGCCGGTCAAACGCTTTCGCTGGAAGTCCTGAGCTTCGGGCACAACCGCGGTTTTATCGATGCAATCGGCATTGAACGCGTCGATAAAGTCGTCGAAAATTACTTCTATTCCTACAAAATTGCTGTCGACGCCTTCAAAATGGAAAACGGCGACCGTCAGCGCGAAAACACGCACATCCGCGTCCGCCTCAACAAAGCGATTGAAGATTCCATCAAAGACCTCGACGTTGACGCCTCCGGCGAAAAGCTGCACGCGTCCGTCCGGAAAGCCGCTGAGGTCCTGAAAAACGAGCTGTCTGACATTGACGACGGCGACGTCCGCGGCTGGGTGGATTTCATCGGTCATACGCATATCGACGTGGCATGGCTCTGGCAGTTCAAAGACACGGTCCGGAAATGCGGCCACACCTTCCCGAATATGCTCCGCCTGATGGATGAGTTCCCGGATTTCACCTTCTCGTGCAGCCAGCTCCAGCTGATGGACTACACGAAAAAATATTACCCGGAAGTCTTTGCGCAGATCAAAGAACGCGTCCGCGAGGGCCGCTGGGAAATCGTCGGCCCGATGTGGGTCGAATCGGACTGCAACGTCGTCAGCGGCGAATCGCTGGTTCGTCAGGTACTGTACGGCGTCCGCTTCTCCGAAGAAGAATTCGGCACGCGCAGCCGTGTCGCCTGGCTGCCGGATACGTTCGGCTTCCAGCCGAACTTCCCGCAGATCATGAAGAAGAGCGGCACCGACTACTTCTACACCTATAAGCTGCATTGGCAGCATCAGAACCGCTTCCCGTACGGCATGTGCCGCTGGCAGGGGCTGGACGGCAGCGAAATCATCACCTCCATCGCCAACAACCCGGGCTGCTACAACGGTGATCCGGCGCCGGCCAACATCCGCGGCGCAAAAGATCAGAACCTGCAGAGCGGCGAGTTCAACGACGTCATCTTCCCGTATGGCTGGGGCGACGGCGGCGGCGGCCCGACCCGCGAAATGATCGAATCTGCCCGTCGTCTGGCTGACTTCCCCGGCCTGCCGAAGACCCGCATGGAACGCGCCGATACCTATTTTGCCCGCCTGAACGAACAGCGCGACGAGCTCCCGGTCTGGTTCGGTGAAATGTACATCGAAACGCACCGCGGCACACTGACGACCGAAGGCAAAAACAAGCGCGCCAACCGCATGGCTGAAATCATGTACCAGAACGCCGAAAAGCTCGGCGTGTATGCAGAGCTGCTCGGTTTGAATCCGGATTGGTCTCTGCTCCATGAAGGCTGGAAGGAAATCCTGCTGCTCCAGTTCCACGACGTTCTCCCCGGCAGCTCGATTCACCCGGTCTATGCAGAAGACTGCGCCGAAGGCTATGCCAAGGTCTTTGATCTGCTTAAACGCTTCAACGACGCATTGACCGCTTCCGCCGGTGAAGGTGTCTATGCCGCCTGCAACTTCCTCTCCTGGAAGCGCGACGCCATCTGCGAATTCACCTGCCCGGCTGAACAGATCCATGACGGCGAAACGCTGCTGGATGACTGCGGCAACGCTGTTCCCTGCATGATCAGCGATACCTGCTGCGGCAAGAAACGCGTTGTCTTCGAGGCGAAGGGCCTCCCCGCGTTCGGTATGAAGATGTTCTCCTTCGGCAAAGCTGCCCCGGTGGAAGGCGTCTGCGCAGTCGTTACCGAAGACGCTGGTTCCATCACGCTGGAAACCGCGCAGAGCATTGTCACCATCAATCCGCTCGGGCTGATTGCCCGCCTTTACGATAAAAACGCCAACCGCGAAGCACTCCGCGAACCGGCGAACGATATCCGCCTCTTCCGCGACGGCCCGCAGGGCGAAGACGCCTGGAACCTTTACGATATCTACAAGAACCGTCCGATCGAATGCGATTGGAACGTCTCACTGAAGCTGACCGAAAACAGCGCGTTCAGAGCCGTTGTCCATGTGGACAAATGCATTGAAAACTGTGCCATTTCGCAGGATATCATCGTCTACAAGGATTCGCCGGTCATCGACTTCAAGACCAAGATCGATTGGAAGATCCGCCACACCATCATGCGCGTCTACTTCCCGACCGACATCAGAAGTCAGGCATTTGCCTGCGAAACCGGCTTCGGTACGTTCATGCGTCCGACCATCGCCAACACGTCGTTCGACAAGTCGCGCTTTGAAGTCTGCGCGCACAAGTTCGTCGATCTCTCCGAAGGCGACTACGGCGTTTCCGTCCTGAACGACTGCAAGTACGCGCACGACTGTGTCGACAATACGATCGGCATTTCCCTGCTGCGCGGCACGACGCATCCGGATGAGCTGGCCGACTACGGCGAACACGAAATCAATTATGCGATTTACCCGCATACGGGCGATTGGCGCACGGCGCTGTCTGCGCGCAAGGGCCACGAATTCAACAACGCCGTTCAGGTTCTGCCGATGAACGCCGAAACAGCCAAGCGCTTGGACAACAAGTCGTTCCTCACCGTGGACAACGACAACATCATCGTTGACACCATCAAATGTGCGGAAGACGGCGAAGGCGTCATCGTTCGTCTCTACGAATGCAACGGCAACCGCGGCAGTGCTGCCATCCACTTTGCGCATGCACCGGAATCGGTCTATGAAGTGGATCTCGTCGAAGAGAATCCGGCGGAAGCCGACTTCTCCGGCAATACGCTCCGCTTCGCCTTCAAGCCGTACGAAATCAAGTCTTACAGAGTCAACTTCTAAACAACTGCACCATTGCATCTTACGGGCCGTCCGCGGGGGATTTTCTTCCCCCGCGGCGTCCGAATTTTCATCAGGAGGGTTTCCCCATGGCAGAAAACGTCAAAATTGGTATTCAGATGTACACGCTTCGCGAGTTCGGCGACAAAGACCTGCCCGGCACGCTGGAGGGCGTCAAGCGTCTCGGCTACGACGCGGTCGAATTTGCCGGTTATAACGGTCTGGCCGCAGACGAACTGAAACGCATCTGCAATGAGCTTGGCCTCGCCATCGTCTCCACGCATTACTCCCTCGACAACTTTGAAAACTCCATCGAGGACGCCGTCGCCTATCACAAAGCACTCGGTCTTCCGTTCCTGGCAATCCCGTGGATGGCAGCTGACCGCGGCCCCGGCGGTGAAAAATACGAAGAGACCAAAAAGCTCGTCGAAGCTTCTGCCGCCGCGCTCAAAGAAGCAGGCATTCAGATGCTTTATCACAACCACGACTTTGAATTCACCGCGCTGGAAGACGGCACGCTGGCAATCGACCGGCTCTATCAGGATATCCCGGACCTTCTGCCGGAATTTGACACCTGCTGGGTCAAATACGCCGGTTATGACCCGGTCAAATACATCAACGCTTACAAGGGCCGCACGCCGGTCATTCACCTCAAGGATTTTGTCGGCCACAAGGACACGAAACCGGCTTATGCGCTGATCGATAAAGACGGCAAAGCCGTCGGCGGCGACGAAGCAGAAATCAAAACGTTTGCCTTCCGTCCGGTTGGCCAGGGCATTCAGGACATTCCGGGCATTGTCCGCGCGGGCATTGCCTCCGGCTGCGGCGCGTTTATCGTCGAACAGGATGACTGCTACGGCGATGCATGGGGCGCTGCCGAGCAGAGCCTCAAGTATCTGCGCAGCATCGGGCTGTAAGGATGTTCTGAATAGGGGGCCGTATGAAGCATTTTCCCATCGGCATCATGCTGGAGTGTCTCCGGCTTGATTTTTATCAAAGCCTTGACCGCGCTGTTGAACTCGGCGCAGACGGTTTTCAACTGTGCTTTTTTGGTCCGGATCCGATGCCGCGCAATGAATTTTTGCAGAAGCGCGCTGCAATTGAATCGCACCATTTGACCGTCTCCGCTGTTTGCGGCGAGCTCGGTTGGTTCACAGACCCCGTTGGAAATGTGGAAAAAATCAAGCGCATGGAAACCATTTTCAACTTCGCGTATGATCTCGGCGTTCACGTCGTCACTGGGCATATCGGCCCTGTCCCGGAAGACAAAGACGATCCCGTTTATCGTGCGCTGTATGATGCAATGATCACCCTCGGGCGTATGGCCAGGGAGCGCAATCTGATCTTTGCTTCAGAAACCGGTCCGGAATCCACCGTTCTGATGCGGCGTTTCTTAGATGACCTTGACGGCGGCATTGGCGTCAATTTCGACCCCGCCAATCTGGTCATGCGCGGATTCTCCAAAAACGGCGCAGACAGCGTTGAAGCAGTCGCCCCTTACATTGTACATACGCATGCCAAGGATGGACTCAGCGTGCGCCTTTCCGATCGCTGGCCGGAAGTTCCGCTCGGCAAAGGAGAGGTTGATTTTCCGCTTTGGATGAAAACGCTCTGGAATTGCGGCTACCGCGGCTTCCTGACGATTGAACGCGAATGCGGCGATGACCCAGCCACAGACATTGCTGAAGCCATCCGATACCTCCGCGAAACTGATCAAACCCTTGACGTTCCGCAATGAGCGTTGAGAGATAAGAGGTGCTCATGAAAGAATACGTTTTGCCGCGCGACTGGGAAAACGCAGAGATTGTCTCTGGCAGCCGTCTGCCGGCTCGCGCCTACTACATCCCGTTTCACGATGTTTCCTCCGCCAGGAGCGGAGAACGCGGCAGTTCCAATTATTACAAGAACCTCAACGGCCGCTGGGCCTTTCGCTGGTTCCAGCAGCCGGAGCATGTGCATGATGCCGAGCTCTCCGGCGATGCCGATCTGACAGACTGGGACGTCATGGATGTTCCATCCTGCTGGCAGATGTCCGGCAAATATGACGTCCCGGTTTACACCAACGTCAACTATCCGATCCCGGTCGATATCCCCTTCGTCCCGAACGAAAACCCGACAGGTGTTTATGCACGGGATTTCATCCTGCCGGAATCGTTTGAAGGCCGCAGAACGCATATCCGTTTTGAAGGCGTAGACTCTGCCTTTTATTTCTACGTCAACGGCCAAAAAGCAGGATACTCTCAGGGGGCGCATCTGCCCAGCGAATACGACATTACGCCCTTCCTGCACCCCGGAAAAAACCGCCTGGCTGTCATGGTCATCAAATACAGCGATGGCACTTATCTGGAAGACCAGGATATGTGGCGTATGTCCGGTTTGTGGCGCGACTGCTATCTGCTTTCCCGCGTGGAAAAATCACTCTGGGACGTCAAAATCACCGCCGACTATAACCACCTGGACAAAAGCGGCGATTTGAAGCTGGAGCCATCCTATCTGCCGGATGTGGACGGTTCCGACTGCACCATGCTGCTGACGCTGTACAATGCCCGCGGCGAAGACATTGTTTCGCAGGTCGTCAAAGGGACGACGCCGGTCGAATTTCACCTGGATGACGTGCTCGCCTGGAGCAACGAACAGCCCCGGCTTTACCGGCTGATCATCGAGGTGAGCAGCGGCGACATCGTTGATGAAGTCCTGTCGTTCAATGTCGGGTTCCGCACCATCCGCATTGAAAACGGGATCTTCACCATCAACGGCGTGCCTGTCAAGATTCGCGGCGTCAACCGCCACGATACCAACCCGGACAGCGGCCATACCGTCAGCTTGGCAGATATGCATCGCGATCTGGTTGAAATGCGCCGCCACAACATCACCGCCATCCGCACCTCGCACTACATCAACGATCCGCGCTTTCTGGATTTGTGCGACCGTCTTGGTTTCTTCGTCATCGACGAGTGCGATATCGAATCGCATGGCTGTTATGTCCTGCGCGGCGCTGAAGAAAAGATGAATACCTCCAGCCGTCACGATTACCGGATGGCTTACCTGAACCGCTGCGCCCGCATGTATCACCGCGATAAGAACCACCCGTCCGTCATCATCTGGTCGCTTGGCAATGAATCGCAGTTTGGGGAAAACCATGTGGCCATGGCGGACTACCTCCATGAAAATGATACCCGGCCGGTTCACTATGAGGGCGGCTATGACGCGCTGTGTCTCGATATCGTCAGCCGTATGTATACCGGCTACGATGACATTGCCTCCATGTGCCGGCACAACAAAGGCCGACCCTTCTTCCTCTGCGAGTATTCCCATGCGATGGGCAATTCCAACGGCGACATCGAAGACTATATGGATGCCTTCTATTCGCACGCGGAGTCCATGGGCGGCTGTATCTGGGAGTGGGCTGACCACGGCATTCGTCAGTATGATGCAGATGGGAAACCATATTTCGTCTATGGGGGCGATTTCGGCGATCAGCCGAACGACGGCAACTTCTGTGTTGACGGTTTGGTTTCGCCGGATCGTGAAGCGAGAAGCGGTCTGCTGGAAGTCAAGAAAGCCTACGAACCGGTCAAGGCCATTGCCGTCCGCCTGAACAAGGGCCGCATTGCCATCAAAAACTATCGGTTCTTTGGAAATTTGGATGATATCGACGCTTACTGGCGCATCACCAAAAACGGCGTACTGATTCAGCAGGGCGCTTTCGGCACGCTGGCCGGCATCGAGCCCTTCAAGACGCGCTACTTTGACGTTTCCTATCAGATGCCTGCGGAGGACGATCCGGCTGAATACCATCTGACCGTTTCGTTCGTTTTGAACCGCGATACCTGGTATGAAAAGCGCGGCTATGAAATTTCCTTCACGCAGTTCCAGCTGTCGGCGCGCCATGCGCTGCCAGCCAAGCCCACGCGTCCGGCCATGCCGCTTTCTTTGAACGATGAAAATCGCGCCATTGTCATCTCCGGCGCAGACTTTTCTTACACGTTCTCTCAGGACAACGGCCTGCCAACCTCCATTTTCTTCAACGGCACTGAGCTGCTGGCCAAAGGATTCGCCTTCAATTTGAACCGCGCATGGCTCGACAATGACCGTCCGGATTATGCGAAGTTTGCAGAAGAGCGGTTCCCGTTCATCCAGTCGCGTCTGGCCAAGCTGACGTTAGTTGAATCCAACGAGACGCAGGTTCAGCTGAAGGCCTCTTATGTGCTTGCCGGTTACTCGGTGCAGCCCGCCTGTGCCGTTGAAGCCGTCTGGACCGTTACCGCCGACGGCGTGCTGCACTGCGCCATGGATGTGCGTCAGACCCGGCAGACAACGATCACGCTGCCGCGGTTCGGCTTTGAATGCTTCCTCCGCGAGGGGCTTGAAAACGTGGAATGGTTCGGCCGCGGTCCGACGGAAAGCTATATCGACAAACGTCATGCCGCCCGTTTTGGCCGCTATCACGCACGTGTTTCCGATATGACCACGCACTATGTTTTCCCGCAGGAAAACGGCAGCCATGCGGAAACGCGCTTTGCAGGCGTCACAGACCGCCGCGGCCTTGGTTTGGCCATTCTGGGCGATCCGGAATTCTCGTTCTCAACGCACCACTATTCAACGGCTGATTTCCAGGATGCACGCCATGACCACGAGTTGAAAGCGCGCAAGGAAACCGTTTTGAACATTGACTATCGTCAGCAGGGCATTGGTTCCGCTTCGTGCGGCCCGCGTTTGAACGCCAAATACCAGCTGAACGCGCGTGAGTTTTCCTTCGGCTTCCGTCTGAAACCCTATTTTGCAGAGGACACTTCGCTGGATTCTCTGTATTAACCGCAAAACAATCTGAAAGCCCCGCCGGATTTCTGAAATCCGGCGGGGCTTTTTTCAAACCAAGCAGCCTTTTGTGTTTTCTATTCTTTTTCCCATGCCTTCAGTGTTTTCACACGTTCATAGAGGCGCACATAGCTGTCATGTCGTGAGGCGGCAATTCTGCCTTCTGCAACGGCCTGCCGGATGGCACAGCCGTCATCCCGCACATGGGCACAGTCTGAATAGCGGCAGGCGCCCATGTATGCCTCAAATTCAGGAAAGCAGTACGGCAGCTTCTGGACATCTGTCATCTCCATCTCGATCGCGTCAAAGCTGGAGTAGCCCGGCGTGTCGGCGACAAAACCGCCGCCGGCCGTTTCGACCAGCTCCACATGGCGCGTTGTCTGCTTGCCGCGCCCAATGCGGGCGCTGAGCTCGCCTGTCCGCGCTTCAAAATCTGGGTACAGCCGATTCATGATGCTTGATTTTCCGACGCCTGAATTCCCCGTCAGGACGCAGAAAGCGCCTTGCATTTTTGCTGCCAGTTCATTCAGCCCGGTTCCGTCAGCAGCGCTGACCGGAATCACCGTGTATCCCAGCGGCGCATACAGCGCTTTGAGCGCTTCACCGGACGACAGATCCGTTTTATTGATGCAGATGACCGGTTCAATGTCCTGAAATGCAGCCAGCGCCGTCAGGGAATCAATCATCAGGAGCGATGTCACAGGCGGCGCCTCCGACACGACAATGATCAGCCGGTCAACGTTGGCGACCGGCGGACGGACGAGTGCGTTCCGCCGAGGCAGAATTTCGGTCAAGCTGCCCATGCCGTCTGCCCGTGATTCAAACAGAACGTTATCCCCCGCCAAAGGAACGGTTCCGGCCTTCCGGAAACGCCCTCTCGGGCGGCAGAGACAGTCTTCGCCGCCTTCAAGCGGCCGGACGGTATACAATGTGCTGGCTGTTTTGATGATTTTCCCCTGCGGCATGCTGGTACAAGCCTTTCTTTAGGTGATTGGGATCATTTCCGTTTTGTAAAGAGTGGTATCGATATACGCTTCCACGCGTACGGTGCCCGTTCCGCGGATGCGCAATGTGACGGATCCGGCCGATTTTTCGACCGTATTGGCGTATGAAACCACGTCATCCACATAGATTTCAAGGAAAAACTGATCCGGATACTCCAGCCCCTGCGGCAGCAGAAGCGTCCAATCGACATAGCCTTCCTCGACGGGTTCGGTGCTTGGATCCGTGACCGGCGGTTCTGACGGATCTGTTGTAATTTCCAACGGTTCTGTCACGGGGTCTGTTTCGGGCGGCGTTGTCTCCGGCGCACGGCTCAGCGTGATGTTCACCGTCATGCCGATCGGCACTTCGACGTCAGCCGGCGTGCTCTGTTCAATGACCAGCCCCGGTGCATATGCGTCGCTGATCGCCGTGTCAACCGTTCCGATGTTCAAATGAAAGCTGCTCAGCATACTTCTGGCCTGTTCTTCCGTCATGCCCAAGAGGCTCGGCATCTGGACGATGTCTGTTTTCGTCCCTTGGCTGATGACAAAGCAAATACTCTGGCCTTCTGTCACCGTCTGACCGACAATCGGGTCTGTCCGGATAATCTTGTTGGCCTGAACGGTATCGCTCGGCTCATACAGATAGGTGACGCTGACCGTTTTTTCCATTTTGGTACGGATGTCGCTGTTTGCTTCGATATAGTCCCAGTTGATGTAGTTCGGCATTTCCAGCGTCCGTTTGCCAAGACTCAGCGTCAGCTCAATGGTGGAACCTTCCTTGACCATCTTTCCAAGCGGCTGGCTCTGTTCAATGATCACATCTTCGTCATAGGTGGAATCATGTCTTCTGGCGGTGACCACAAGCTCAAATTTGAGCGATTTATCGTTGGAAACGTCCTGATACGTCCGGCCGATCAGCTTTGGAACCGGGACTTCTGCCGTACCGGCTTCTGGACTCAAAATGGTAATCCATAGGCCCGCAACGACCGCTGCCAAAACAAGCAGCAGCAGAACAGCCGCAAGGATCGGCATCATATTGATTTTCTTTTTGGTTGTAGCCGCCGCCTCAGCAGTCGGCGTCATACCGCCCGCTCCGCCTCGCGGTTTGGAAACCACGGGTTGTACCGGCAAGGAAACAGGAACTTTTTGAAAGCGTTTGGTATCCCCGCCCGTTTCATCCGGCGCCGCAAACGGCGGCATAAAGTGCTCCGGATCCTTCCGGTATGCTTCCAGATCGTCAATCATTTCCGACGCCGTTGCATATCGCGTCTCCAAGGAGCCTGACATGGCATGCAGTGTGATGGCTTCCAACGCCTCCGGAATGTCCGGGTTGATTTCCCGCGGCGGCCGCGGCGTGGAGCGAATATGCTGCATGGCGACCGCAACAGCAGAATCACCCTGATACGGCAGCTGACCGGTCAGCATTTCATACAGCATGACGCCGACGGAATAGAGATCCGCCCGCCCATCCGTGGCCTCGCAGCGCGCCTGTTCCGGGGCGATATAGTGTACCGATCCGAACGCATTGGCTTGATTCGTCGTCATGTCTTTGCTGTCTGAGACGCGGGCAATGCCAAAATCCGTCACTTTGGCTGTGCCATCGCGCAGGATCATGATGTTCTGCGGTTTGATATCACGGTGAACGATTTTCTTCGCATGGGCATGTTCCAGCCCTCTGAGAATCTGCACCGTAAAGTGAATGGCTTCTTTCACCGACAGGACGCCGCGCTGCGTCATATACTGTTTGAGGGTGATGCCGTCGATCAGTTCCATCACAAAGTATTCGTTTTCATCGTTTGTTGAGACATCGAAC
>CAJLFQ010000015.1 GCA_905205975.1 uncultured Eubacteriales bacterium | reverse complement strand
CCAGCCGATGCAAGGTTGGCAGCGCAAAAGGAACCCCCCAAAAAAGGGAAAAAGACGTGAACCGGCACTCACTCCATTACCGGAACACGGCTTTTCAAAAAAGAAAAAGAAAAGAAAGAAATAAACATCTTTCAGCGAGATAGGCATTGTAAAGAACGGTTTTTGTTTGGTTTTCTGAAGCACCGCTCTAATTAACATGGGTATATTATACACGATAAATCCGAAAAAAACAACCAACTAAAGAGACATGTTTCGGCTTGCGGCGTCGTGATAGTGACATCTGATATGTGCGGAGCCCTATACAAATCAACAGACCGCTTTTCCCGTGAGAAAAGCGGTCTGTTGATTGACAGGCTGTGAGAGCCGGGCGTTATTTTTCAGGGTCCAGCGCAGCGTTGTACCCAAGTTCGTCGTACCAGTGGAAATGTTCGGTCTGACCGTTGATTTTCCAATCAGCCGGACAGGTGTTGTCCAGCCAATCCAGCGGCTCTGCTTCATCGGTCTGCACGGCATTGATGCGGAAAGCCTCTGTCAGCGTCGCGCGCACTTCCGGCGTCGCCGCTTTGGGATCACAGGAGACAAACAGCGGGGCGCCGCTGCGGGCGAGCAGACGCAGCCACTCCTTGTTCAGCGCCCAAGGTACATCACCGGCTGGACGGATGCCGACACAGTCAGCGTCAGACATGTAGAAGGTTCGGTTCTGCGGCATCCGGAAGGCGAGCGTGTTGACGCCCATCCGGCGCGTACGGTTCCAGTCATAACCGGAGGTGTCGTCGCCGGTGCGGTTCAGCTCAGCCAGACCGGCCAGCAGATGCGGGAACGTGTTGCAGCCGATGACCACCGCATCCTGTGCGGCTTCGCGAATGGCCTCGTAGAAGTGCAGCACGACTTCGGCGGTTGTCACGGTCTGATCGGCAAACGGCAAGCCTGTCGCAAAGAATTTCATATCCTTGCCCCAGAGACCGCACAGATCAATCGAAGAAAAATCATGCTTGATGAGGCGGAAACCCCAGTCATAAAACCGGCGGATCTGTGTTTTCACATGCTCAAGCACGCCGGGGACGGACGGATCCAGCGCCGAACCGCAGTGCCAGTCTTCGGGCAGCGCTTTGCAGGTATCGGTCAGCAGGCGGACCCAAATACCGGGAATGACGCCGCCGGCCGCCATGTCAGCCGCCAGACGACCCATGTCGCCGTAGGCGGGATTGCCGTTTACCCAGGAACCCTCGTCGGAGTTGGCCTCCCAGCCGCCGTCAATGACCATATAGGGGCGGTTCTCCAGCCCATCGGTCACGTCAGCCAGCAGACGGACGTCTTCCAGGATGCCCTCGCGCGAGGAGTTGCCATACGCGTAATACCAGTTGTTGAAGCCGTAAACGGGTTTTGCGGGGAGCAGCGGATCAGGGCAGAGCGTGCGGCAGAAGCCGGTCATAGCGGAAAAGGCATCCGTGTCGGCGGTTTCTTTGTACACGACTTCGGCCATTTGAAGCGTGCGCGCGCCGAGCCGGACGCCGCGCGGTCCGGAACGGACGTCCAGATACAGAGAAATGCCTTCGCCATCCACCTGCCAGACACACATGGCGTGCGGACGGACTTTGACGCCGTAGCCGCAGAAGGTGCGGGTGTTGGCGTTGTAAGCGGCAAAATACCAGGGGAGGCGCCGTTCGGGTCGAATGGTGCTCCACTGAAGTGCACCGTAACCGCGTTCCCATTCATCGCCATAGAACAGCGTGCCGGCGGGGAAAGTGCCGGGGAACCGCAGAATCACCCAGGAAACCGGTGTTCCCGGTGCGGCAAGCGAAACGGCTGTGCCGTCTGCGGTCTCCTCCAAGGTCACGGAAGCGTTGTGAAAGTCAGCGCGTCCGTTTTGAAAAGAAGCGGTGGAGAGCGCATTGTTTTCATCAATCAAGGCGCAGCTGGTGCAGCCGGAAAACAGTTCCGGAAAATGTACTGCCATAAAAACCTCCTATGCAAGCGAACATGCAGAATTGTTTTTGAAAAAAAGACGGCAGCATATGGCAGATGGCTGCCGATCGGCTAAGTATACCATAAATCCACTCGGAAAGCAAGTTGAAAAACAAAAGGAAGAAAAACATATGAAGGGGTTGAAAAACGCCGCTTGATTTGCTATACTGAATATGCAGATATTTCCGCTGATCACCGTTCCGATTTCACATGAAAGATGGAATCGGAACCGTTCGGATTTCTCTGATTTCAATGAAGCGGCACCGGTAAGCGTGCGCTTCTTGGAATGCGTGTTTTCCGGCTGGCGTGTCGGCGGCATTTGAAAGGAGGATGTGTGAATCCGGGTATTGGCCTGATCTGCATGATGCAGAAGGCCATTCAGAAACAAATGAAAAATTGAAAAGAGGAAAAGACCATGAAAATCTGTCAAAAGGTACTGGCGCTCTTGTTGGTTGTCTGTATGCTGGGCGTGATGATTCCAACAATGGTCTGGGCGGCAGAGGCATCTTCTGAAGATGTTGCGCTGCTCCTTGGAAAAAACTACGATCAAACGCCGTATGGCCTGCACGCTGACTTCGGCGGCTATGCAGAAGCGAAACGCATTACGCTGAAAAAAGGAACGCTTCCGGCCGGCGTGGACTATCAATATAGTGCAGATGGTTTCTGCCTGGTCGGTACGCCGAGAATCGAAGCCAATGTTCAGCTGGTTTTTGAAATCGACCGCTACGGTCAAACGACGCTGTACCACACCGTCAACCTGACGGTCAAAGCGGCTCGCTCCACGGAAAATGTCACCATGCTGATGGGGCAGAATTACACAGCAAATCCATGCTGGCTCCACGCCGATTTTCTGGACGCAGAAGTCCAGAAAATCACACACCTGAGCGGAAAACTCCCGGCCGGCGTAGACTACACATACAGTGCGGACGGCTGGCGGTTGGTCGGTACGCCGACGCAGGAGACAAATGCACGTCTGGTGTTTGAGGTCAAACGTTATGACGGCTCTATCCTGTATTACACGGTCAACCTGGCGGTTCAGGCAGCCCGTGCGACCGAAAACGTGACGCTGTTCGTTGGCGATGATTATAACGCCTCCCCGTGCTGGCTACACCCGGATCTGCTCGGCTATGCAGAAGCACAGTCGATTACACTGAAAAGTGGAACGCTTCCCGCGGGCGTTTCCTATCTCAATAACGCAGACGGTTTCCGCTTCGTGGGTAAGCCATCCAAATCCGGCACGGCGCAGCTGATTTTTGAAATCAAACGCGCCGGTGGTTCCATCCTGTACTACACCGTGAACCTGACGGTTCAGGCGGGTGACGCACCGGTGATTGTCCGGCAGCCGAAGCCGGTCACGGTTGTCGCCGGTTCCGATGTGACATTCACGGTCGAAGCCGCAGGTGAAGGTCTCCACTATGAATGGTGGGGTGTGGATGCCGATATGCCGGTCAAAATCAAGAAGGATGCGAAGTCCTTCACACTGCAAAATGTGACAACGGACTGGAGCGGATTCTCTTTCTGGTGCCGTGTGTATAATGCCGCGGGTGAAGTGCTGACGCAGAAAGCACTTCTGACCGTGAAAAGTGCCTATCAGTTCCCGTTCAAGGATGTTCCGTTTGGGACGTGGTACCGCAAAGACGTGGAAAACGCCAATCTGCTTGGACTGATCAACGGCACTTCAGCGACGACATATGAACCGCTTAAGCAGCTGGACATCGCTTCGGCGATCAAACTCGCGGCCTGCATGCGCGTTCTCTATGAGGGCGGCGACCCCTCGACAGCTTTCCCGAGAAAAGCGGGCGACGCATGGTATCAGCCGTATGTGGATTATGCAAAGGCGAACAATATCCCGTACAACTACCCGGATATGAAGGCCATCTGCACGCGTGAAGAATTTGTCCACATTTTCTATGCAGCGCTGCCTGCGGCGGAATACGTTGCCATCAACCATGTCGCAGACAATGCGATCCCGGATTACAAGCTGTCCGATACGTTTGGTGTAGAGGTCTATGCGTTCTATCGCGCAGGCATCCTGACCGGTACGAACACGGCAGGGACATTCAATGCCAAGGGCGGCATCAGCCGTGCGGAAGTGGCGGCAATTCTCTCGCGGATGTTCGACGACACAGCTCGGAAATCCATTACGCTGAAATAGCCGTCTATATTTGCGGCAAAGAAACCCCTTCAACAGGCGGGCGGAAACGCCCGCCTGTTTTTCTGAAAAAAATATCGTTTCCCTCTTGACAAATCGAATGGGATCTGCTATAATATATCTCGTTCGATGCGGAATTGTGTAAGGGTAGCACGACAGACTCTGACTCTGTTTGTCTGGGTTCAAATCCTAGTTCCGCAGCCAAAAGACCGAAAGCAAATGCTTTCGGTCTTTTTTTATGCTTCACCTGTATACCAAAAAGGCTTTCCAGAAACGGAAAGCCTTTTTGGTATACAGAACGCATTGTTTATTGGATGTCAAGAACCGTGTAGCCTTTGCCGGTAACCGCCTGCGTCAAAACCGAATTGTCGACATCTGCTGTCAGCGCAACGACCGCGGTACCGGCTGTGTGACTGACGACAGCCTCTTTAACGCCGGGAATCGCTTCCAGCGTTTTCTTGACGGTGGCTTCGCAGTGCGGGCACATCATGCCCTCGATTTTGATGGTTTTCTTCATGGATAAAGCATCCTCCTTCTGAATTTCCGCTGTCAGAGCGGCTTGATTGACAACCTGTTTTTTATGCCGGTGGTCGTGGCGCGCATCGAATAGTCGGAAGAGATTCAGCCGCAGCGCATTGGTTACGACGCAGAAGCTGGAAAGGCTCATCGCGGCGGCGCCAAACATCGGGCTCAGCGTCAGCCCAAATGGGATTCCGGCTCCGGCGGCCAGCGGAATCCCGATTGCATTGTAGAAAAACGCCCAGAAGAGATTTTCATGGATGTTCCGCAGGGCAGCGCGGCTCAGCCGGATGGCGGCAGGCACATCGCTTAGACGGCTCTTCATCAAAACAATATCTGCGGCGTCAATCGCAACGTCAGCGCCGGCGCCGATGGCAATGCCGGTATCTGCCCGCGTCAAAGCCGGGGCATCATTGATGCCGTCGCCGACCATGGCGACGTTACCGTACTTCTGCAAGCGGCGGACGACGCTTTCCTTGCCATCCGGCAGAACGCCGGCAATGACCTGATTGACGCCTGCCTGCGCACCGATTGCCTGCGCGGTGCGTTGGTTGTCGCCCGTCAGCATGATCACGGTCAGCCCCATATCCTGCAATGCTTTCACAGCCTGCGGACTGTCTGGCTTGATCACGTCGGCGACCGCAATGATGCCGAGCAGCTTGTCGTCGGTGCAGAAGTAAAGCGGCGTTTTTCCTTCGGCGGCCAATGCGTCGGCCTGTGCCTGCATATCCACCGGAATCTGGGCATATGTGCGGATCAAAGCGGCATTTCCGCCGCGCAGTGTCTGACCGTGGAAGACGGCACAAAGACCGCTTCCGGGCAAAGCCTGAAAGTCGGAGACGTCGTCCGGTGAAAGCCCAAGGCTTTGTGCTTTGGCTAAGATTGCTTTGGCCAGCGGGTGCTCGCTCTTTGCTTCCAGCGTCAGTGCCGTTTGCAGCAGGTGCGCATCATCCGTTCCATCGGCGGGGAGCAGATCCGTGACCTGCGGTTCGCCGGTGGTGATGGTGCCGGTCTTATCCAGCACGACGATATCAACGTGACCTGCCGCCTCCAATGCGGCGGCGGTTTTGAACAGAATACCGTTTTTTGCGCCGACACCGCTGCCGACCATGATGGCAACCGGCGTCGCCAACCCGAGCGCACAGGGGCAGCTGATGACCAAAACGGAAATCCCGCGTGCAAGCGCGTAACCAAACGGATGCCCTAAGATGAGCCAGACGATCGTGGTCACCAGCGCAATGCTGATGACAACCGGAACGAAAATGCCGGAAACCTTGTCGGCGATTTTGGCGATGGGCGCTTTGGTTGCGGCTGCATCGCTGACCATGCGGATGATCTGCGACAGCGTGGTATCTTCACCGATGCGCGTCGCCTGACATTTCAAAAAGCCGGATTGGTTGACCGTGGCCGCAGAAACGGCGTCGCCCGGGTTTTTGTCCACCGGGATGCTCTCGCCGGTCAAAGCGGATTCGTTAACGGCGCTGGTCCCTTCCAGGATAACGCCGTCGGTCGGGATGCTCTCGCCGGGGCGAACGACGAATACGTCTCCTTTTTGCACCTGATCAATGGGCACGACAGTTTCCGTATCGCCGCGCAGTACGGTTGCGGTCTGCGGGGCAAGCCGCATCAGGCTTTTCAGCGCATCCGTTGTTTTCCCTTTGGAACGCGCCTCCAACGTTTTTCCGACGGTGATCAGCGTCAAAATCATGGCGGCGGATTCAAAATAGAAATCCATCATATAACGCATCACGGCTTCGGTATCGCCGCGCACCTGTGCGCCGGTCATGGCGAACAGCGCATAGGTGCTGTATCCGAATGCTGCGGTGGCGCCGAGCGCGACCAGCGTATCCATATTGGGCGCACGCTTCCAAAGCGCACGGAACCCGCTGACAAAGAATTTCTGGTTGATGACCATGATCACTACGGTCAGCAGAAGCTGCACGAGTCCCATGGCGACGTGGTTGTCCGTAAAGAAGGCGGGCAGAGGCCAGCCCCACATCATATGCCCCATGGAAACATACATCAGGACGATCAGGAACCCGACCGACCAGAAGAGCCTGCGGCGCAGCAGCGGCGTTTCTCGGTCGGCGAGCGGGTCGGACACGGACGGGGCAGGGGAGGCTCCTTTCAGCGAGGCGCCGTAACCGGCCTGCTCGACTGCGGCGATGACAGCCTGCGGAGCGGCGTTGCCCTCCACACCCATGGAGTTGGTCAGCAGGCTCACCGAACAAGCGGTGACGCCGGATACCTTCGATACGGCTTTTTCAACACGGGCGCTGCAAGCGGCGCAGCTCATCCCGGTAACGTTGTATTGCTTCATGAATTCACAACCTTTCCAGAACACTCTGTCAGCGCTTTACTTCATTAGTTTTTGCAGCGTGGCCAGCAGCTCGTCAATCACATCGTCTTTGCCGCTGCGGATATCCTGCGCCACGCAGGTTCGGATATGACTGGCGAGCAGCTCCTTGTTGAAGGCATTGACGGCGGCGGTGACCGCGGAAGATTGGACGAGGATGTCCGGGCAGTATGCACCGGCTTCCACCATCCCGCGGATGCCGCGGATCTGTCCTTCGATGCGGTTGAGCCTGTGGATCAGCTTTTTGATTTCTTCGGGGGAGCGTTCCTTTTTGCGGGCGGAACAGGCGCATGTTTTTGCGGCAGTACCCATAGTTTCCCACACCTCACAGTCTGATATGCGCGGGGTATCCGAGAGAAATATAGATACCCAGTAAGGGTATCTATATTATATACCCGCAAGGGGTATTTGTCAAGCCATATGCGCCCAAAAACAAGCGAAGTGAAGAAAACAACGCGCAGATTCAGGTCGAATCTGAAAATCAGATGTTCAGGGCAAAATGAATTGAGAACGCCGTACCAAACGTATTGCCGGATACCCTATCCCTGCGGGAACAGTTTCTTTTCAAAACCACATCTGAAAAAAAGTTCACATCTTTTCTAAAAATACTTGACAGTGCATCATCCAATGTGATATACTTGATATGGGAATAAAAAAAGACGTTTTTCAGTGAAAAACAGAACATACAGATGGATCATGTGCGAAACCGTACAGCCGGAAAGGAATTGGGATGCGTATGAGAAACGGATAATCGGCGGATGGGGCAAGGGCAGCATCTCCAACCGCTGGAAAATTTGCAACACGTTCCTGAACAACTGCAACATTCAGCCAATCAGAAAAGAAAGAAGGTCTATTCGATGAAAGCAACCCCAAACAGAAAACGGTCCCCGCGCACCCTTGCACTGCTCCTCAGCCTCGCAATGCTCCTGACGCTTTTTGCCGCCTGCAGCGTGCAGCGGCACCCGCAGGAAGACACACAGCTGCCTGCGCCGCCGGCTTCGCAGCATGGTACGCCGGTGCCCAGACAGTCTGCGCCGAAATCGCTCACGAAAGCAGCCATGAAAGACCCGACGCCGTCCACCGCGCGCCTCGTTCAGCCGAAACCGGCATGGGACGGTTCGTTCAACCCGGATGAGGGCAAGCCGGAACTGTCTGACACCGCCTATCAGACGCTGTACCGCACGGTCATCAACAACCCGGAGGCTCTGCCGGTCGGCACGGTCATCCTGAATGACGCCGCATCCAGCAAACAGGATCTGCTCTGGTATATGCCGCAGATTGCCGCCTATGCTGAAGCCTGCGCCGAACGGCGGCCGGATGTCGAAGCAGATTTCCGGAAGCTGGCGGACGAAGCGAAAATGCTTTGCCTGCCGGGCCAAATGGATACGGTAACCGTCCCGGACGACCTGACAGAGGTGGATCTGTTCAGCCGGATGGCCTGTCTGCTGGCCAAGGCGGCCTGTTCGGACTATTTTGTTGCAGGCGAAGAATACATCGCCGCCTATGAATGCGAATCGATCAACCGGGAGCGAGAAGGCGATTATCCGGTTGACCCGTCGCTGATGCCGTGGATTCGTGCGGCGGCTCGCTGCGCATACCTGTCCAATGAACTGTATACGCTCAGCGCATTCCCGCTGCATGGCGTCGAAATGGATTTCCTTTCCTATCTGACCGAAGCGGAATGCCAGACTGCGCAGGCAAAGCCGGACACAGCCGCAGGCGCACATCCAGCCGTTTGAACCCCTATGCGGAAAGCCGCATCTGCAAACCAAAACAAAACGTGAGATACCGGTCCATCAAAAACAGCGTGACTAGAAAGTCACGCTGTTTTTCTGCAATCCGGGCAGGGGGCGGCTCTTTGTCAGAGATACGGTGCGTACATCCTGAATGCCCTGATATCAAAGTGCGCCCTGATCCGTTTGATGAATTTGATGAATCAGAAAACAATCGTTGGTCACGGTTGCTTTCCGTATTTTTGTGTCATTTCTTTCGTATGTGCGTGAAGCAGTTCCAGCGCCCGTGCCTGAATGCAGGGGAGCGCCGTTGGATCTGTCCCTGCAAATTCGCGTTTGATCCGAGCAGACGCGGCCGCATGACTGTCATTTGCTTTGCTTTCGTCTGCCTCCGATAAGAACTTTTGCAGCAAGCCCAAATCGCTGGCGTAATGAAGCTCTACAAGCTTTGCACGGTATTCCAACTCCGCAGGGGTGATGCCCGGGAATTGCTTCATATCTACGGTATGCTGTGCTTCGTGCTTCAGGAGAGAAACAAGGAACCGCTCGCTTTCAAAATCATACGCCTGCTCGATGCAGTTGATCGTGCCGTCGGGCGAGGCCCAGCCGCCCGTACCAAACCGGCCGAAGGTCAGATAATCCATCCAGCCTCGAAAGATGAAGCCCTTGAGAATGTTGACGGTATATGCCGCTGCTCCGCCCGGCAGTTCGACACGGTAGACGGTCGGGACCGTATCCCGCCAGATATATGGGCCGTAATATCCCTGCGTTTTCCCGAAAAGCGCATGATAGCCCTTCAATTCAAACAGCGATTGAAGCCGCTCAGCCAAATGCGCTTCCTCTGCATCCGGCATATTCAGGAGTGCTCTCAGCCCTGTCAGCAGCTTTTCTGCGGCCTCCGCCTCCGGTATGCCGCAGTAAAAGGTATCACGGAAGTAAACCTGGTATAAACGCAGGATCGCATTGAGTTCGTCCGGTATTTCATATGTGCGGTATGCGCAGTCCTCAAAAATCGCAGTATATGCAGGCAGAATCTCTTTGAATTCCGCGTGCTCGCGCATGTATGCAATGGCGCCCTTTATGTCTCCGTTCAGAAAAAACGAACTGATCTGCATAGCGGCTCTCTCCTTAATCAAAATTGTTGGTTCCATAATGGTGCATTGCCGGGAAGAACACAAGAACAGCCGCAGTTTACACCAAGCCCCTGCGGCTGTCAATTGTCTTGCGATGCACCTGCGTTGTTCAGCGGCGGGTGTTTTTTTTTGCGGCGGTTCAGCGTGCGTCTTTCAGATTTTTGGCGAGATGCCCGACGGTGCAGGGCAGACCGTCGATTTGCTCGACGCGCACCGGGACAAACCCCTGACGGAGGTACCAGTTTTTCAGCCGGGTGTTTTCGTCGATGATGGTAACCTCGACTGACGCAGCGCCAAGCATGGCGGCGGCTTCCTCGCAGTGCTTCAGCAGAATCCTACCGTATCCGCGGTGCCGATAGGGCGGCAGGGTGGAGAGCCGGTTGATCTGATAGACGCCGTCGCCCAGAGAAGACAGCGAGGCAAATGAAGCGAGCTGCTCCGCAGTATACAGGCCGAACATCTGATATCCGTTTTCATAATCACGTTCGAGGTCGTCGAGTTGAACAAAAGCCGTATGCTCCGGGCAGTTTTCACGCGTCAGGCCAAATTCTTCAGCAACGGTGGAAAAGCTGCGGGTCACAACCTGCAAAACGGTAGGCAGGGTGTTTTTGTCGAGAATCTTGATGGAAATGCTCATGACGTTGGCGCTCTCCTTTGCCTAAAAATAAAAACGGCGGTATAAGCCGGATGAATCGGCTTATACCGCTCTGTATGTTTTGAATCCGCAGCCGGACTATGCCGCCTGCCAATCCCACAGAGGGATAAGCCCGTTTGCACAGCACATGGACATACCGCAAACGGACGACTGGATCGCATATGTAGTTTTCAGGAATGTCCGTGCGCACATACCGCTCCTCCTTCTAAAACTTGAGACGCTGACCGCAGCGCCTCCCTCAAGTCTTGCAGCAATGTTGATTCCATTATAGCCCGCCGGGCAGGAAAAATCAAGGCGTATTTGTAAATATTAGCCGCAGATTTGCCGGACAACGTGAGAAGCCATGGCCAGCCCAGCGGCGTTCGGAACGAATGCGGCGCTGGCAATCGTCTTTTCCGTGACCGGTTCATCCGGACGGACGTGCGGTTTGGGCAGCTCCGTAGAGGCCGCGACCGTGAGATGATCGATGCCGAGCCTGCGCAGCTCGTGGCGGATTTTCCGGCAGAGCGGGCAGCCGGTCACGGAAAAGATATCCGTAATGATCAGCTTGGTCGGGTCGAAACGGTTGCCGCAGCCCATTGCGGAAATGACGGGTACACCGGCGTCGCGGCAATGCTGATACAAAAGCAGTTTGGCGCGCACGTCGTCGATGGCGTCAATACAGTAGCTGCATCCGGTCAAAAAAGAAAAGTCAGACGTGCCGTTCAAGAAAACGGGGACAGTTACCAAATGGCAGTCCGGGTTGATATCGGCAATCCGCATTGCAGCCGCCTCTGTCTTTGGTTTCCCACACGTTGAACGCAGTGCAAAGAGCTGACGGTTCAGATTGGATTCGACCACACAGTCGCCGTCTACGAGAACCATCTGTCCGACACCGGAGCGGGCGATGGCTTCGGCGGCCGCGGAACCGACGCCGCCGAGACCGACAACCGCAACGCGCGCCGCCTGTAATTTTGAAATCGCATCTTCTCCGAACAGCAAGGCGGTTCGGCTGTAAAAAGCATCCATTATCTTCTCTCCTGTTGTATCATGGTATCGCCGATGATGCGCCCGCCGTGAATTTGCAGCACGCGCCCGGCTGTCTGCGCAACTTCACGGTCATGCGTAATCAAAACAACCGTGACGCCATTTGCGTGCAGACGCTTGAAAATGGACATGACCTGCAAAGCAGACTCGCCGTCTAAGTTGCCGGTCGGTTCATCCGCGAGAATCAGCCGCGGGGAACCGGCAATCGCCCGCGCAATGGCAACCCGCTGCTGCTGGCCGCCGGACATTTCGGAGGGGTGATGCCATGCGCGGTTGGACAGACCGACCAGATCCAGCGCAGCCTCTGCAGCCTGACGGCGGGCCGGGGCGGGTACCGATTTGAAGATCAGCCCCAGCTCAACATTTTCCAGCGCAGTCAAACGGGGGACCAGATTGTAATTCTGAAAGACAAAGCCGATCAAATTTCGCCGCAGACGCGACAAAGCATGGTCGCGCAGCTTGGATACTTCGCGGCCGTCCAGCAGATAGCTGCCGCTGTCCGGACGATCCAGCAGTCCGAGGAGGTTCATGAGGGTGGATTTCCCGGATCCGGAACTTCCGACAATGGCAGTAAATTCGCCGTCGCCGATGTCGAGATCGATACCGGCGACGGCGTCCACGCGCCCTGCGGCGCTTTCATACGTTTTTTTCAGACAATGTGCATGGATCATCTGAAGTCAGCTCCTTTGGAATGCCTGTCACAGCCGGAGTGTCTGAACAGGCTTTGTTTCAATGGAGCTATTGTTTGCGCAGAATCGTTTCTTTATCCATGCATCGTACATCGCATCGTACATCTATGACGCTATGACGCAATGCGCTGAACCGCGCAAAAGCAGAATCCGAAATCGGCTTACAGCGCTTTGGATTTCAGCAATTCAACTTTGTCGGTTTTCTCCCACGGGAGGTTCAGTTCCGGACGGCCGAAATGACCATAGGAAGCGGTCGGGCGATAGATCGGACGGCGCAGGTCAAATTGCGCGATGATGGCGGCCGGGCGGAGGTCAAAGCATTCGCGAACCAGTGCCGTCAGGCGGTCATCGCTGATCACACCGGTGCCGGAGGCATCCACGGCGACCATAACCGGGTGTGCAACGCCGATGGCGTAGGCAATGGCGACTTCCGCTTCGGTGGCCAGCCCCGCGGCGACGAGGTTCTTTGCAACATAGCGGGCCATATAAGAAGCGCTGCGGTCCACTTTGGTCGGATCTTTGCCGGAGAAGGCGCCGCCGCCGTGGCGTGCATAACCGCCGTAGGTGTCGACAATGATTTTCCGGCCGGTCAAACCGCTGTCGCCATGTGGGCCGCCGACGACAAAACGCCCGGTCGGGTTGATGTAAACTTTGGTATCTGCCGTCAGCAGGTGTGCAGGCAGCACTTTTTTGACGACTTCTTCCATGACGCCCTCGCGGACGGTTTCGATGGAGACATCGCCGGAATGCTGCGTCGAGACAACAACCGACGGAATCGAACGAACCGAACGGTCGTCAGCATATTCGATGCTGACCTGTGCCTTGCCGTCCGGCCAGACGAAGGGGAGGGTGCGGTCCTTACGAACCTGTGCCAGCCGCTGCGTCAGCTTGTGCGAATAATAGATGGGCGCGGGCATCAGTTCATCCGTCTGCGTGCAGGCGAAGCCAAACACCATGCCCTGGTCGCCGGCACCGGTGGAGTCGAACAAATCCTCGCTTGCGCCTTTGGCTTCCACAGATGCGTTGACGCCGAGTGCAATGTCCGGCGACTGTTCGTCGATACAGGTCATAACGGCACAGGTCCGATAATCAAACCCCATGGCGGCGTCGTCATATCCGATTTCGTGCACGGTATTGCGGACGATGGCTGGAATGTCCGTATAGCAGCTGGTTGTGATTTCGCCAGTCACCAGGACCATGCCGGTTGTCGTCAGGGTTTCACAGGCCACATGCGCCTGCGGGTCGGACGCCAAAATAGCGTCCAAAATGCTGTCCGAAATGGCGTCGCATACTTTGTCGGGGTGCCCCTCTGTGACGGATTCGGAGGTAAACTGTCTGTATTTCATCGATCGTAGACCGCCTTTCATACTCGGTAGTAGTTGAAACCATGCTTGGCAGGTGCCTGCAAAGCACAACTTATTCTATTGTACACGATTCGACAGCATTTGTCAATTCCCTTGGCGGTCAAATGTTCGCAAAACAGGAGAAAGAATCGAAACGTACAAACGTTCATAAAAACTTATCAAAACGTTTGTTCTATATACGGCTGCGATGTGGTATAATATCCGTACAAATGATCGATTCCTTGTCCGGTCAATGGGACAGGCATTTGCGTATACTATATATGATACCAAACGAGAGCAGGGGCAACCATGGATCTGGAACAAAAGCTAACCATTCTGACAGAGGCGGCACGGTATGACGCATCGTGCGCAACGTCCGGCAGTACGCGGCAGGCGCCGGCCGGGTGCGGTTTGGGCGGAACATACCGTGCAGGCATCTGCCACTCCTGGAGTGAAGACGGCCGCTGCCTCTCACTTCTCAAAGTGCTGATGTCAAACGCCTGTATGTTCAACTGCGCATACTGTGCCAACCGGTGTACTTCCAACGTCGCCCGCGCAACGTTTACCCCGCGGGAAGTCGCGGAGCTGACGGTGGCATTTTTCCGGCGCAACTATATCGAAGGTCTTTTTCTCAGCTCCGGAATCGTCCGGAATGCCGATTACACCATGGAGATGATCGCCGAGACGATCCGCCTCCTGCGGACGGAATACCGATTCTATGGCTACATCCATGCAAAGGTTGTCCCTGGGGCCGATCCGCTTCTGATTCAGCGCGTTGGTCTGATGGCGGACCGTGTCAGCGTCAATATCGAGCTGCCTTCTGCTGACTCGCTGAAACTGCTGGCGCCGCAGAAATCAAAAGAGAAAATCCTGACGCCGATGGGGCAGATCCAGCGCCTGAAAACGCAGAACCTTGCGGAACGCAAACAGTTCCGCGCAGCGCCGAAGTTTGCGCCGGCCGGTCAGTCGACGCAGATGATCATTGGCGCAACCGATGACAGCGATTCCAAAATCCTGCGGCTGACGGAAGGCCTTTACCGGAATTATGATTTGAAACGCGTCTATTTTTCCGCCTATGTCCCGGTGGGCAGTCATCCGTCTCTGCCGCCTGCAAGCGTGCGGACGCCGCTTAGACGGGAGCACCGCCTGTATCAGGCGGACTGGCTGCTTCGAAAGTATCAGTTCAACGTTTCGGAGCTGATCGAAGACGGCGAAAACCTGGATGAAGCAGTTGACCCGAAATGCAGCTGGGCGCTGCGCCATCCGGATTTCTTTCCGGTTGAAGTCAATACCGCAGATGAACAGACGCTGCTGCGCGTGCCGGGGATCGGTCAGGTCAGCGCCAGAAGAATTCTGGCAGCACGCCGCTGCCACTCGATTGCAATCGAGGATCTGCCGAAGCTCGGCGTTGTCGTCCGGCGCGCCCGGTTTTTTGTCACCTGCCGCGGCAAGATGTGCTTCCGGCATGCGTTTGCACCGGAAATTCTGCGGGAAATTCTGGCAGACGAGCGGGAAGATCCGGCGCAGATGTCGCTGGCAGAGGCGATGCAGCCGCAGCTGCCGGCACCGAAAGTGGAGCGTGCAGGATGATTTTTCAATACGATGGAACTTATGAGGGCTTTCTCTGCACGGTGTTTGAAATCTATGCCATGCACTTGGCAAACGATGCGCAGATTCATCCGGCCGATGGCTGCTTGACCCTGGAAGAAAGCCGGACTGTTGAGAACCAAAGCGGCAAGGCCGACCGCGTGTCGCAGCGCCTCAAGCAGCTCGGCATTGCCAGCTGCATTTATGATGCATGGCTGTCGCGGAAGCCGGATATCGAAAATGATTTGTTCGCGGTCATTCGCTTGGCGATTGAAACCGGATGCTCCCCGATGCAGGCACGTCAGCGCACCTGCGTCCGAAACGTGGCTGCTGCGGCCCATCTGGTTCGATGCGAAACGCATCGCTTTCTCCAGTTCACCCGCTTTGTAAAAGTCGAACGAGAACCGGAAAAACCGGGGCTTCAGGTTCCCGGTGAAACGAAACCGGGGCTCTATCTCGCCGATATTGAACCGGCATATGACATTCTGCTGCGGATTGCGCCGCATTTTGTCCGGCGTTTTCAGGACCAATGCTTTATCATCCGGGACCAGCCGCGGGGGCAGGCGCTTGTATACGATGCGCATCACTGGCAGATTGTCTCCTTTCCGGAGCTGATGGCGCTTCCGCTGCCGCGCGACTCGCAGATTGAATCGCTCTGGCGCCAGTATTTTGACACGGTCGCCATTCCATGGCGAAAAAACCGGAAATTGCAGCAGCATTTTGTGCCTCTGCAATACCGACGCTATCTGACGGAATTTCAGCCGCACGAATCCAAATAAACGCAAAAGAAAAGAGGGCATCTGAAATCAGATGCCCTCTTTGACTGACAGGGAACTGCACCGTGTACAAACGTTATTGCACAATGGCGTCGTTGATGATTTTTTGAATCTTTGCGCTGTCGGAGGAGACGACCAGCCAGACATAGTCGCCGAAATTCGTGACGGAAGAGGCTTTGATTTTGTCGTATTCATCCGGCAGATAGTTGTCCATTTCGTTGAGCTTCTGCTTGCGGAAGTCGTTGAGCTTGGATTCAATCATTTTGATCGAATCGCTGTCGGCTGCGTGAAAGAGAAAGAGCATATCGCCGAGAATGGCTTCCGTCGGGATCAAAGCAACGGCTTCTGTGTATGCCTCTGCCGGAATGCCGACATAGGTGTAAAGATCGTTGCCGTCCAACTCCAGAAGATCCGGCAGCGTGACGGCGGATTGAATATCAGCGTAAACGTCTGTCAAGGGCTTGACATCTTTTTTTGGTTGGTCGTCTCCCTTGGAACAGGCAAAGCAGGCGCAGCAGAGCGTCATGGCAAGCAGAAGAAGCATCAGACGCTTCCAGATGGTGGTGTGTTTCATAACAAACTTCTTTCTCCGGCGGATCAGTGATTTTGTAGACCGGCCGCCATCCGCCGGGCGGGCAGGCTGATCTGTGAAAAACAATTTTACGGTGCAAGCTGTGCAGCGGCGTAACCTTTCAGCAGTGCCGTCCAGACGTCATATGCAGCGGTTGTCTGATGAACAAATCCGTCGGAACAGTATTCGGCTTTCAAGTTGCCGTCGGCGTCTGCCAGGGCGTCTGCGATGTTGATGAAGGCGTATCCGTTCTGGTCGCAGAAGTTGATCAGCGCCAGATCCAGTTCACGCAGCAGGGCGCTGGTCAGCTTTCCCTTTTCGCCGCCGGCCTTGACATAGGTCGCGCTGAGCACATAAAACTGCACATCCGGAACATTGGCCTTGATTTTGCCGAAAAGCGTTCCGAAGTTTTCGATGGTCTTATCAACGCCGTACAGCGCTGCATCGTTCAGCCCGAACATGACGATGACTTTCTTTGCGCCGGTCAGCGGGATGGAATTCCAGAGCTGCATCTGCGAACCCTGATATGTCGGGTGGACGGACTGCGCATTGACATCCCACAGGGCATTTCCGGCGCCCAAACTGCCGGAAACCAGGAACTGTGCGCCGTTGGAACCGCCGAAAAAGAGCGAATCGGCTTTCCGTTTCTTTGCGACATAGTTTCTCCAGCCGAGAGAAATCGAATCCCCGACAAAAACGGCGTCATTGTAAAAGGCGAAGATTTCAGAATCGCTCAATCCACGGGTATCCGTAGACGGCGGCGCAACCGGCAGCTGCAGCGAGCCAGGGACAACTGGGCGAGTTGTCGGAACGGTTGTCACTTCCGAGGATGGCGGTGTGCTGGGTTCAGGCGGCAGCGTTGCCGGTGAAGACGGCTCGGAAGGGGTATCAGACGAGACGGAAGAGGACGGGAAAATCGGAATATCCGGGATGGTGCCGGAGGGATGGCTGCTCCCCGGCGTGGTGAGACCTGGCTGAGAACTGTTCGAAACGTCTGTGGTGGAAACCGGTGTCTTTCCGGAACAGGCACAGAGCGGAAGGAACAGAGAAGCGCAAAGCGTCAGAAGCAGAATCTGTTTTGATTTTCTGATGTGCATCGGCAGGACTCCTTTCGCCGGTCAAAAGGCCGGACGGAATTTGTAATTAATTATACCGCGTACCGTTTCGATTGTCAAGCAAGTGCGTATTGACGGCAAACGAAAAAACGGCTATAATAGAGGATGAGCAAAAACCAAGCAAACAGAAAGGCAAAGGCAAGAATCCACTATGAAATGTCCATATTGCGGGTATACAGACAGCAAAGTCGTCGATTCCAGACCGGATGAAGAAAATGACAGCATCCGGCGCAGAAGAGAATGCGAGCACTGCGGCCGCAGATTCACGACACATGAACAGGTCGAGAGCTTCCCGCTGCTCGTGATCAAAAAGGATGGCAAGCGTGAACGTTTTGACCGGGACAAGCTCGTCCGCGGCATCGTGAAAGCGTGTGAAAAACGGCCCGTTTCAGCCAACGATATTGAAGTCATGGTCAATGAAATTGAACAGGTTGTCAAGAATAAAAATGAGCACGAAATCAGTACGGCGGAGTTGGGCGAACTGGTCATGGAAAAGCTGTATGCGCTGGATGAAGTGGCGTATGTCCGGTTTGCATCGGTGTACCGGCAGTTCCGCGATGTCAATACGTTTTATGACGAGTTGTGCAAGCTGCTGGAAAGAAATAAAAACGAATAACCCATGCGGACACCCGCATGCCGTGTATCGTCAAATGCGCGGCTGCGCGTCTGCACGGTGCGGATGATCATGAGAAAGCAGGAACGTGAAAACCTATGGAAACAACATCTTTTGAAGCCCGCATGGCCCGGCTGGAAGAGATCACCAAACAGCTGGAACGCGGCGATATCCCGCTGGAAGAAAGCCTGAAAATTTTCGAAGAGGGCACTGCGCTGATTCAAACCTGCAAGCAGATGCTGGACGGCGCAGAACAGAAAGTGCGCCTTCTGGTGCGCGGAACCACGGATGAAATGGTTCCTTTTGGCGACGCAGACAGCAGTGATTCCGGAAAAGCAGCGGAGGAAACCAATGAAACCGAACAATGAAACCTATTTGCATGAGCGGGTTGCCGCTGTTGAATCTGCACTGTCGGCTCTGTTTGCGGAAACAGAATGTGCAGGTGGTGTCCGACTGAACGAATCCATGCGTTACAGCCTGACCTCTGGCGGCAAACGGCTTCGTCCGGTTCTGCTGCTGACCTTCGCAGAGATGAGCGGCGTCAGCATGGCAGACGCGATGGATGACGCCTGCGCCATTGAGCTGATTCATACCTATTCGCTGATTCACGATGATTTGCCGTGCATGGATAACGGCGAGTTCCGCCGCGGCAAACCGGCTAGTCACCGTGTTTTTGGGGAAGCGGGTGCCGTACTCGCTGGCGACGCATTGCTGAATGCGGCGTTCGAGCTGATGCTTTCCGACAAGCCGTCGCCCGTTCCTGCTGAAAACCGGCTGGCTGCCGCGCGGGAGCTGGCTGCTTCTGCCGGCCGTCTCGGCATGATTGCCGGTCAATGTATTGATCTGGCCAATGAGACCGGTGGTCATGCACCGAATCTTAAAGAGCTGAAGCAGCTCTGCCTGCTCAAAACAAGCGCCATTATCCGCGGCGCCTGTTTGGCCGGGCTTCGGCTTGGCGGCGTCAACGATCCGGGACGTTTGGCGGCGGCAGAAACGTATGCCAATGCGCTGGGGCTGGCTTTCCAAATCCGGGACGATGTCTTGGACGTGTCCGGCGACGCGGCGACACTCGGCAAGGGGACAGGCCGCGATGCAGGCAACGGGAAAACGACGTTTGTCACGCTGCTCGGCACGGATGGCTGCGCGGCGGAGATCCGGCGCCTGACCGATCATGCGGTGGCAGCACTGCAAGCATTCGGCGGCAACGATTTCCTTCAGGAACTGGCGGAAAGCCTGGTCTCCCGCACGAAATAATTGATGCACACCACGTCTGTTCCACAACAAACCATAACAACAGAACAAACAGAAAGGCGGTTTTCCATATGTTCGATATGCAGAAAACAAATGCGCTCACGAATTACAAGCCGGTCAGCCGTTTCTGGTTTCCGTATGACTCCCGCTCTCTGCTGAACCGGCACATTTCGTCCCGTTTTGAAGCCGCACTAGCCGCAGGCAGAGCAGAACGCGCAGCCATTCAAACCCCGGAAGCGCTGCGGGAAAGACAGGATGCAGTTCGCAGACATTTTTGTGAATCACTGGGCATTCAGCCGGATCAATATCCGCAGCCGATCGCTGCCGAAACCGTCCGGACAACTGCTTATGAGGGGTATTCCGTCGAAAACATCATGCTCACGCCGGAACCCGGCATCCGGATCACGGCGAACCTGTACATTCCGGATACGAAGGCCCCGCATGCCGCCGTACTGTTCCTCTGCGGTCATGCAGCGGAGGGGAAACTCTATTCGGAATACATGAAGGTCTGCGAAACGCTGGTCGGTGCCGGTTTGGCGGTTTTTGCGATGGATCCAACCGGACAGGGCGAACGCTGGAACTATTATGACCTGAAAACCAAGCAGCCAACCATCCGCCCAACCGTGCCGGATCATGACCGTGCCGGCTGCCGCGGTCTGGCGACCGGGCGGAGTATGGCGTATTATTTTGTCCGGGATGCACAGGTTGCCCTCAGCTATCTCTGTGCCCGGCCGGATATTGACGCCGCGAGGATCGGCGTAACCGGCAACTCCGGCGGCGGCACGCAGACGGCTATGGTCATGCTGGCCGACCGGCGTCCGGCGGCTTTCGCACCGGGGACATTTGTGATGAGCCTAGGCGCGATGCAGCGCTCCGGACAGGCACAGGATTCCGAACAGATCTGGCCCGGCTTTGCGGCCAACGGCTGTGACCATGCGGATATTCTGCTGGCCTGCGCGCCGAAGCCGGTTCTGGTTCTCGCAGCGGAATACGATTTCTTCCCGAAAGAAGGAACGGATGAAACCGTTGCCGAGGCAAAACGCTATTGGGAACTGTGCGGCCGTTCGGAGGCGTTCGGCTGCTTCACAGACAGATGCTTCCACTGCTACTCGGACCCGATGAAACAGGCAGCGGCTCGCTTCTTTGCCAAATGGCTGCTGGGGGAAACATCGGCAATCAAAACCGTTGAACATGCTGACCCCGCACGCTGTCTCTGCACGAAAAGCGGACAGACCAGCGCAGATTTCCCAGATTTCAAACGTGCGGCACAGCTGTACAGCGACTATGCGCAGACCATTCGCCAGCCGTCCGGCGGGGAAGCGTGGCTGAAACAGGTCGTTTTCAGCCACCGGCACCCGGCTCCGGCGATGAATCTGCGGCCGTTGGAAAGCACGCAGACGCTCAGCAGTGTAAGGGCCATCCGCTGGATGTGGCAGTCGCAGGCGGATCTTTACAACTGCGGGATGCTGCTAACCCCGGCGGATGCTGCTGAAAAACGGCCGGTTTCGATCGGCATTTGGGACGGCGGCACACAGGCGATTGCGGAACAAGGCGGCTGGATTGACACCCAGCTGGCGGAAGGCCGCAGTGTTTTCGTGGTCGATCTCGCCGGAGAAGGACAGCTGGAGCCGTACCCGGCTGCACCGGAAGCCAGTCTGCGCGGCCACTATGGAACGCTTTATAAGCTCTCTTCGGATCTGCTGATGTTGGGCGACAGCCTGCCGGCGCTCCGGATATACGACTTGGTGACTGCTTTGGACGCGGCGGAACATCTGCCGGTCTATGACGGCAGCGGTCTGCGCGTCTATGCCTGCGGCAGAAGCACGGTCTATGCACGGCTTGCACAGAAAATCGACCCGCGTATGCAGGCATTGACCTGCGAAGGCGGCATTGAGAATTACCGTACCTTCCTGGACGAAGAACCATACGATGATACGGATATCCTGAGCCACACACTCCCGGGAATGCTGACCTATTTTGACTGATCACAAACGATCAAAGCACTCAAAAATTGAATACCGCACAAAGCAGCCGTTCGGATGAACAGATGTTGTTCATCCGAACGGCTGCTTATTTTACCGAAACGGCGCCGCAAACGGCAGCCGGCTACGAACCGGTGGATTGATAATGGCGCAGACCCAAGCGCCAGAAGAGAAAACATGGAATCAAAAACAGAAAACAGGCGCAGGGAGACAGCGCACAGAGCAGGCTGTCCCGCAGGCCGCAGAGATAAAGAAACGGATAGAACTGCGCACAGGCCAGCGGCAGAACGAAGGTGAAAAACCGCAGGACGTGTTTGCCGTAAATCGAGAGCGGGTATTTGCTCATCTCGCGGCCGCCGTCCGTGAAGATGTTCATGAACTCCAGCCCTTCCAGCGTAAAGAAACAGATGGAGGCGTAAATCACAAACAACCCGGTGAAAAAGGCGACGCCGCCGGCGATCATGAAGATCAGGACAAGCACGCGCCACACGGTCCACTCCACTCCGGCGCCTGCCAGCGCATACAGCAGAATGCCGAAAGCGGCCAGCATCCGGCCGATTCTTGAAAACTCGGTTTTCGAGGCGATCACCTGAAACACCTCGCCGCGCGGACGAACAAGAATCCGGTCAAACGAACCGTTGGCAATCATACGCGAAAACGAATCGAATCCCCGGAAAAAGCATTCGGCGATGGCGAATGCGAAGCTGCTCACCGCATAGCAGACGAGCACCTGCGGATAGGTGAACCCAGCCACCGGCCCGAACCGGTCCATCAGAAAGCGGATGGAAAACAGCGTCGTAAATGCCGTGACCGCCTGTGTCACCGTCAAAAAAAGAAAGGATGCCCGGTACTCCATCAGGCTTTTCAGCCCAACGGCAAGATATTTTCCATAAAGCCGCATGGTCACATCCTCCTCCCGTTCAGCCGCCCTGAACGACGACACGCCGGATCGAGCGCCGGGTCCAAAGATAGCCGATCGATACCAGCACAAAAAGCCAGAACCCCTGCATGACGATGGCGAACACCATATCGCGCCCGGCGAGATCGCCGGAATAAATGCGGAACGGAACGTTCGACGTCGCGCCGAACGGCAGCCAGGACAGAATCCGGTACAGCACCTTCGGGAAAAAGGGCAGGGGAATCAGGTCGCCGCAGAGAAATTCCAGCGCAACGACGGAAACCTGTGCGATGCCCGTGGTCGAGAGCGTATAGAAGGCCGACGTGTAGAGCAGCATGGTCATAGCCGTCAGCACAAGAACGCCGAGCAGCATGGTCAGAAGAAACAGCAGACAGGCGCCCGGACCGGCGGGAAGCGCCAGCCCGATGGGGTTGGGCAGCAAAAACGCAAGCAGAAGGATCGGAACGCACCGCAGCGACGCGCGTGCAAAGCGAACCGCCAGCGTTTTTACAAACCAGAACGGATACAGGTCAATCGGCCGGCAGAGGTCAATGGCGATGGAGCCGCTTTGAATGCTTTCCATGATTTCGCGGTCATAGTACCACGTCATAAAAAGCGCAAGAAACGCCTGCCGGAGCCATGTGTACGAAACGACCGCCTGCATAGACATGGGCGCATCCGCACCCGTTTGGTAGAATGCCCAAAAAACCAGAACATGGATCAATCCCCAGGCGACCTGGGTCAGACAGCCGGAAACGGCAGCCGCACGATACTGCAAGTTGTTCAGATACCGCGTTTTCATCAGAGAAAGATAGGCGTTCATAGGTGCAGATCCTCATACAGAGAAACCACCATGTCATCAACGCTTGTTTCACGGACGGAAAAATCGGTAATTTCCATACGGCTGGAAAGCAATCGGATGGCTTCCGGCAGCGGAATGGATGTGCTGTCGAATGCAAGTTCCAACTGCCCGGGCTGCTCGCTCAGGGCGGTAAAGCCGTCCGGCAGAGCAGGGGTGTCCCCGGTGTGATAAACGGTCAAACTCTTGACGCGGATGTAGCGGTGCTTGATTTCATTCAGACGGCCATCCAGCAGGAGACGCCCTTTTCCAATCAAGAGAATCCGGTCTGTCAGGGCATCGACATCCTGCATATCATGCGTGGTCAGAATGACGGTCGTACCGCGTTCGGCATTGATCTGACGGATGAAGGAACGGACAGCCAGCTTGGAAACGGCGTCCAGCCCGATGGTCGGCTCGTCCAAAAAGAGCGTTTTCGGCCGGTGCAGCAAAGCGACCGCAATTTCACAGCGCATCCGCTGCCCGAGTGAAAGCTGGCGCGTCGGCGTCCGCAGCAGCTCGTCCAGCGCGAGAATCCGGTTCAGTTCTGCAAGGCTGTCGGCAGCATCCGCTTTTTTCATCCCATAGATATCGCCCAGCAGCGCGAATGAATCCCCGACCGGGAGATCCCACCAGAGCTGTGAACGCTGCCCGAAGACGACGCCGATCTCAGCCACATGCGCTGTCCGGTTCAGCCACGGCGTGCGCCCGTTGATGATGCAGCTGCCGCTGTCCGGCGTCAAAACACCGCACATGATTTTGATGGTGGTGCTTTTTCCGGCGCCGTTGGGCCCGATATAGCCGACCATTTCACCATCTGCAATGGAGAAGGAAATGTTGTCCAGCGCGGGGACAACGGTTGTTTCCCGTCGGAAGAACGCTTTGCAGGCGTTCCGAAAGCCTGCTTCCCGCCGGGCGACACGAAAATGCTTGGAGATGCCGGAACATTCAATCATAAAAAACCTCCGTTTCTTTCACACCAGCCGCGGTAAAATACGAGGACTTTTTATAATATCACAAGAAAATCCAATTGTCAATTGAAAATCAAAATTTCATGCATCTGCGCCGTGCGTTTCTGCTTGAACAGACAGAAACGCAGTCAGCGCCGTGGGGCAGCTTGATTTAGCAGATCAAAGCGGAAACTGTAAAAAAACGTTTTTTTAGGCGGTTCAACTGTTTCAAACGATTTTGTGCTGAGAAAATCGCTTTTATTATGTCATGTTGATACTTGCCCGAACGCGAAAAATGTGGTATGATTAAATGAATACGGAAGAGCGGCAGACCGATGTCTGCCGAAAGGAGGATGGATGATGCAGTACACATATGTGCCGCAGGGCGTTTGTTCGCGTGAAATGCGGGTCGAAGTGAAGGATGGAATCGTAACCTCTGTTCAGATCGTTGGCGGCTGCAGCGGGAATATTCAGGCGCTCTGCCGCCTCGTAGAGGGGCTGGACGCCAAAACGGCGATCGAAAAAATCAGCGGAATCCGCTGCGGATTCAAAAATACCAGCTGTCCGGATCAGCTTGCCAAGGCCATTCAGAAAGCGCTGGATGCTGACCAGGACAAATAAAACATCAAAGGACTGGATACAATGGACAAAACTTCGATTCGCGATATTTATCAAACACCTGCGTCTTTCTCGGAACAGACGATTTGCATAGCCGGCTGGGTGCGCACGGTACGTGCCTCCAACGCCTTTGGCTTTATTGAACTGAATGACGGCAGCTGCTTCAAAGGCATCCAAATTGTCATGGAAGCCGATAAACTGCCGAACTATGCAGAGGCCGCAAAAATCAACGTCGGCGCCGCCATCATTGTGACGGGCCGCCTGGTTCTGACGCCGGACGCTCCGCAGCCGTTTGAGCTGAAAGCAGATACACTGGCGATTGAAGGCGCATCGACGCCGGATTATCCGCTTCAAAAGAAAAAACACTCCATGGAGTACCTCCGCACCATTGCGCACCTGCGGGCACGCACCAACACGTTCAGCGCGGCTTTCCGCGTCCGCAGTGAAGCGGCGTTTGCCATTCACCAGTTTTTCAATGAACGCGGCTTTGTCTACGTGCACACGCCGCTTATCACGGGCAGCGACTGCGAAGGCGCAGGCGAAATGTTCCGCGTGACGACGCTGGACTTTGATGAAGTTCCGCGTACGGAAGACGGCAAAGTGGATTTCAGCCAGGATTTCTTTGGTCATTCCACATCGCTGACCGTTTCCGGTCAGCTGGAAGGCGAAACGATGGCGATGGCTTTCGGCAAAATCTATACGTTTGGGCCGACCTTCCGCGCAGAGCATTCCAACACGCAGCGCCATGCGGCTGAATTCTGGATGATTGAGCCGGAAATCGCGTTCGCCGATCTGGAAGACAACATGAAGCTGGCCGACGATATGCTCCGCTATGTCGTCAAGCACCTTCTGACCAAATGCAGCCAGGAACTCGAATTCTTCAACAAATTCTTTGATAAGGGTCTGATTGAACGGCTTGAAAAACTCCTCGCCACGCCGTCTGCGCACCTGACATATACAGAAGCGATCAAAGCTCTGGAAGCACAGAAAGACCGCTTTGAATATCCTGTATACTGGGGCTGCGACCTTCAAACCGAACATGAACGCTTCCTCTCCGAAGAGTATGCCCACGGCCCGATCTTCATCACGGATTATCCGAAGGAGATCAAATCCTTCTATATGCGCCAGAATGACGACGGCAAGACCGTTGCAGCAATGGATATGCTGGTGCCCGGCATTGGCGAAATCATCGGCGGCAGCCAGAGAGAAGAGCGGCTGGATCTGCTGGAAAAACGCATGGAAGAACTCGGCTTGGACGAAAAGGATTACTGGTGGTATCTAGACCTTCGCCGCTATGGCGGCACGCGCCATGCCGGTTACGGCCTCGGCTTTGAGCGTCTGATCATGTATGTGACGGGCATCCCGAACATCCGCGATGTCATCCCGTATCCGCGTACGGTCGGCAGCGCAGAATTCTAAAAACAAAACGAAAGAAGGCGTTTCTTGTGACGAAAAACAAAAACCTGTACCATTTGGTGCTGACGGCGATTCTGTCGGCATTGATTGTCGTGATGACGGTTGTACCGTATACGGGCTATATTTCCTATGGCGGCGTGATTGAAATCACAACACTGCACATCGTCACGATTGTAGGCGCGGTCTTTCTTGGCTGGAAGGGGGGCGCCGTCTTGGGCGGTGTCTGGGGGTTGACCTGTATTTTCCGAGCCATGACCAACCCGCTGTGGGCGGCCTTCATGAACCCGCTGGTGTCACTTGTGCCGCGGGTTCTGGTGGGCGTTGTCGCGGCGCTGGTGTTTGACGGTCTCTGCAAAATCCGCGTCAACCGCTTCCTCTCCAGCATCATTGCTGCCATTGCGGCAACGCTGACGAATACCTTGCTGGTGCTTTCTGCGCTGGCCCTTTTCGGCGACAGCATCAACGGCTTCTTTGAACTAATGAAAACCGTTTACCTGACCGTCATCGGCATCAACGGCCTGATCGAGCTGGCCGCTGCGGCCATTTTGACGCCGGTGCTGACGTTTGCGCTCAGCAAGGTTCATCGCGATTAATCCTGCATAGACCAATCAAGGAGCATTCTTTATTCTTATGGAAACCTGTTCTGAACGAGCAAAACAAATGCTCGCAGCAGAAAAAACGTCGCTGCTTGAACGGTATGCCGCCTTTCAAAATCAGGGTCTGCACCTGAACATGTCGCGCGGCATCCCATCCAAAGAACAGCTGGATCTCTCGCAGGACGTTTTGACCTGCCTGGTTACACCCGAAGACTATCAGGCAGACGGGGTGGATTCCCGCAGCTACGGCATGCTGGAAGGGCTGCCGTGCGCCAGAAAGCTGTTTGCAGAGCTGCTGGACGTCGATCCGGCCTGCGTGCTGGTCGGCGGCAATTCCAGCCTGAACATGATGTATGACATGATCCTGCGCTCGGTTGTGTTCGGCGTCGGCGGCTGCGAACCCTGGGTGAAACAGGGGAGCGTCAAGTTCCTCTGTCCGGTTCCGGGGTATGACCGGCACTTTACGATCTGCGAAGCATGCGGTATCGAAATGATTCCCGTCCCGATGACCGCAGAGGGTCCGGATATGCAGCTTGTCCGCACACTGGTCAAAGACCCGGCGGTGAAGGGCATCTGGTGCGTCCCGAAATACGCCAATCCGAGCGGCATCACCTATTCGGATGACGTCGTCCGGGCGCTGGCATCGCTGAAACCGGCGGCAAAGGATTTTCGGATCTACTGGGACAATGCGTACTGCATCCACGACCTGTTTGCGTCGGATCACCTGCTGAACATCATGCAGGAGGCCCGAAAATCCGGCAATGAGAATCTGGTTTTTGAATTTGCGTCAACGTCAAAAATCAGTTTCCCGGGATCCGGTGTCGCCTGTATGGCGGCCGGCCCTGCGGATTTTGCCGACATCAAAAAGCGCTTGTCTGCGCAGACCATCTGCCCAGACAAAACGAATCAGCTGCGCCACGTCAGATCCTTCAAAAATGCGGCGGGCCTTCGCGCAAGGGCAGCCGAGCATGCGGCGCTCATCCGTCCAAAGTTTGAGGCCGTGCTGTCCACGCTGGAAAAAGAAGCATCCGGTTTGGATTTTATCCGCTGGAGCAAACCGAACGGCGGCTATTTTATCAGCCTGGACGTGCTGGACCATACGGCAGCCAGAACCATTGCGTTGGCTGCGGAGGCCGGCGTCACACTGACAGCTGCCGGAGCGACATGGCCGTACCACCGGGATCCGAACGACAGCAATATCCGCATCGCACCGACTTATCCATCGCTGCACGACCTTGAAATGGCCGCAGAGCTGCTCTGTGTCTGCTTCAAGCTGGCAGCCATTGAAAAACTCGGCATATAGATTTCCGGCTGGCCGGAAGCAGAACTGAAAACAAGAAAGGCGGCTCCAACAAATGACGGACAGAAGCCGGTATGTCAGCCCGTTCACCGGGCGCTGGGCAAGCGAGGAAATGATCGCCATCTTCTCGGAAGACGAAAAATTCCGCACATGGCGCAAACTCTGGATTGCGCTGGCGGAAAGCGAACAGACGCTCGGCCTTGGCATCACCAACGAACAGATTGACGAACTCAAAGCGCACGCAGACGATATCAACTATGACGATGCCGTTCGCTTTGAAAAAGAAATCCGCCACGACGTGATGGCGCATATCAAAGCCTATGGCCTGCAATGTCCGAAAGCTGCGGGCATCATCCATCTTGGCGCAACCAGCTGCTATGTCGGCGACAACGCAGACCTGATTCTGATGCGCAAAGCGCTTCAGGTCATCGAACGAAAACTGAAGCATGCCATCCGCAACCTGTGCGGCTTTGCCCTGCAGTACCGTGCGTTGCCGACGCTTGGGTTTACCCATTTTCAGCCGGCACAGCTGACCACCGTCGGCAAACGGGCCTGCCTCTGGATCAATGACCTTCTTTCCGATCTCGAGGAAATCCAATACCGGATTCAAAACCTGAAATTCCGCGGCGTGAAAGGCACGACAGGGACGCAGGCGAGTTTCCTGGATCTTTTCAACGGCGACCATGAAAAGGTCAGACAGCTTGACCATGCTGTTGCGGCTGCATTCGGCTTCGCGCAGACGGAACCCGTTACCGGGCAGACGTATTCACGCAAGGCGGATTACCGTGTGCTGAGCGCGCTGTCCGGCCTTGCGCAGTCTGCTTCAAAGTTTGCGACGGATATTCGCCTGCTGCAGTCGCTGAAAGAGATCGAGGAACCGTTTGAAAGGTCTCAGGTCGGCTCATCGGCCATGCCGTATAAACGCAACCCCATGCGCAGCGAACGCATCTGCGGTCTAGCGCGCTACCTTGTCACCGATACGCTGAACCCGGCCGTTACCGCCTCTACACAGTGGCTGGAACGCACGCTGGACGATTCAGCCAACCGGCGTGTGGCCATCCCGGAAGCCTTTTTGGCGGCGGATGCGATCTGCGAACTGCTGGTCAATATTTCCAGCGGACTCGTCGTGTATCCGAAGGTCATCGAATCGCGCGTCCGGAGCGAGCTGCCGTTTATGGCGATGGAAAATATCATGATGGAAGCCGTCAAACGCGGCGGCAACCGTCAGGAGCTGCATGAAAAAATCCGCCTGCATTCTCTTGCCGCCGGAAAACGCGTCAAAGAAGACGGGCTGGACAATGACCTGATTCGCCGCATCAGCGAGGATCCCGCTTTTGGCGTGGATGAACAGGCGCTGAGTGCCTGCCTGAACCCGGCGGACTATACCGGACGGAGCAGCGAACAGACGGAGGAATTTGTCAACGGCTATGTCCTGCCGCGGCTTGGAACGCCGGAGGATATGGCGGCGGATCACGCAGGCGAGCTGCGCGTCTAATTAAGCACGGAAAAAACAGGAAAAAATTTCGGGGAAAGCTCGTTTTTCACTTGAAGAACAGCAGTGGATTTGCTATAATAATAGGCGGAAGCATTGGCTTCGAATCACATTACACATGGAGGCATGGGTCATGGAAAAAATCAACAAAGCATTGGTCTCGGTCGCGTTTCTGCTCATTTTGATCACGGCCAGCGGTTTCTCCGCAATCGTTACGCTTGCCATTCTCGGTATTGCCATCTGGGCAGTTGCTTCGAAGGCTGATACGGCGTGCCAGGTTGGCGCATTTGAAGCGCTTTATCTGACGCTTCTGCACGGTGTGATCAGACTCGTCGTCAACGGTATGCACGACATCATCTACCAGATCATCGTCTGGGCAAAAGGAAATCCCTACGGCGCACTTTCCACGGTTTTCAACATCATCGGCTTCCTCATCACGCTCGGCATCATCGGCCTGGCCGGTCTGGCGCTTTCCCGTCTGGCCGCTGGCAAGCCGTCTGAAACCCCGGTCGTCAGCACCTACGCGAAGAAGACGTTTGGCCTCTTCGTTGCAAAACCGGTTCAGCAGCAGTATTATCAGCAGCAGCCGATGAACGCGGCGAACACCTGGGTCTGCCAGAACTGCGGCCGTCAGAACGATGGTCAGTTCTGCCAGGGCTGCGGCAAACCGAAGCAGTAATTTTACGATGTCCGGCAGCCGGCCGGCATTGAATTCAGTCCGCATGGCAATCCGCCCGTGCGGACTGAATTTTCAAAACAGCATATCAAAGAAAGGCTGCTGTCTGCCGCCGACCGGCGCAGGACGGCAGAAAAGGGTGAATTTATGTTCTGTACCAACTGTGGCAGCGAAATGAACGACCAATCTGTTTTCTGCACCAACTGCGGTGCGCGTGTCAAACCCCAAACATCGAATGCTCAGCCGGAAGTTCCGGATGCAGTCGATGAAATTGCGACGGCAATCGAAGCAGAACCGGTCGTCCAACCGGCTCCGGCGGCGGAACAGCCTGTCGTAGCGGAACCGGAAAAGCCGGCAGAAGCGCCTGCTGAAGCAGCACCGGCCGCATCCAACCCGGAACCGGCCGCACATTTCAACACGGTGACGCCGCCGACGACACAGCCGACGCCGGTTGCCCGTCCAACCTATGCACCGGCACCGGTTCCGACGCCGGCACCGATTCCGACCCCAGCTCCGGTGGTCAAACCGGTTGCCGTATCGGCTCCGGCGGCACCCGCAGAAAAGCCCGTTCCCACATGGCTCTACATCCTTATGCTTCTCGTCATGAATATCCCGTTTGTGGGCTTGATCGTCCACATCATCTGCTTGGCGGCTGCCAAACAGAAGAGCTTTAAAAACTATTGCCGTGCCGTTGTGATTCTCGGAATCATTGCGCTGGTGCTTGCCATTGTCTGCATGGTCCTCTGTCTGATTTTCATGGATGCGCTCAACGATATCCTGCGCGAATATAACCTGGAAATCAAACGCCTCTTCTGATTGCCACAGAATTTCATCAAAAGCGGCATACATGATGCAATGTATGCCGCTTTTTCTACTTGTTTTCTGCATCCTGCGCCTGATGCAGCGCGGAATATTTTTCTTTGGTAGCCAATCCGCCTCGAATGTGCCGTTCGGCTTTGTTTCGGTCCAGCACCTGCTTGACGGCATCAGCAAGCGGCTTGTTGATGCGGACAATCCGCTCGGTCACGTCTTTATGTACGGTTGATTTGGAAATGCCGAAGTCAGACGCGGTCTGCCGGACGGTGGCCGATGTCTCTGCGATATGCCGGCTCAATTCCAAAACCCGGTCTTGAATGTAATCATGCACGAAAACCCCTCCACATGATAAGCTTTGCTACAATATATGGGTCATTCGCGCAGATATGCCATTTGAGATACAAACGACGGTAATTGAACCATTTGCAAATTCAGGGCCGGATTTCAGATATGTGCTGAAAGCATACAGACGAAGCCAGCTGGAAGAAAGGAAAATCAACGATGAAATATGAAGCGCACCGCGGCGTTGGAACGGAATGCCCGGAGAATACCATGCCGGCATTTCAAGCAGCCGCAGCACAGGGATACGCCATGATTGAGACGGATCCGCTGTTTACAGCAGACGGGGTCTGTGTACTGCTGCATGACCGGATGCTGAACCGTACCTGCCGAAACGCAGACGGCTCTGAAATCGCAGACGAAATCTGCATGGATGCCATATCATATGAAGAAGCACTTGCATATGATGCCGGTCTTGCCAAAGCGCGTAAATTCAAAGGGACAAAAATACCAACCTTGCAGGAGCTGCTGGACCTTTCCACGCAGACCGGCATAGCAGTCAAACTGGACAACCGCATACAAACGTTTACAGAAGCACAGACAGAGATGCTGTTTGACCTGATAGCTGCTTCCAAAGCAAGGGCAGGCTTCACCGTTTCTGACTTTTCTTATCTGGACAGGGTGTTGGCCCGCTTCCCGGATGCAGAAATTCATTACGATGGTCCCGTGGATGCAGCTGCTTTGGCAGCGCTTCAGTCTCGGCTCCGCCGGGAACAGCTGACGGTTTGGCTTTGCCTGCCATCGGAAGAAACCGCATGGGTAACAGTGCCGAAAGCCGATGCAGCGCTCTGTGCGGCTGTCAAATGGGTTGGGCAGTTGGGCATTTGGCTGCTGAAAACGCAGAAAGAGCTGGAGCAGGCACAGGCATACGGCGCAGATCTGGTTGAAACGCCGGGGCAGCTGAAACCGCTCCACCCGTATGAAGGGCTTTCCGACTGTCACACGCATTCGTTTTATTCGCATGATTCTGCCTGTGACCCGGCAGACAGCCTGCGTGCGGCACAGGCGCATGGATTGGCCGCGTTTGCAATTACGGATCACTGTGATATCGAGTTTTGCAGAAAACAGGATGTCCAGACGCCGGTCTGCCAGTCAGTCGCCGCTGCGAAAGCGTTGAATGCCGCAGTGCCCGGGCTGCGTGTGCTTTCCGGCGTTGAAATGGGGGAGGCCATCTGGTACGAAGATGCCGCAGCGGATCTCCTGAACGCAGCACACTGTGATGTGGTCATTGGCTCTGTTCATGCGGTGCGCTATCCGGGTTATTCGATGCCGTATTCGCAAATCGATTTTTCGCGCTTTTCCGAACGGGAGAAAGACGCATTCCTTGCAGCCTATTTTGACGATCTGCTGGAAATGGCTCAAACAGCCGATTTTGACATTCTGGCGCATCTGACATGCCCGGTTCGCTACATCCACGGGAAATATCACCGCTCGGTTGACCTTACGCGATACCAACCGCAGATAGACGCAATTCTGAAATCAATCGTGGAAAAGGGTGCGGCGCTCGAAGTCAACACGTCTGGATTCCACGAACCAGAACCGTATTTGATGCCGGAATTGTCGATCGTCAAACGCTATTTGGCATTCGGCGGTACGCTGATCACGCTTGGCTCGGATGCACATCAGGCGGAAAACATGGCAAACGGCTTTGCACAGGCAGTTCAAATGCTGAAATCCATTGACGTTCACTGCCTTTGCCGGTATGAAAACCGAATTGCCATCCCGTATGCGATTGAATAGGCGCAAAACATACCAGAAAAAAACGGAAACAGCTTGACAAAGGCGGGAAAAAAGGATATAATAACCGTATCATCAAAACAATGCAATGAACGGGACAAGACTGGTTTTTTCTGCGCCCAGAGAGCTGCCGGCTGCTGCGAGGCAGTGCGCGTGAATCATCGGTTATCCCCCGTTGGCAGCGTCGCTGAAAAGGGTTCCGATTAAGCGCCGCCGGGTTGGCCGCCGTTATCCGGGCTGCCGTGTTGCTTTCGCTGCACGGAACGAGTGGGCGCAGTGCTGCGCCAATCTGGGTGGTACCGCGGAGTCATGGCTCCGTCCCTTTTTTCAGAGGGACGGAGCTTTTTTGTTGTCCCTCGATCAAACCGTCTGTTTGAAAGGAGCAGATCAATCAATGTACAAAGACGTATCGAATTCTCTTGATTTCGTCGGCCGTGAACGTGAAATGAGCAAGTTCTGGAAGGAAAACCATGTTTTCGAACAGAGCATTGAACACCGAGCCAAGGGCGATAATTTCACCTTCTATGATGGGCCGCCGACGGCAAACGGCAAGCCGCACATCGGCCATATTCTGACGCGCGCGATCAAGGATATCATCCCGCGCTATAAAACGATGAAAGGGTACCATGTTCTCCGCAAAGCCGGCTGGGATACGCATGGCCTGCCGGTTGAGCTGGAAGTTGAAAAGCTGCTGAAACTGGACGGCAAACAGGACGTCGAACGGTACGGCGTGGAACCCTTCAACGAAAAATGCAAGGAATCCGTCTGGAAATATACGTCTGAGTGGCATGAAATGAGCGATGCGGTCGCTTATTGGTGCGATATGGACAACCCGTATGTCACCTACCACAATGACTATATCGAATCCGTCTGGTGGGCCATCAAGCAGATTGCCGATCAGGGCCTTCTGTACAAGGGTCATAAAATCGTGCCGTATTGCCCGCGCTGCGGAACGGCGCTCTCCAGCCATGAGGTTGCACAGGGCTATAAAGATGTCAAAGAAACTTCCGTTTTTGCGAAGTTCCGCATAGAAGGCTCGGAAAACCGCTACTTCCTGGCATGGACGACGACGCCGTGGACGCTGCCGTCCAACGTCGCGCTGGCAGTCAACGCCGACGAAATGTACAACGAAGTTCAGGTCGGCGATGAAACGCTGATTCTGGCCGAAGCACTGGTGGACAGCGTCATTACGGAAGAACATACGGTTGTCGCAAAATACCGCGGCAGCGAGCTGCTCGGTATGCGCTATGTCCCGCTGTTTGACTTTGCAAAACCGGAAAAACCGGCATATTATGTCATTTCCGGTGATTTTGTCACGCTGACAGACGGTTCCGGCATTGTCCACATCGCCCCGGCATTCGGCGAAGACGACGCCCGTGTCGGCCGGGCAAACGACCTGCCGTTTGTCCAGTTGGTCGACAGCCGCGGCCGTTTTACCCCGGAGGTTACTCCGTGGGCCGGTATGTTCTGCAAAGACGGCGATAAGCCGATCATTGCTGACCTGAAGGAACGCGGCCTGCTGTTCCGCGCTGTTCCGTTTGAACATTCCTATCCGTTCTGCTGGCGCTGCGATACGCCGCTGCTTTACTATGCGATGGACACCTGGTTCATCCGCATGACGGCAGTGAAAGACCGCCTGATCAAAAACAACAACTCGATCCACTGGATCCCGGAAAGCATCAAAGACGGCCGTATGGGCAACTTCCTCGAAAACGTCGTCGACTGGGGTCTGAGCCGTTCCCGTTACTGGGGGACGCCGCTGCCGGTCTGGACATGCTCCTGCGGGCATCACCATGTCATCGGCAGCATCGAAGAACTGAAACGCCTTGGGAAAAACGTGCCGGACGACATCGAGCTGCATAAGCCGTATGTTGACCGCATCACCCTGACGTGTGAAAAATGCGGCGGCGAAATGCACAGAACGCCGGAAGTCATCGACTGCTGGTTCGATTCCGGATCCATGCCGTTTGCCCAGTGGCACTATCCGTTTGAAAACAAAGAGCGCTTTGAACAGAACTTCCCGGCAGATTTCATCAGCGAAGCCATTGACCAGACGCGCGGCTGGTTCTATACGCTGCTTGCCATTTCGACACTGCTCTTTGATAAGGCGCCGTTTAAGAACTGCATTGTTTTGGGTCACGTCTGCGACAAAGACGGATTCAAAATGTCCAAACACCGCGGCAATGTCGTTGACCCGTGGACCGTGCTGAATAAACAGGGCGCAGATGCCGTTCGCTGGTATTTCTATTCTGCATCCGCGCCGTGGCTCCCGAGCCGTTTCTATGAAGAAGCGGTCAATGAAAGCCAGCGGAAATTCATGGGCACGCTGTGGAATACCTACTACTTCTTTGTGCTCTATGCGAACATTGACAAGTTTACACCCAACGGCCGGACGCTGGACGACTGCAAACTGACGGTCATGGACCGCTGGATCCTCTCCCGCCTGAATACGCTGATTCAAACCGTAGACGGCAACCTCAACGAATACAAGATCACCGAGTCTGCCCGCGCGATCGCAGCATTTACCGACGAACTGTCCAACTGGTATGTCCGCCGCGGCCGTGAACGCTACTGGGTGACCGGCGAAAGCGCGGACAAAGATGCTGCGTTTATGACACTGTATACCGTTCTGGTCACGCTTTCCAAGGTCATTGCACCGTTTGTCCCGTTCCTGGCGGATGAAATCTATCAGAATCTGGTTCGCAGTGTCGATACAACGGCGCCGATCAGCGTGCATCTCTGTGATTTCCCGGTGTGTGACGAAAAGCGGATCGATGCGGAACTGGAAAAGGATATGGATCTGACCCTGCGTGTGGTTGTGCTGGGTCGTGCCTGCCGCGCTGCCTCTGCCATCAAGAACCGTCAGCCGCTGAGCGTTCTGTATGTGAAAAACGGGTTCGGCGACACGCTTCCGGCGGAATTTGCCGCGCTGGCGGCCGATGAGCTGAACGTGAAATCCGTCAGCTTCACAGAAGACGCCGACCGGTTTGTTTCCTATCTCTTCAAACCGCAGCTCAAAACCTGTGGCAAGAAATTCGGCAAACTGGTTCCGGCCATCAAAGAAACACTCCTGAATGCGGACGGCGGAAAGCTCATGCAGGAGCTGAAAGAGATCGGTCATATCACACTGCATCTCGAAACAGGCGACGTTGAACTCGGCGAAGAAGACCTGCTGATCGAAACGAAGAAAGCCGAAGGCTTTATCGCGGAGACAGATCGTGAACTGACGGTTGCGCTCGATATCATGCTGGACGAAAACCTGATCGAAGAAGGCTTTGTCCGCGAGATCGTCAACAAGCTGCAAACGATGCGGAAAGATGCCGGCTTCGCCGTGACGGATCAGATCTATGTGACCTATAAAGCCGACGGAAAACTGGCCGGTGTGATTGCAGCCAACGCGGATTCCATCGGACACGATGTGCTGGCGCTTGCTGTCACTGCGGGCGAACCGGAAGGCTCTGTGAAAGAGTGGAATATCAACGGCGAAACAGCCGTGCTGGGTGTTCGCAAAGCATAACGAATGACCTCATGGGCAGCCATGAAACCATATCATTTGACGAAAAGGTGGTAAAAAAGATGCTCCTCGAAAAGAATGATGTCCTGCTCCTGACCGGTGACAGCGTGACAGACTGCGGTCGTTCACGCGACTTTGATGACGGCGGTCGTGACAATGTCAACGGCATGGGCGCCGGTTATCCGATGCTGGTCAAAGCGTATCTGAACGCGATGCACCCGGAACTGAACCTGACGGTGATCAACAAAGGCGTCAGCGGCGACCGGACGTGCGACGTGCTGGCGCGGATGGAAGAAGATCATCTGCGGCTGAAACCGAACGTTGTGACGCTTTTGATCGGCATCAACGACGTTTGGCGTCATTTTGACAGCCCGTCCATGCGTCAGATCGATGCAGAAGAATATGCCGCCAACATGGACCGGCTGATTGCCGAACTGAAAACGACGGCGCGTGAAGTGGTCGTGATAACGCCATTCCAGGTCAAACCGGCAGATGAGGAACCGATGTACAAGATGGCGCTGGCATATGCGGAAATCGCCAAAGCGGCAGCAAAAAAAGCGGGTGTCCATCTGATTGATGCACAGGCTGTTTTCGATGAGAAACTGGCAGGCGCAGCTGCAAAACTGTACTCTGCGGATACGGTTCATCCAACCATCAACGGTCACGTTCTGCTGGCAGACGCAATCGTCAAACTGCTGGCATAACCAAACAAACAAGCCCCTGCATTTCTGTTTGCAGGGGCTTGTTTTGGCTGATTGGATTCGGCCTGACAGAGTCGGTCTTCAGCCGAAACCGATACCAAAAACAAATAGGAAGCTGATGAAGCTCAGACGGAGGAACACATGATTCATTTTGACGAAAACAATCATCTCTTTCATCTACATAACGGCCGGATTTCATGCGTGCTGAGCCTATTTCGTGATGAAAAAGGCTGTGATGAACTGCTGATGCCGTATTATGGCGCACCGCTGGCGGATCCGGCAGCAGCTTTGCAATGGATCCACCGGGCAAACGGCAACTCGTTTGATGGAGACCGTCAGTATCTGCCGTATGCCTGCCCGACTGACGGACGCGGCGATTACCGCCCGACGATGGTGCGCACGCGTGACTGTACGGGTCAGCGCTGCACCGAACTGTTTTTCAAAAGCTACCGGATTGAGGACGGCGCACAGCAGCTGGATGGGCTGCCGTGCACCTATGCGGAATCGCCGGAGGAAGCTCAGACGCTGACGATTACGCTGGCAGATGATTTGACCGGACTGGAAGCGGAGATGTCGTATACGATTTATCAAAACGCCCCTGTGCTGGTGAGCAGTCTGCGCTGTCGGAACGGCGGCGCAGAAACACTGGTGCTGGAGCAGGCAGGCAGCTTCTGCCTGACGCTGCCCGGCCGCTATGACATGATTCATCTGCACGGCGCATGGGGGCGGGAGCGCAGTGTAGAACGTGTTGCCCCTGCAACCATGACGCGTCTGATCGACTCTGCACGCGGTTCCAGCGGCCACGAGCATAATCCGTTTGCCGTCCTTGCCGAATCGGATACGACAGAATTTACCGGCCGCTGCTGGGGTGTGAATTTGATTTACAGCGGCGATTTTGCCATTGCGGTGGATGAAAATCCGTTCGACTCTACACGGCTGGTTGCTGGGCTGAATCCGCGCACGTTTGAGTGGCGGCTGGAACCGGGCGATTCTTTCCAAGCGCCGCAGGCCGTCTGCGCATACGCTGAAAACGGCTTGAACGCCATGAGCCAGGCATTCCACAATCTGTACCGAAAACGGCTTCACCGCGGCGTCTGGCGCGACCGTGAACGCCCTATCTTAGTCAACAACTGGGAAGCGACCTTCTTCAACTTTGATCATGAAAAGATCATGCAGATTGCGCGCACGGCGGCGGATCTGGGTATCGAAATGTGCGTACTGGACGACGGCTGGTTTGGCCACCGCGATGCAGATAACTGCTCGCTCGGCGACTGGGTGGTGGACCGCCGCAAGCTGCCGGAGGGTCTGGAAAAGCTGGCGGAAGAAATCAATGCGCTGGGTTTGAAATTCGGCCTCTGGTTTGAACCGGAGATGATTTCGCCGGACTCCGATCTGTACCGTGCCCATCCGGATTGGTGCCTGCATGCAGCCGGACGCCGGCGGACAGAAGCGCGCCAGCAGCTGATTCTGGATATGTCCCGCAGCGACGTTCAGGATTATATCATCGACGCGGTTTCAACCGTTCTGCGCAGCGCGCCCATTGCTTATGTCAAGTGGGATATGAACCGCAACTTCATGGAGGCAGGATCCGATTGGCTGACAGACGGCCGGGAAGGGGAGATTGCACACCGCTATATCCTCGGTGTATACCGCGTCATGGATGTGCTGACAACCACATTCCCGGAGATTCTCTTCGAGGGCTGCTCCGGCGGCGGCGGACGGTTCGACGCCGGCATTCTGCACTATATGCCGCAGATTTGGACGAGCGACAATACCAACGCGGTTGCCCGCCTGAAAATTCAATACGGGACAAGCTTCTGCTATCCGCCAAGCGCAATGGGCGCTCATGTGACGCATTCCAGTTACAGCGTCCGGATGCGCGGAGATGTCGCGCTGGGTGGTAACTTCGGGTATGAACTGGATCTCTCCGTGCAGAAACCGGAAGACCTGGAGGAGATGCGGCGTCAGATTGTCCGCTGCAAGGCCATTCGTCATACCACGCAGCAGGGGACGTTTACACGGCTGATCAGCCCGTTTGAAGGCAACCTGACCGCTTGGCAGTTTGCCGATGAGACGCGTGTGATCGTCTGCGTCTACCGGCTGATCGCGCCCTGCAATCAGGTGACAGAACACATCCGTCTGCATGACGTACCGAAGGGCGTTTACCGGACGGAAGACGGTCAAACGGTGACATCTGATACGCTGGAGCAGGTCGGAATCCTGCCGCATTTCCCGTGGGGCGATTTTGCCAGCGATGTGATCATTCTGGAACGTGTCGAAAACGACACCGAAAAACAGTAAACAATCGCCTTTACAGCAAAAACAGCGTGAAAAATGTACTTTGCCCGGCAGACCGAAAAAGATCGGCCTGCCGGGCAAAAAAAGCAAAAAGGGGGTTGACAAATCCAATCGAATCTGCTATAATATACAAGTCATCTGGTTGACGCGCGGATTTAGCTCATCTGGTAGAGCGCCACCTTGCCAAGGTGGAGGTAGCGAGT
>CAJLFQ010000014.1 GCA_905205975.1 uncultured Eubacteriales bacterium | reverse complement strand
AGCCGGCTGCCTTGCAAGTGCATCGATAGTCCGGTCATTTACGGCGACCGGGTAGAAACTTCAAAACCGTATCATTTGAGCTATATCGACCATATCCTCTGTTGACTATATTATACCGCCGGGGACTTTTGTTGTCAACCAAACTACCAGACATGATTTGCCCATCAAACAACGTCGAATTTTGTGGAAACAGCACAAGCGCATTCAAATCGGTGAGATTCTCTGCCAGCTTGGATGCAGTAAAAAGCAGGCCGTCCGCCACGGCCGACGGACGGCCTGCCTCCACGGCGAGTTATGAGCGGCAGACCCAGAGGATTTCCGAGCCGACGCCTTTGAGCGTCACGGTGACGCCGGTTTCCATCAGCACGGCGCCCTTGGCCTCGAAGGCGGGCATGGTCTGGTCTTCGCATTCGACCCGGTAGACGGCGTCCGGGTTCAGGCCGCGGAGCCGCACGGTGACGGAATCACCCGCCGCTTCCGACGGCTTAAAGAGGAAGCATGCGCCGAAGAGACCGGTTTCGGCATTCGGATCGGCATACTGCACGCCGTCCCAATGGATGCCGTCCGGGCGGGGCAGCACATGGTAGAGCGAACCGTTCCGAACGAGCGGACGGATTTTCTCACAATACAAATTGTAGGATTCCGTATACAGCGGCAGCAGGCCATAGTTCTGCGGCCCGCACCAGCTGCCCAGGTGCATGGCGCCGAGCATGACGCTGCGCATGCCCATGTGCTTCACCGCTTCATCCTGCGCGGGGTCGTAATGGGGATAATGGTGCGCGGCGCAGCCAGTGCAGAAGGTGTCAGGGTTGCAGGGCAACTGAAGCTGTGTCGGATGGAAGCAGTAGCTGCTGTCATAGAAGGTCATGCGGAGGCTGAGGTAATTCGCGGAGTCGTCGCAGTTGATGACGGAGGCGCGCGTCGCCGTGATCAGATCCTTCATGGAGCCGCCCTGCGAGCAGCTTTCATACCGGAAGCCCTCGACGTGTTCGATCAGGTAATCCACGAGCTCCAGAAAACCGCGGGTGCACCAGTACTGCGTGTCGGAGCCGAACGCAGCATGACGGTTGGCCTGGATGGAAGAATAGGCGATCGGCTCAAAATCGGAGCGCCATGTGCCGATGTTGTTGTCCCGGAAAAAGGCGCTCAGCGTTTCCTGCAAATAGGCGGTGCAGTCGGGGTTGCCGAGGTCCGCCAGCTTGGCGGCGCAGCAGACGGAACGCCCGGTGAACCATTCCGGGTGCGTCTTGCTGTTGAAGGGGCCGAACGCATCGGTTGGACGTCCGTTTTCATCCAGCGTATCGTGCAGCAGGAGATAAACCGTCCAATTCAGACCCTTTTCGCGGGCCAGCGAGCCGAAATCCGCCATGGAATCAAGCCCCAGCGCGTCGAGCACGCCCAAATATGCGGGGTGCCGGAGTTCCCAGGAGCCTTCCAGCAGCTGCACGGTGCCGTCGCCGCCTGTCCAGCTGCCGCCCCACCAGCCGTAGTCCCATTTGATGCATTCAATGCCCATGCCGTCCACGTCAAGGTTCAGCTGCATATCCATCTGTGTGAGCGGTTCGTTTGGATTTTCCCGGAGGTTTGCCGGGGCTTTGCAGGCCAGAAACCAGCGTTTGAAGCCGTTGGAACCGTCGTCCACGTCGCCGCTGTATGCGCCCAGATAAACGGTCGGATTCCAGAACGTTTCATCGGGGGCGACGGATGTGACGAAGGTGTTCTGCTTGTAGGCGTGGACGCCGTCCATATCGACGGCGAGCGAGACGCTGCCATCGGCGTCGTCGGAGGCGGCCATTACACGTCCGGCCGACCATTCCAGTGCCGCATAAACGCCGTGCTGACCGCTGAAATCGACATAGAGCATGGGAATGTAGCCGTTTTTGTTCCAGTCGCTGTCGGTGTTGACCCATGCGGTGACGGCGGCGTCCCCGGTCATGACGGTGCGCTCGATGCCGGTGCCGTCGACGGCGGTTTTCTGCGGATAGTTGAACTGGTCGCCGCATGCCGCCATGCCGCTTTCCTTCTGAAACGCCCAGACCGTCGGTGCTTCCGCCGGTTTGGCGACGCGGGCGGCAAAAATCGTTCCGGTCTGATACCGGATCGGATCTGCGGTGTCGTTTTGCAGCGAGGTGGTGCATTCAAACGGGCCGCCGAGCGACGGGCGCGATGAAAACGCAACCGTATACGTCAGACGAGGCGCATCGCTGATGAAGACCATGCGAACCGTCTGAACGTCCAGTCCGTCGACGGTTTCGGCGGCCGCCTCCGTTTTCTGGTGCCGCCAGAAAGGCGTTACGCAGACGTCGCCCAGCCGGATGGTTTCCGGCAGCGGCAGCGGCGAATCGGTCAGATCGGTATGGACACCGTCGGAGAGCGAGCAGATTACCGGCCGGTCATCGCGGACGGCGAGCTTCAGCACGGAGCCGCCGGAAACCAGCGTCTGCACGCTGTGTTCTTCCGGCGGAACAGGGGGATCCGGCGGGGTGGAAGTGCCCGGCGCGGGAGCGGAGGCGCCGCAGCCGGTCAGCGTGAGGAGGGCGCAGAGCAGCGCCGTCATGCGGAAAGAGAATCGATGCTTCATTTGAAATCGCTCCTTTTTTATCCGTCAGATCATGCGAGAGGCGGTTCTGGGCATCTCAGAGGGGCTGTCAGGCGCGCGCCGGCAGTTTCAAAGCGGCGGACGGGTTCACACGCATCGCAGTCCGGGCAGCGGCGCAGCGCACGGGTGACCGGAAGTCCGCCGGACAGCGTATCAGCCGCGGCCAGCACGCCGTTTCCTTCGGAGGCAGCCGGATGCACGTCGGCGCCGCAGGGATTCCTGAAACGGGTTCCCGCCGTCCAAAAAGAGAGGAGCGGCTGTGTGCGCAAATCGTCAGGCAGCATGCGGATGCACCTTCGTGAAAGATACTTTTTCGAAGCCGGAAACGGGCATTCTGAACGATTATCATGATAACACGAACAGGAATGCCTGTCAAGCCCGTTTTCAGGTGTTCTGACCGAAATCTGTCCGGAACGAACGGAGGAAACGGGAGAAAACGTGCAAAACGTGTTTGGCGCGCATCTCGCCATGACGGTTTTTGAAGAGCCGGACAGAACGTTTTTTGTCCGAAACGTCCATTGTTATTCGATGAAACAATCGGTATAATAACTTGCAATCATTTTCCCAAAAGAGGTGACTCTGAATGGCGGATGAAAAAACCACGCAAAAACAGGCGCCGAAGCTGGATGAGGCGCGTATTCCGCTCTATGAGCAGATTTTTGAGTCCAACGGTGCGAAGAAAAAAAGCGGGCTGGGCGTCGTTTTGGACGGGTTCAAGCTCTATAAAGGCAAGCTCATTTTCGCGCAGATCATGTTTTTGATCAAGCACTCGCCGACGTGGGTGCTGCCGATTGTGACGGCTGAAATCATCAACGTCGCATCGGAACCGGTCAACGACAAATCGTATACGATGCTCCTGCGGTATTCCATTCTGCTGGTGCTGATCCTGCTGCAAAACATTCCGACCCATATGCTCTATGCCCGGCTGACCAACACGGTGCTGCGCGACTTCAGCGCAGGGTTCCGCTGCGCCATCGTCCGGAAGCTTCAGCAGCTCTCACTGACCTATCACAAACAGATCGAATCCGGCAAATTGCAGTCCAAGTTCCTGCGGGACATCGAGTCCGTCAACGGACTGGCCTCGACGTTGCTGCTGACGCTGCTCCCGGCCATTTTCGGCGTGTTGGTCGCCGTCGGCATTTCGCTGTGCCGCTCCATCGGCATGACGATTTTCTTCCTCGTGATCGTCCCGGTGAACATTGTGCTGACCAAGCTGTTCTGGAAGCCGATCGCCAAACAGTCGCGGGATTACCGTCTGGTCAACGAAAACGTCTCGGCTTCGTTTACCTCCATGCTGAAAATGCTGACCATCACCAAAGCGCACGGTCTGGAGAAGCGCGAGGTTTCCGAATTTGACAACGGCGTCAACGAGCTGACGCAGAGCGGCCTCAAGGTTGACGGCACGGTTGCATTTTTCGGCTCCTGTTCCTGGGTGCTTTCCAACCTGCTGACGCTGCTCAACCTGATCGTCTGCTCGGTGCTGGCGCTGGAAGGAAAAATCCGCGTCGGCGACATCGTTTTGTATCAGTCGCTCTTCTCCCAGATCAACGGCAGCGTTTCTACGCTGGTCAACATCTTCCCGACGCTGGTCACCGGCATGGAAGCCGTTTCTTCCATTGAAGAGGTCATGACCTCCGACGACATCGAAAAAGACGGCCCCTATCACCTGAAGAACATTCAGGGCCAGATCGATTTCAACCACGTTTCCTATTCATACCCCGATGCCCCGGAGACGAAAGTCATTGACGACGTGGATCTGCACGTCAAACCGGGCGAATGCATCGCGTTTGTCGGTTCGTCCGGCTCCGGCAAGACGACGATGGTCAACATGATCATCGGCTTCCTCCGCGCGACGGAAGGCGAAGTCTGCATCGACGGCAAGAACATCAACGACATCCGCGTCCACAACTACCGGCATCACATCTCCGTTGTCCCGCAGAACAGCATCCTCTTCCCGGGGACGATCCGCGAAAACATCACCTACGGCCTCGAAGCGTATTCCGAAGCGGATCTCCAGCGCGCCGTTGAAATGGCCAACATCACGGAATTTCTCCCGCAGCTGCCCAAGGGGCTGGATACGCAGGTCGGCGAAGAGGGCGATAAGCTGTCCGGCGGTCAGCGCCAGCGCATCACGATTGCACGTGCACTGATTCGGAATCCAGCCATCCTGATCCTTGACGAAGCGACGTCGGCACTCGACAACGTGTCGGAGTTCCATGTGCAGAAGGCGATTGAATCGCTCGTCCACGGCCGGACGACGTTCATCGTGGCGCACCGCCTCTCCACCATCCGGAATGCAGACCGTATCGTCGTCATGGACGAGGGCAGAATTGTGGAATGCGGCACCTACAACGAGCTGATGGAAAAGAAAGGCCGCTTCTATGAGCTGAAATCGCTGAGCGATATCGCCGTCAAGGCGGTCGAAGGCGAAGGCTATCTGACATACGCATAACAAAACGCGCAAAGCCCCGGATTTCAGACGAAATCCGGGGCTTTTCTGCTGCCTGCCGGTGAGAACCGGACGGTCAGAATGAACCGAGAAACCATCCGCCGGCGGGCAGCGTCAGGTGATAGACGCCGTCTGCTTCCGACAGATCGGCGTCCCCCTCCAGCCGGCGGAGCGCGCCCTGCTTGAGACGGATGGCGGCCGGGCTGTCCGCTTCGCGCAGCGCGGTTTCGCCGTCTGCGACGGTGCGGCAGATGCCGGAGTGGTTGAATAGAACGAGCAGCCAGCCGTTTTCCGTCCGGTTGACAAACCAGTGGACGTTTCCGGAAACCGTACAGGGCATCAGCTGTTCCAGCAGCGCCGGCGCGTCCGCCGCCGTGCAGCAGCGGTGCGTTTTGGACAGCGTTCCGCTGTCGGTCAGGTCAATCAGGTATTCATACCGGCTGAATGCGTCCGGCGTGTCCTCGTGCAGCAGGTCGAACGCATCAGGAATCCGGCTGTTGATGAGCTGCGTCGTCTCGGTTCCCAGCATGGGCAGGGGGTTTGACAGCAGCGCGCAGACCGTCTGGCGCACGCGGCGGAAGCGTTCCGCCGCGGAACCGGCGAGCGGGTAGCCGAAGAGCCGGTCCTCCGTGCAGTGGATGTCTGCCAGAACGGGGAATTCCCGCGGGAGAACGATGCCGATCGGCGCAAACAGCGCGCCGCGGTCGGGATGCCGCTCCGTCAGCCGGAGAAAGTCGCGCTTGACCCGTCCGTAGGGCGTCAGCTCGAAATCGCGCCAGTCGGCGAACAGATTGCACATGCCCCATTCCTCTGAAAAGAACCCGGCGCCGGCAAAATAGGCGTACAGGTGCATCCGGCGCTGCATGGAGCGGGAGCTGCCGCCGTTTTCGCCGCAGGTTTCAAAGGGGAAATCCTTGGAGCCGATCTGCATGCCCCATTCATTGCGCCCGTCTTTCTGATAGCAGCAGGCCGAGAAGGGCGAACCGCCCCACGGTTCATAGTACGCGCCGAAATCGAAGCGGTGCGCCCGCGCCATGCCGCGGGCATAGGCGATCTGGACGCGGGTGTCCGGCGTCTGCGCGCCGATTTCCGGCATCAGGCGGCGTGCGCCGAGGCGAACTTCCAGCTGATGCGAGAGCGCGAAGCTGTCGCAGGGGATCAGCTGTCCCCTGCACTGCCGCATCCGGCGTTCAAACAGCGCCTCCGCCGCGGCGAGAAACGACTCAAGCGACGCCAACGGTCCGGCTTCTGCCAGCTCTTCTGCAGACATGGCCTCCAAAAACAGGTGCGGAAAGGGGAACGCGCGCCGAATGGTCGCGCGGATGGCGTCCGCCGTCCATTCGGGGCAGCCGTTGCCGCGCAGCTTGCAGAGATCCGACCAGAGATTGCTCATCCATTCGTGCATCTGGAACCCGAAGAAGCCGTCGCCCAGCAGATTGCGGTAGGCGTCGAGCAGCGATTCATCGTAGTCGTAGCCCTCGAAATAGCAGCCGCCCTGCAGCCGGTCGATGTAGAGCGGGAGGCGGGCTTCCTGCTCCAGCGCCCAGAGCGGACCGTCTTTTGCAGCCAGACGGTTGAATTTCAGCGGTTCGTCGATCAGCAGGGACTGGGAAAACCGGATCCCGGCGTTTTTGCCGATCAGACCGCGGTCGACTTGCGCCTGCCATGTTTCCGGCAGGTAGCTGTGAAAATAGGTGAACATCGGCGGGTGCCTCCTTGCATAAAAATCCGGCGCGGCGCCTTACAGTTCGCCGCAGCGGAATAATTTGGTACTCAGGTATTTTTCACCGCGGTCTGGAAAAATCACGACAATTTTGCCGGAATCCAGTTTTTTTGCGACTTCCGTCGCAGCCAGCATGGCAGCGCCGCTGCTCATGCCGACGAAAATGCCCTCGTTTTTGACAATCTGCCGCGACATTTCAAACGCCGCTTCGCTTTCGATGGAAACGGAGATGTCCACCGCCGCCGGATCGTAGATCTCCGGCACGATGGCTTCCTGCATATTTTTCAGCCCCTGAATATAGTGGCCGCGGACGGGCTGCGCTTCGACGATCTGAATGGCCGGGTTCTTTTCCTTCAGCCCCATGCCGACGCCCATCAGCGTCCCGGATGTGCCGAGCGCCGAGACGAAATGCGTCAGCGTGCCGTTGGTCTGCCGCCAGATCTCTTCCGCCGTCGTGCGGTAGTGCGCCAGCTTGTTGTAGACATTCATGAATTGGTTCGGGTTGAAATATTTGTCCGGCTGTTCTGCAATCATCGCCGCAGTTTTGCGGATGGCGCCGTCGGTGCCTTCGGCGGCGGGCGTCAGCACGATTTTGCCGCCGAACGCTTCGATCATCCGGCGGCGTTCAATCGAAACGGCTTCGCTCATGACAATGACGACGTCATAGCCTTTGACCGTTCCGATCATGGCCAGACCGATGCCGGTGTTGCCGCTGGTGGCTTCGATGATGGTTTTGCCCGGCGTCAGGCTGCCGTCGGCCTCGGCCTGTTCGACCATGGCGAGCGCAATCCGGTCCTTGATGCTGCCGGTCGGGTTGAACCCTTCCAGCTTCGCCCAGATTTCAACGGCGGGGTTCGGGGACATATGGTTGATGGGAACCAGCGGCGTGTTGCCGATGGTGTCCAGAATGTTTCGATACATGGGTTCCTCTTTCCGGCAGGCGGTCTGCCAACGGTTTGAAAAAAAGCAGGGACGGAAAACCGTCCCTGCTTTGGTGAGCTGATGCGGGAATTACTGTGCGTCCGTGGGCGGAACGGCGTCTTTATGGGAGAGGTTCAGGCGGCCCTTTTCGTCGATGTCGGTGACAACGACCCAGAGCATATCGCCGACGTTGCAGACGTCTTCGACTTTGTTGACACGGTATTTGGCAAGCTTGGAGATGTGGACAAGCCCTTCTTTGCCCGGCGCGATTTCGACGAACGCGCCGAACTGCATGAGGCGGGTGACTTTGCCGTAGAAGACCTGACCCGGCTGCGGATCGAGGACAATGGCGCTGATCGTGTTGTAGGCGGCGCGGCAGGCTTCGATGTCGCTGCTGGAGATGAAGACGCGGCCGTCTTCTTCGATATCGATTTTCGCGCCGGTGTCGGCGACGATTTTCTGAATGACGCTGCCGCCCTTGCCGATGACTTCGCGGATCTTGTCGACGTCGATCTGCATCTGCATCATCTTCGGCGCATACTTGGAGAGCTCCTTGCGCGGTTCGGAGATGACCGGCAGCATGATCTGGTCGAGGATTTCAATGCGGGCCTCACGCGTCTGGCGCAGGGCTTCTTTGATGATGGCCGGGGTCAGACCGTCGATCTTGAGGTCCATCTGGATGGCCGTAATGCCCTTATGGGTGCCGGCGACCTTAAAGTCCATATCGCCGAAGAAGTCTTCGACGCCCTGAATGTCGGTGAAGACCATCCAGCGTTCGCCTTCGGTGATCAGACCGCAGGAGATGCCGGCGACCGGCGCCTTGATCGGGACGCCCGCGTCCATCAGCGCCAGCGTGGAGCCGCAGATGGAACCCTGCGACGTCGAACCGTTGGAGGAGAGGACTTCGGAGACCAGACGGATGCAGTAGGGGAATTCTTCTTCCGACGGGATGACCGGGACAAGGGCGCGTTCAGCCAGTGCACCGTGACCGATTTCGCGGCGGCCCGGCGTGCGGCTCGGCTTTGCTTCGCCGACGCTGTAACCCGGGAAGTTATAGTGGTGCATATAGCGCTTGGTGGTTTCGTTGGAGATGCCGTCGAGGATCTGGTAATCGGCGACGGTGCCCAGCGTGCAGGCGGTCAGAACCTGCGTCTGTCCGCGGGTAAACATGCCCGAACCATGGACGCGCGGCAGCAGGCCGACTTCTGCGGCCAGCGGGCGAACCTGATCCATGCGGCGGCCGTCAACGCGTTTCTGATCGTCAAGCAGCCAGCGGCGGACAACGTATTTCTGGAGTTTGTAGAGGCATTCACCGAAAACAGCCTGATTTTCGGTGTATTCATCGCCGTATTGTTCGGCGATGCGGTCGGTCAGCTCTGCCAGACGTGCATCGCGGACGGTCTTGTCGTCGGTGTCCATGCAGAAGCGGACGTCTTCGATGTAGCGTTCTTTCAGTGCGTCATACAGTTCGGCCGGGACGTTGATGGCCGGATAGGAGAACTTCGGCTTGCCGATTTCGGCGGCGATGCCTGCGATGAAGGCGCAGATCGGTTTGATTTCCTGGTGCGCCAGCATGATGGCGTTGTACATGATGTCTTCGGGGATTTCGTTGGCGCCCGCTTCAATCATGACGACTTTTTCATTCGTGGCGGCGACGGTCAGCGCCAGGGTGCTTTCCTGGCGTTCTTTCTCGGTCGGGTTGATGATGAAGTGACCGTCGACATAACCGATGTTCAGCCCGCCGATCGGGCCGTTCCACGGGATGTCGGAGATGGACAGGGCGATGGAGGTACCGATCATGGCGCAGATTTCCGGCGAGTTGTCCTGATCGACGGACAGAACGGTGCAGGAGATGCAGACGTCATTCCGCATGTCTTTCGGGAAGAGCGGGCGGATCGGACGGTCAATGACGCGGGAGGTCAGGATGGCCTTTTCGCTCGGACGGCCTTCGCGGCGCTGCCAGGAGCCCGGAATGTGGCCGACGGCGTAGAGCTTTTCTTCGTAGTCGACGCTCAGGGGGAAGAAGTCAATGCCGTCGCGCGGCTTTTCGGAAGCCGTAGCGGTGACGAGCACGACGGTCTCGCCGTAGCGGATCAGGCAGCTGCCGTTGGCAAGGCCGGCCATTTTGCCGGTCTCGACGATCATCGTGCGGCCGCCGATTTCGGTCTGGAACGTGTGCGTATGGAACTGCATTTTCGTGACCATGGTTTGAATCATCCTTTTCTGTTTGGTCTGGCCGGCGCCAGCCCCGCACAGCGCGCCCATTAGCACTTGAAGCTGACGCGGAAGAAGCTGTCCGGCGTTACCTTCAATTGCTAACAGGGGTTGCATGCAGAGCGGCTGCGGCTGATGTGGGAGATGCGATGAAGATGCGGTGGAGATGCGATGGAACGTGCGATGGATAGTATGTTGCCGACGCGGCGTGTTTCGGCACGCCGCGCCGGCAGACGTTTGACTTACTTACGGATTTCGAGCTTGGCGATCAGCGCACGATAGCGGTTGATGTCTTTCTTCTGGAGATAATCCAGCATGGAACGGCGGTTGCCGACCATCTGCAGCAGACCGCGGCGGGAATGGTTGTCCTTCGGGTGGGTCTTGAGATGCTCGGTCAGCTCGTTGATGCGCGCCGTCAGAATGGCGATCTGAACTTCCGGCGAACCGGTATCCGTCGGGTGGGTGCGGTTGGCCTCGATAACGGCCTGCTTGACTTCTTGTTTGATCATGGTTTGTATCACCTTTCAATGAAATTGCGCCTGAAATGCGCTTGAATTGCGCCATACGCCGCAAAACCGGGTGCGGAGCGGGTGACGGCCCGTGATGAACTCCACGGCGTTGTCTCCGCTCTCAGTAAAGGGCAAAATACGCACGCTATTATGATATCACATTTTGCCCCGTTTGTAAAGGGCAAAACGGATTTCAGAACAAAAAAACTTTGAAAAACCGTCCGGGACGCGGATCCATCCCGGACGGAAACGGATGTGTTCAGAAAATCGGGCGGAGCGTCTGCAGATCCAATTCGTTCGGCGCCTGCCAGACAGACGGATCCGGATTCGTGACGTCTGTCCGTCCGGCGGAAAACGTGAGCTGGAACGCGATCTGATACGGCTGACCGAAACTGAAATATTCCGGCGCCGGGAGCAGCAGGCTGAATCCGGCCTTGTAGAATCTGGCCAAAGGCGTCAGCTGCAGGCGGATTGCCGAACCGGTTTCCCCGTGCGGCTCGATGTGCGCCGCGGCGATGAAACGGTTTTCGCCCAGCGGCGCCGCTGCATCCGGCGGGAGCGTCATTGGCAGCAGCAGCGTCAGCTCGCGGGCAGCCGCGTCGAACGTGCAGCCGAACGGACCGCCCGGTATGCCCATGCCGATGCCGCGCTGACTGTCTTCCGCATAGTCGAGCAGCAGCTCCAGACCGTTGAACGTCAAATGCTGATCCAGCAGCCGCGTCTGAACATCGGCGCTCACGCCGCCGCTGTCGGTGAAGGATGTCTCCACCGGCAGAAGATAGGGCACCGTCCGCTCGGAAACAGTGCCGTCTGCATGGAGCGTCAGAATCCACTGGCTGGGGAAGCCTTCGCTCGTCAGCCCGGCAAGCGCAAATGTGCCGTCGCCGGGGTCGTACAGGGAACAGGATTGGATGCGGTGCCAGCCGAGATCGGTGAGCTCGCCGGTCGCAAGGCGGAACTGCTCAATCTGCTTGCCGGGGCAGCCGCCGTCATAGGGCGTCCGCTCTGTGGGGCTTGTGCCGAGGCTGTACCGGTCGCTGAACAGGAAGACGGAGTCGCCGCAGACGACCGTATGCGTCCGAACCAGCCGGTTCTGGTCTCTCAGGTTGCGTGCGTCGATCCAGGCGTTGAGCGAATCCGGCGAATCCGGCATGGGGTCTGCCGTCGTCCCCGACGGTGCAGGCGGTTCCGTGCCGGTCGTCTCCAGCTCCGCAGAGGAATCGCGCGGCTGCGGACTCGTTTGAAAATCAGTCGGTTTCGCCGTGGAAAGGCTGCCGCCGTCCGGCGAACAAGCCGTGCAGCAGAGCAGCAGAAGCAGCCCGACGGCGGTCAGAAGCGCAAAACAAGCAAATCGTTTCATGAAAACCCCTCCGAAATGTCCATTTGATTCTGGCAGATGCGCGTTCAGTCGATCAGAATGCGGCGTGTACACGGGTGCGCCGTGCAGAAGCGGATGGCTTTCACGCCGCAGCGGAAAAGCACATGGGAAACACCTCCGGATTCATGTTCGCAAGGGACACATTCAGAATACCAGATTTGGTGACATTTGTCAAGGCTTTCTGCAAAAAAATGATTGAATTCGTCGGAAAAAAGTACAGAGAAAAAAGACGGGGTGCATTCTTGGGCGCTTCGATTCCGGCTTGCACTTCGGAGCGGAATGTGGTATGATGTACGCAGCGGATTTTTCCCGCTTTTTTCGGATTTTATCAGAAGAGAGGTCTTTTCAGATGGTCAAAAAAGGCGATACCCTGCGCGTGCAGGAAAACGAACAGATGCGCGGCGGAGACGGCACCATTGTGCTCCACCATTTTCTGAATGCGGATGAAATGTACGGCAAAGGCCGGCTGTTCTCCCACATCACGGTCAGCCCGGGCTGTTCCATCGGCTACCACGAACATCACGGCGAGTCGGAAATCTTTGCCGTCATGAGCGGAAACGGCGTTTTCAACGACAACGGCACGGAAGTTCCGGTGTCGGCGGGCGACGTGCTGGTCACAAAGAGCGGCGACGGACACGGCATTGCCTGTGCCGGAAGCTGCCCGCTTGAGCTGATCGCGCTGATTCTGTTTGAATAAGCCGAGCGGCGATGATGGAAAGCGATGCGCATGCCGCAGGCGGTCCTGCGGCAAAGAATGATTTTTCAAAAGGCAGCGTCGCCGGGACGATTTTTCGTCTGGCACTGCCGATGATCGGCGCGCAGCTGATCAACGCGCTCTATAACATCGTCGACCGGATTTATATCGGCCGCATTGAAGGGATCGGGCGCGATGCGCTGACCGGCATCGGCGTGACGTTCCCGATTCTGATGATCGTCTCGGCGTTCACGGCGCTGTGCGGTCAGGGCGGCGCGCCCCTCTGTTCGATTGCAAGGGGCGCGGGCGACAAAGACCGGGCCGAACGCATTATGGGCAACGCGTTTACCCTGCTGGTGCTTTCCGGCGTGCTGGTCACGGCGGTCGGTCTGATTTTCAAACGGCCGGTGCTCTATCTGTTCGGCGCGAGCGATGTGACGTATCCGTTTGCAAACGACTATGTGACGATTTATCTCTGCGGCAGCCTGTTTGTGATGATCGGGCTGGGCATGAACGCCTTCATCAACGCGCAGGGGTTTGCGGCGACCGGGATGCTCAGCGTGCTGATCGGTGCCGTGCTGAACATCCTGCTCGATCCGCTGTTCATCTTTGCGTTCGGCTGGGGCGTCCGCGGCGCCGCCGTGGCGACGGTGGTGTCACAGGCGGCCTCCGCGGTCTGGGTGCTGCTGTTTCTCACCGGCAGGCGGACGATTCTGCGGCTGCGCTTCCGACAGATGAAGCTGCAATGGGCGATCGTCCGGCGAATTCTGATGCTTGGGCTGACGGGCTTTTTCATGAAGCTGACGAATTCCGCCGTTCAGGTCAGCTGCAATGCGACCTTGCAGGCGTTCGGCGGCGACTTGTACGTCGGCGTGATGACGGTGGTCAACTCCGTGCGGGAGGTGCTGATGATGCCGGTCAGCGGGCTGTCGAGCGGGTCGGAGCCGTTTGTCAGCTACAACTACGGCGCCGGTCACTATGACCGGGTGCGCAAAGGCTTCTGCGTGATGGCAGCCGGCTGCATGGCCTATTCCATCCTTGCATGGGCATCCATCGAGGCGGTGCCGGCGCTGGTGATTCGGATTTTCAACAGCGAAGCCGATCTCGTGCAGGCGGGGATTCCGGCCGTGCGGATTTACTTTGCCGCATACTGGGTGCTGAGCCTCCAGATGGCCGGGCAGTCGGGCTTTGTCGCGCTGAACCGGCCGAAACAGGCGGTGTTCTTTTCGCTGCTGCGGAAAGGGATCATCGTTGTGCCGCTCGTGCTGCTGCTGCCCCGGCTGGGGCTCGGCACCAACGGCGTTTTTCTGGCGGAACCGATCTCGGATTTCATCGGATCCACGGCTTGCTTCACCACATTCCTGCTGACGGTCTGGCCGAAACTCAAAACGCCGGACGCGGCGGAAGCACAGACGGGCAAAATCTGACGGCGTGCGCGGGCCGGATATTTTTCAAAAGGAGCGGATCGAATGCAGAACATCGCGCTGACCCCCGGCAGCTGGGAACAAACACTCATCGACGCCTATCCCCGGCGCTTTGACAGCTATCCCGCGTTTTTGCAGGCGGCGGATCATCTTTACAGCGGCTTGGACGATGCCAATCCGTGCGGGTATGCCAACATCTCGCTCTTTTTCCCGGAGCCGTGCGCGGACGGGACGGAGCTGACGGCATCCTTCCGGTTTGAAGGCGAGGCCGCGCCGCTGATTGTGCTGGCCAACGCCATGGAACCGGACGCCGCGGGACGCCTGCGCTACGGCGATTACATCGAAGTGGTCGTCTGGAAAAACGGCATGAACGTCTGGCAGCACTGGTTTGACGGCGGACAGCCGCACTGGCACAAGCTCTGCGGCCTGACATATCCGGTGGACGGCTCCGATATGCAGACGCTTTCGGTGCGCCGCATGGGCAGCCGGCTGTTGGTGCGCCACGGTGCGGTCGATCTCAGCCTGCTCGTTCCGGCGCTGCCTGACACCCTCTATTACGGCATTGACGCTTGTGAAGGCGTCTGCCGGTTCTACCGGCTGACCCTGCACGAAGCGGAATAAAAGATGAAAAAAGAAACAGCGTTTCCCGTCGATTTGCGGGAAACGCTGTTTTTGCGTGCCGTTTTATGCGAACTGGCTGTTGTACAGGTTGGCGTAAAAGCCGCCCTTGGCAAGCAGCTCTTCGTGACGCCCCTGTTCGATGATGCGCCCGGCGTTCATGACGAGGATGCGGTCTGCGCCCTGAATCGTCGAAAGCCGGTGCGCGACGACAAAGCTGGTGCGTCCGGCGGTCAGCTTGTCGAACGCCTGCTGGATGTGCAGCTCCGTGCGCGTGTCGATGGAGCTGGTCGCTTCGTCGAGGATCAGCACGGGCGGCAGCCGGAGCATGACGCGCGCGATGCACAAAAGCTGCTTCTGTCCGGCGGAAAGGCTGCCGCCGTCTTCCGAAAGATAGGTGTCATAGCCCTGCGGCAGGCGGCGGATGAAGCCGTCTGCATAGGCGGCTCTGGCGGCGGCGGCGATCTCTTCGTCAGTCGCGTCCGGCCGCCCGTAGGCGATGTTCTCCCGGACGGTTCCGGCGCGCAGCCAGGTCTCCTGAAGCACCATGCCGTACTGCGCACGGAGGCTGGCGCGGGTGATGCCGGTGATCGGCTGCCCGCTGAGGCGGATGTCGCCGCGGTTGACGTCATAAAACCGCATGAGCAGGTTGATCAGCGTCGTTTTGCCGCAGCCGGTCGGCCCGACGATGGCGATTTTCGCACCGGCGGGGACGTCCAGGTTCAGGTCTTCGATGAGCTTCTGCGTCTCCGGGTTGTAGGCGAAGAAAACATGGTCGAATCGGACGCTGCCGTCGGAAGCGGTCAGCTCCGGCAGCCCTTCATCGGAGACTTCCGGTTCGGCGTCGATGAGTTCAAACGTGCGCCTTGCGCAGGCAAATGCGTTTTGCAGCTCCGTGATGACGCCTGAGATTTCATTGAACGGCTTGGTGTACTGGTTGGCATAGGTGAGGAAGCAGGCGAGCTGGCCGACGGAAATCCTGCCGGCGATGGCGGAAAGCGCGCCGAACACGCCGACAAACGCATAGACGACGCCGTTGACAAAGCGCGTGGAGGGGTTCGTCAGCGAGGAGAAGAAGATGGCGCGGATGCTGGCCGTGCGCAGACGGCCGTTGATATCGTCGAACCGCGCGGCGGCGCGGTCTTCATAGGAAAACGCCTTGACGAGTTTCTGATTGCCGACCATTTCATCGACGAGGGCGGTCAGCTCGCCGCGCGTTTCCGATTGCAGGGTGAACATCGCGTGTGTCCGCCGGGCGACAAACCGCGCGACAAAGAGCGAAAGCGGCGTGACAAAGACGACGATCAGCGCAATCAGCGGGCTGATCGAAAGCATGAATCCGAGCGTTCCCAGAATGGTGACGACGCCGGTGAACAGCTGCGTGAAGCCCATGATCAGGCCGTCGGAGATCTGCTCGACGTCGGTGACGACGCGGCTCAAAAGGTCGCCCTGGCTGTGGGAGTCGATCAGGCTGAGCGGAACGACTTCCAGCTTTTCCAGCGCGCAGACGCGGATGTCGCAGATGGTGCGGAAGGCGACGCGGTTGATGCAGAGGTTCATCAGCCACTGCGCCCCGGCGGCCAGCAGAATGACGGCTGTGAGCCGGATGAGAATCGGCCACAGCGCATCGAAATCGACGCGCCCTTTGCCGATCATGAGGTCAACGCCGCGTCCGGTCAGCACGGGGGCGTAGAGCGAAAGCGAAATCTGAACCAGCGCCAGCAGCAGACCGAGCAGGAGATACGTCCGGTGCGGGCGGACATAGGCGAGAATCCGGCGGAGTTCGCCCTGTGTGGGTTTTGTTTTTGCAGAATTTTTCATCGAAAGCCCTCCTTTCAGCGGTTCCCGGAAAGCTGCGACTGGCAGATTTCACGGTAGACCGGGCAGGCAGACAGCAGCTCCGTATGCGTGCCGGAGCCGACGATGCGTCCGTCATCCAAAACGAGGATGCGGTCTGCATTCATAATGGTTGCGGCGCGCTGCGAGATCAGAAAGACGGTGGCGTCTGCGGTCGATGTCCGGATGGCTTTCCGCAGGCGGGCGTCCGTCGCAAAGTCGAGGGCGGAGGCGCTGTCGTCGAGGACGAGGACAGGCGGGCGCCCGACCAGCGCGCGGGCAATGCAGAGCCGCTGGCGCTGGCCGCCGGAGAGGTTCCGGCCGCCCTGTTCAATCGGTGCGTCCAGTCCGCCGGAGAGCCGGTCGACAAATTCGGCGGCCTGCGCCGTCTCCAGCGCGGCGCGGATTTCCGCATCGGTGGCGTCCGGCTTGCCCCAGCGGATGTTGTCGCGGATGGTGCCGCGGAACAAAACGGATTTCTGCGGCACGACGCCGAACAGCGCGCGCAGCGCCGCGTCGTCATAGGTGCGGATGTCGTTTCCGAAGAGGAGAATGCGTCCGCCCGTGGCGTCATAAAACCGCATGAGCAGGTTGACGAGCGTCGTTTTGCCGGAACCGGTGCCGCCGATGATGCCGATGGTCTGACCGGGTGCAGCGGTGAATGAGATGTCGGAGAGCGACGTCGCCGATGTGCCGTCATAGGCAAACGAGACGTGGTCAAATGTGACGGCGGCAGCGCTTTTTTCAGGCTGCGGGCCGGGCGCAGCGGGCGATTCCGCCAGCGGCAGATCGAGCACGGCGGCGACGCGGGTGGCAGACGCCATCGCCTTCGTCAGTGAGATGATCAGGTTCGCCAGCGCGACGAGGGCGATCAGCACCTGCGACATATAGTTGACGAGCGCAGTCACTTCGCCCTGCGTCAGATCGCCGGTGTTGACGCGGAAAGAGCCGAAGTAGAGGATGGCGATGACGGCGAGGTTGATGATGACGAAGTTGATCGGCGTCAGAAGGGCGGAAATACGCCCGGCGTGAACCTGCGTGTCAAACAGCTTGTCGCTTTCTTCGCGGAAGCGGCGTTTTTCATCCTCCTGCCGGGAGAACGCGCGGATGACGCGGACGCCGGACAGATTTTCCCGCGTGAGTTGTGAAACCTTGTCGATGCCGCCCTGAATTTTCTGATAATACGGGATGGAGCGGCGCATGACGGCGTAGATGACGAACCCGATCAACGGGGTGGTGACGGCGAAGATGACCGCCATGCGCGCGTTGACGATGAACGACATGACAATGGCGCCGACGACGATGAACGGCGAACGGAGCAGCAGCCGCAGGCCGAGGTTCACGCCCGCCTGCACCTGGTTGATATCGGCCGTGACCCGGGTGATCAGCGTGGGCGCGCCGACGCGGTCGATGTCGGCGTAGGAGAAACGCATGATTTTCTGAAAGACGGCCTGACGCAGAAGCGTCCCCATGCCGACGGATGCCTTCGCGGCAAAGTACTGCGCGCAGACGGCGCAGACAAAGCCGAGCAGCCCGAGCCCGATCAGAACGCCGGCCATCCGGAAAATATAGGCCTTGTCGCCGTTTGCAATGCCGACGTCGATGATTTTCGCCATGACGAGCGGGACAATCAGCTCAAAGCAGGCCTCCATGAATTTGAAAAACGGACCAATGAAGCACTCTTTCCGGTAATCCCGGAGATAACAGAGCAGCTTTCGCAAGTCAAACACCTCCGAACGATGATTCCGAGCCGCCATACAGCCCAACACACCATTCTACATCATACCACAAAAACGTGAAAAAATCCACCATGACCGCGCATCGTCCGGCGTCAGCAGGCTGAGAAATCCGTGAGAAAACGGCGGGAAAAACGCGGTAAGACTTTTTGCCGCCGCCGTGCTATACTGAAATCACAGCCGCAGCACCGCATCTTGCGTAAACGCAAACAAGCCTGTGCGAAAGCGCAGATCTATCCGGCGCAAAGACCAAAGAGAAAGGAAGCACCGCCATGCAGCAGCAGCCCACCATCAGCATTCCGACCGGCTCCAGCCCGGCGTCGTATACCACCATCTACGATAAGTTTCGCGGCGTGGACATGTCCACCGACCCGGCGCTCATCGACACCACCCGCAGCCCGGACGCTCCGAACCTGATCTCCGACACCGGCGGTTATCCGGAAAAGCGTCACGGCTGGAAGACCGTCGTCGAACAGCCGGAAGCGGATTATACCGCTGGAAGCCCCGGCAGGGTCAACGGCATTCACCGCGCCGTGTTGTCATCCGGCGAGGTTCGACTCGTCCACATCGGGACAAAGCTGTACCAATGGACAGGCTGGGACACGGCTGCGGAAACGCTGACCGCGCTGACCGGCACATACGCAGACGCCCGCAGCACATCGTTCACCTGCGCCGGGAAGCTCTGGATTCTCACCGGCAGCGAATATCTTGTCTATGACGGACAGACCATCGCAGACGTCTCAACCGTCGCATATGCCCCACTGACCACATTCAGCGCACCTCCGGCAGGCGGCGGTCAGACGCTGGAAGGCGTCAACCTGCTCACACCGAAACGGCGCAACGCCTTCCAGGCAGACGGCACCTCCAAAGATTACCAGCTTGACACCGCCCCGATTACCGGCGTCTCCGAAGTCAAAGTCAATGGAACCGTGCAGGAAACCAGCGCGTATACCGTCGACCTGACCGCAGGCAAGGTCAAATTTTCGACCGCCCCGGCAAAACCGACGATCACCGGCGAGGATAATGTGGAAATCGCCTTTACCGCAACCGTTGAAGGATACGCCGACACCATCCGCAAATGCCGGTTCGCCGCCAGCTACGGGTTCGGCGGCGACATGGGCGAACGCATCTTTTTCTCCGGCCATCCGGACAAGCCCAACGTCGACTGGCACTGCGAGATTCACGCACCGGATTACCGCCCAGACCCGGCATATGTCCCGGACACGTCGTTTGCCTACATCGGGAGCGACGCCAATGCCGTCATGGGCTATCGGCGCATCAACCAGTATCAGGCGATCCTCAAATCGACCAACAGCGCCGACGCAACGGTCTTCCTCCGCAGCGCGGGGACGGATGCAAACGGCAAGGCCGTGTTCAGCATCTCGCAGGGCGTCGCAGGCGCAGGCGCGGCAGGCATGTACAGCATTGCGAACCTCGGCGACGAAGGGCTGTTCCTCTCCGAAACCGGCATCACCGGAATCGCGTCTCAGGACATGGGGTCCCACTACGCGCTGCAAAACCGCAGCTATTTCATCGACGCGCAGCTCACCAAAGAGCCGAACCTCGCCGAAGCGGCTGCCGTCGAATGGAATGGCTTCTATCTGCTCGCGTTGAACAGCCGCTGCTATGTGCTGGACGGCAAACAGTATAAATCGTATAAGCCGCAGTCCAGAGGCGATTACGTCTATGAATGCTACTACTGGACAAATATCCCCGCCCGGTGCTGGCTCGAATGCGGCGGTTCGCTCTGGTTCGGCACACCGGACGGCAGAATCTGTAAATTCAAGACCGACGAAACCGGCATGTCCAGGTTCTCTGACGACGGCGCAGCCATCCCGGCGCGCTGGGCGACCAAAGCGGACGACGACGGCAACTTCGCCCTTTTGAAGAGCATCCCGCTCCGCGGCACGGCGATCATGATCAAGCCCTATACCCGCTCCGGCGCGTCCGTCGCCATCCGCACTGACCACGATTTCGGCGTCAGCGTCAAATCTGAGCGCACAAATATCTTCGACTTCTCGGACATCGACTTCGACAGCTTTACGTTTGAAACAAACGACAGCCCGCAGGTCATCCCCATAAACCGGAAAATCAAACGGTATAAAACGTGCCAGATCGTCGTGGAAAACAACAAGCCGAACGAAGGCTTCGGCGTCTACGGCATCGTCAAACGCTTCCAGAAACTCCGCCCCGCAAGAATATAGGAGGGTCACATGGCAGTCTATAACTTAACCGGCGGCGCGCCGAAAGACGCGAACGTCAAAGCAGAAAACATCAAAAAGGGCGTCACGATTCAGGGCGTGACCGGGACGCTGCCGCCGACGGTCGTTCTGACCGAAGCGGCATACAACGCCCTCACATCAAAGGACAGCCAAACGCTGTATCTGGTGAAAGAATGAACATCGACTTCACCGCCGTCAAAGACGCGCGCCTCGGCACGGATAAAATCAAACGCATCTATCAGGGCGAAAAGCTCGTCTGGAACAAATATAACTGGGAAAAGTTCGACTGCATCAAGGAAAGCCAGACCGTCGCCGGATTGCAGAAAACCGGCACATCGCTCATCACGCTCGAAAAAGTCAAAGGCGTGTACTACGGGCGCATTTCCGGCTATTACTCCTTGTGGATTCAGTTCGCAGATGAAATCACAGTCGCAAACTATCCGCTTGAACAACTGTACAACGAAGGATACCGTTATTTTGGCGTCGGAAGCGGCATCTACGGTCAGAACGCCGTCGCCATGTACAGCTCGTTTCAGGAGCTGGCAGGCATCCAGAACGGCCGCATGCAGATCAACATCTATGAAGCCGTCCCTGTGGATTCCGGCGAAACGGTCTATGTCAAGGGCGGCATTTCCTACGGCATCGTCAACGGCAATCCCGGCGATTACCCGGCGAATGGCAGACACTCCGACGGCTACTGGTACGTTGCCAAGGGTGCCATCGGATATCCAGCAGAGGAAGGTGAACACACATGACCGGCAGAGAAGCGCTTGAAACCGCAGCCAACATCGTCCACGAAACGGACGTTTCTATCTATACCGCAACAGCAAAATCGTGGCTCAACGTCATCCTCGGCGAGCTGTATGACGTCGCCAACCGCAGGCGCGAATTCCGCGGCGAAGAGCCGTTCCGCAGCCTGCCGCAGATCGACGATCTGGACGACGAACTCCCATACGATGAAGAGCTTGTCGTCCGCGTCATCCCGAAGGGACTTGTCGCACGGCTCTTTTCGGAGGACTGCGACAACGCACAGCTCGCCATGTACCGGCAGGATTACCTGAACGCCATCGCCGAATGCGACCGCGCGGTGTGCAGAATCGTCACGGAAGGAGGCGGCAAGCGTGAATCTTTTGCGCCTTTCGGTATCTAAAACCACACTGAAAATCGAAAAGACAGAGCTGACCGTCGAAAAGTGCGTCAACTATGACCGCGTTGCGTTCACGTTTGACGAAAGCTGGGCAGACCTCGTCCGGACGGCGACGTTCTGGCGCGGCAGCAAGGCGGCGGACGTGTACCAGATTCTGCTTGACGATACGAACGAGTGCGACATCCCGTGGGAGCTGCTGCAAAAGGACGGCTATATCCAGATCGGCGTCACCGGCATCGGCGCAGACGGTTCCCTCGTCACGACGCAGCCCATCGCACAGAGCGTCGCGCGCGGCACCTACCGCGATGCCCGCATCCCGTCCGACCCGACGCCGACGATTTATGAGCAGATCAACCAACAGCTCAAAAGCTGCACGACCCGCGTCGATACGCTCTATGAAGAAGCCCAGACCGGCCGCTTCAAAGGCGACAAAGGCGATAAGGGCGAAAAAGGCGACAAGGGGGATAAGGGAGACAAAGGTGACAAAGGCGACAAAGGCGATCCCGGCTCGGCTGTCTATAAGGGCGACAAGGGCGATAAGGGCGACAAGGGCGACAAAGGGGATCCGGGTGAACCCGGTGCCCCCGGTGCTGCCGGTCACAGTCCAACGGTCACGGCGTCCAAAACCGGCAAAGTGACCACCATTCAGGTTGACGGCGCAACCATTGCGACCATCAACGACGGCGCAGACGGTTCACCCGGCGCGAAGGGCGACCCCTACACCTTGACCGACGCCGACAAACAAACCATCACAAACGCGGTGCTTGCCGCGCTGCCGACGTGGACAGGAGGCGATTTTTAGTGGCATATGACAAAGTGGTCGATTCGACCGTGCTGGAAAATGGGCTGTCAGCCATCGCCGACGCCATCCGCGAAAAGGGCGATTTGGGCGACCCGCTTGCGTCCCCGCTGACCTTCCCGTCCGGATTTGTCAGCGCGATTGCAGCACTTTCGGCGGGCGGTCTGAATGCGGCGGCCGGTTCCTTCACACCGGCATCCAATACGAAGGCATACGCTGTGAACCACGGTCTCGGCGAAGTGCCGGTGCTGTTCGCCGTCTGCATGGAACCGCATGTGACGGTGCTTGCCCCGCGGTATTGCGGGGGCTTCGGGTTTGGCGAAATGGCTTCGCAGTCCCACATTGTGGTGGAAACGAAGCTGGCGAGCGAAAAAGTGCTGAGCGCATTATACAGCATTCAGGAAGCGAACGGGAACCTGCTGATGTCCGCCGCCGACGAACAGACCGTCTGCCTGTGTGCCGCCGGCACCGGGTATCAGCTGGTCGGCGGTGCGACGTATGACTGGATTGCCGTCGGAAGCGGGGTGCTTGACGCATGAGGAGCATGAGAAGATGGAAGCAGATCGATGGTGCGTACCTGCTGGCCATCGGTACCGGTTCGAGCGGTACGGCGATCACGAAAGCGGAATACGACGCCATCCTGGCGGTCATCCGGGCCTGCCCGCAGGAAGCGGGCAAGGGATACCGCCTGAAAACCGACCTCACATGGGAGATATACGACCTGCCGCCGGAAGAAACGGAACCCGGCGCATAAAAATGACAAACAGAAATGACAAACAGGAGGAAGAAAATGGACTGGACAAGCATCATCTGCGCCGTCGTCGCCCTGCTCGGAACGGCCATCGGCAGCTACTCCGGCCTGCGCCTGACATCCTATCGGGTGGAGCAGCTGGAGAAAAAGGTAGACAAGCACAACCGCTTTGCCGAGCGGATGCCCATCATGGAAGAGCAGATCAAGGTCATCAACCACCGGATTCACGACCTGGAAGAAACCGCGGGAGGAAACTGAGATGAATGTGCTGGAGTATATCCGCCCGGAGCTGCTGCTGACCGTGCCGGTGCTTTGGGTGCTGGGAAAAATCCTCAAAGAGGCGTCTTTCCTGCGGGACAAGTGGATTCCGCTCGTCCTGGGCGGCGCCGGCATCCTGCTCGCCGTCTGCTGGATCGGCGGAGGCGGAGAGCCTTTCGGCGTGACCGGCCTTTTCACAGCCGTCACGCAGGGCATCCTCTGCGCGGGGGCGGCCGTCTACGGCCACCAGCTTGTCCATCAGATGAAAGACAAAGACGACGGCAATTCTGAAGACAAACAAAAATCGGACAAAACAGGAGAAAAGAGGGAAGATCATGACCAGAACAATGCGGTACGGCATTGACGTATCCGAATGGCAGAAAGAGATCGACTGGCCGAAAGCGGCCGCTTCCGGCGTGGAATTTGCAATGATCCGTGCGACGCACGGGCAGAAGCAGGACGCCTGCTTTGAACGCAACATCCGCGGCGCGCTGGCGGCCGGGGTGGATGTCGGCGTCTACTGCTGCTCCTATGCCGCGGATGCAGCCGAGGTTCGGGCGGAAGCGGCGCTTTTCTTGCAGACGATCCTGCCCTTCCGCGAGGAAATCACCTATCCGGCCGCCTTTGACGCAGAGCAGCCGCGGCAGTTTGCGCTCGGTAAGGAGCGGGTCACGCAGCTCATGCTGACCTTCTGCGAAGCCGTGACGGCGGCGGGGTATATCCCGCTGGTCTACACCAACTGCAATTGGCTGAACAGCGTCGTGGACAAACCGGCGCTGGCGGACGCGGGCATCGATCTCTGGGTCGCATGGCCCAGACCGGCTGCCGGGTTTGCAGACCTGCCGGAAGACGGCGTGACGAAGCATCCGCACACGATGTGGCAGTTTTCAACGACCGGGCAGATTCGCGGCATCGAAGGCAGCGTCGATCTGGACGTCTGCTATACCGACTACGCAGCCGGTCTGTTTCCGGAGGAAGAACCGGAACCGGCGGAAAACGGCGCGTTCCTGTCGCTGGACGAGCTGGGGCGCCTGCTGAACGAAATGGGATGCGAGGGGATTCTGCTGTGATATGGATCGGATTGCTTTTGGGCTTTGCCGCAGGGATGGCCTGCGTCTGCGGGCTCCGGGCGCTGCGCAGGGCGCGCGGGATGCGTTGGATGCAGTGGACGCGGTGGATGAAACCGGAACAGCCGGACGAGGCGAAGCTGCCGGAAAACCGTGAGCTGGCGCGGCTGCGGCGTCAGCTCGCCGCAATCGAACGCTATACCGGCAGCAGCGCAGACGACCCCCTGTAAAGCGGCGTCATATATAAAGAAAGGAGCAGTCATGGCACAAGAACTTACGGAAACGTATATCTGGCAGCGGTACCGCCGCGGTGTGACGCATCACAGCCGGCAGAATCTGTATGAGCAAACGGCAAAAGCCTTCCGCTTCTTTGAGGGCGACCAGTGGCACGGCGTGTTCAGCGCGGAGGAGCTGCCGGTCTACAACTTCATCGCCCCGACCGTCGAATACAAGACGGCGATGGTCAGCATGCAGCAAATGCAGATCGTCTACACGTCGAACGACCCATCCGGCGGCAAAGAGGCGGAACGCATCTGCGCCGACCTAAACGAGTACGCGCGTCAGCACTGGGAGGCGCAGAAAATGGACACGCTCTGCTGGCGCATCGTCCGCGACGCCTGCATTTCTGGCGATTCCTACGTCTATTTCTACAACCGCAATCTTGACGCGCAGGTCATCGACAACACGGCGGTTTACCTCGCCGACGAACAGCAGCGCGACTTGCAAAAGCAGGAATACATCATCCTCTATGAGCGCCGCCCGGTCAACGACGTCAAGCGCGACGCCAAGAAAAACGGGCTGAAAAAGGAACTGATCGAGCAGATCACGCCGGATGAAGACACGGAAACGGTCGTCGGCGACGATACGGAGGTCAAGGGCGACGGCAAATGCAGCTGCCTCCTGTATCTCTGGCGCGACGATAACGGCGAAATCCACATCGCCCGCTCCACGCAGACGGTCATCTACCAGCCGGATACGCCCATCACCGGTCTGACAAAATATCCCATGGCGTCGTTCGTCTGGATTCCCAAAAAGAACTCCGCGCGTGGCACGGGCGAAGTCCTGCCCATCATCCCGAACCAGATCGAGGCAAACCGCCTACTTGCGCGGCGCCTGATCTCCGCCAAGATGAACGCCTTTGCCAAGCCGGTCTACGTCAAAAATCTGATCGAGAATCCGGCGGATGTGGAAAACGTGGGCAAAGCAATCGCCGTCAAAACCGCCAGCGTGCAGAGTGTGCAGGATATCTTTACCTACATCGCCCCGGCGCCGATGAGTCAGGAGGCGGGCATTTTGCAGGCGGATCTGATTCAGACGACGCGCGACCTCGCAGGCGCGGGCGACGCGGCGCTCGGTCAGATCAACCCGGAAAGAGCATCCGGCGCGGCCATCATCGCCGTCCGGGATCAGGCGGCCGTTCCGCTCAACGAGCAGATCGCCATGTTCAAGCAGTTCGTCGAAGACGTCGCGCTCGTCTGGATCGATTTGTGGCGCGCCTATCACCCAGAAGGGCTGACCATTCCGGCACAGCAGACGGACGGCATTGTGCGGCTGGACCGCATTGCGCCGGAGGCGTTCGACGAGCTCCGCCTGACAGTCCGGATTGACGCCAGCCCGACGAACCCATTTTCCAAATATGCACGGGAAGAGGCGCTGGAACGGGCGCTGGCCGCCGGACAGATCACGTTTGCGGAATATGTGGAGGCTCTGCCGGACGATGCCTCCGCGCCGAAAGAGGCGTTTCGCGCCATTCTGGAAAAACGGGCCGATCAGCCGGACGGCATGATGCCGCCCGCCGGACCGGGCGAGGGAGGCGGTCAGATGATCTGACGGTAGCCGGTCAAAGCGTTTGACAAACGGAAACCAGACGGAAATCAAATTGAGGAGGAACTTGCAGAATATGGCAGAAAACCTTGAAACTGCGGCTGAAGAAGCCGTCAGCGCGGGGCAGGGCGAATCCGTTGACGCCCAGACAGAAACCCTGAACGCGGAAGTCTCCGCGGGCGCAGGGCAGCCCGGAGCCGCAGACGGGCAGAGCAAAGAACCGCAGACGCGGGCAGAAAACGCCGCGTTCAAGCGGATGCGCCAGCGCATGGAAGCGCTGGAACGGGAAAACGCGGCCTTCCGCGCCGAGCGGCAGGGCGAAGTGGAGGATGCAGGCGGCGTCCGGGAAACGCAGGAGCCGTCTCAGGAAGCCGCAGCCCCCGCGGGTTCGGACGAAGCAGATCGGCTCCGGCAGGAAAACGCCGGGTTCCGGCAGCAGCTGCTTCGATACCGGCAGATGCAGGAGCTGGCGGAGCTCCGGGCGCACGACCCGGCTTTGTCCGTGCAGTCCATCGGCGAACTGGGCGAAACATATCTTCGCCTGCGCTGCGCCGGTGTCGGCAATCTGGCCGCATATGAAGCGGTCAAACGCGCGGAAGGCGCAGGAAAACCGGTTCCGCCGGATACCGGCGCAGTCGGGCTGGATACCTGTCAGGAGAAAACGTATTACAGCCCTGCGGATGTCGACCGGCTGAGCGCAAGGGAACTGGACGACCCGAAAATTATGGAAAGAGTCATGCAGTCTATGACAAAGTGGAGAAAATGAGGAGGAAATCACGCATATGGCATACGAAAACTTCAAACCGACCGTTTGGGCGAAACGCATTCAGCAGGAGCTGGGCAAGCTCTGTGTATTGCAGGAGGACTGCAACACGCAGTGGCAGGGCAGCGTCGGCATTGGCAAACGGGTAAAAATCATCGGCGCGTCGCGTCCGACGGTCAAGACCTATGAACCGGGCACAGACATTGAAACCGCCGAAACCCCGGCAGATACGTCGGTGTTTCTCGACGTCAACCAGTACAAGTACACGCACTTCATCGTGGACGACATCGACGAGGCGCAGGCCGTCGAGGGCATGATGGACGCCTATATGAAGGGCAGCGCCGAGGAGCTGGCGGAGCAGCGCGACGCCTACATCGGCACGGTGGCGGCGGAGGGCGCAGGCGGCAAGAGCGATTCCGCCAAAGTGGAAACGGCCGACGCCGCGAAGACGCTGATCGACAATGCGTTCGTCTGGCTGTGGAACAACGGCGTCAAAATCAACGCCGACGTTTCCATCGTCATGACGCCGTGGTTCTACAACCTGTTCAAAAACAAGCTGACGGAACTGAGCACCAACAACGTCGATCAGATTCGAAAGGGCATTGTCGGTATGTACAACAACGCCGTCGTCAAGCTGTCGAACAACCTGCCCAAGAGCGGGAGCGACGACTGCATGCTGATCCGGACGAAGGATGCGGTGGCGTTTGCCCACGGCATTGAAAAAGTCGAGCCGTATCGCCCGGAAAAGCAGTTTGCCGACGCCGTCAAGGTGCTGGATACCTACGGCGCAAAGGTTGTCCGGCCGAAGGAACTGTATATCGTCCGCGCGCATCAGGCGTAACCGGCGGCGCAAACCGCGAATCAAACATCCGATCATCAAACGATGATCAAACATCCGAACAGGAGGAACAAATATGGCAGCATCCAAAGTGACGGCCAAACGGCTCAAATGGAACGAAGCGGGTACGGTGACGCTGGCGGCGGTGGACGCAACCGATGGCGCAGTCCTGACGCCGGCCGGAGACGAATCGACGGTGATCATTCTCACGTCGACCGCAGCGGTGACGGCGACGATCAAAGCCGGCGACGGCATTCAGGGGACGTCCGACCTGACGGTTTCGGTTGCGGCGAACTCGACGCAGTACATCGCGCTGGAATCCGGCCGGTTTTGCATGACCAAAGGTGCAGACCGTGGCAAGATCCGTCTGACAGCGTCGGCAGCCGGTCTGTCGGCGGGCTGTCTCGCATTGCCGAGATAGGCGCATACATACAATGGGCGGCCGTTTTCGGCCGCCCATTGCACCATCCGTGCATATCAAAACCAAAAACCGGCTAGACGCCGGGCATCAAAAGAAGAGAAGGGAAAAAAGACGATGGCAATGGGAAACGGAAAAATTGAAACAACGTATCTGGATCCGGAAACAGGGGTCACATCCGCGCACAATCCGAACGCCATTCCGCTGGCGTATATCGATCCGTCCGGCCGGAGCCGGATCGGCTATGCGATTGCCAACCGGATGTATCAGGACGAGGCGGGGCAGCACCGCGTGGAAAACGGGTCCATCGTCAGCGATGCGTCGGGCAGCCGGACATGGGTGATGACCCCGCAGGGCGGCGTCGACTGGACTGCATGGCAGGCCGGGCGGAATGCGTCCGCCGGGGATGCGGCGGGGTACCTGCAAAAGGCGCAGGCCGCCGCAAAACGCGCCGCGGAAGAGCGGACGGCGGCGGAGGTCTCGGCGCTGGAAGCCCAGCGGCCGGAGATCGGCCGTCAGTATGACGCGCTGGCGCGGGCAAATTATCAGGGCTATCAGCAGAGCCGCGAAGGGCTGGCCAACAGTCTGACCTCGCAGGGGCTTTATAACAGCGGCTATTCGGACAGCGCGCAGATTGCGCAGATGACGGCCTACCGGGAACGCGGCAATCAAAACGAGCAGGAACGCCTGCGTGCGCTGGCGGCGCTGGAACAGCAGATTTCTGCGGCGCGTCAGGCGGGCAGCGCCAATCTGGCTGAGCTGGAGGCTGATTATTTCCGCATGATGCAGGAGCAGGCGAATGCCGACCGCAGCGATGCATACCAGCGGCAGCGGGATGCAGTCAGCGATGCGCAGGCGGTACGGGCATATGAAGACAGCCGTGCAGACGTGGCCTTTGAGCAATCGCTGAAGCTGCGGAATGCAAAAAGCGCCGAAGAACAGCAGGCCATTCAGAACGCATACGCGGCGGCGGAATACGGCGATTTCAGCCTGCTGCGCGCGCTGGGCATTGACACCGGCGCCGCAGAACGCGCCTATGCGCTGGAGACGCAGCGGCTGTATCAAAGCGTATACGGCGGAAGCAGGACTGCGGGGACGCGCCAAAGCACCGATGCAGTGCAGGCGGGCTTGGAAGCGCTGAAAGCGCGCGAGGCGGAGATGGAAGCGGAACGCCTGTTTGAAATTTACCAGAAAGCAGGCAACGGCGAACAGCTGCTGATCGACTATCTGCTGAGCGCTTCGGCCAGACGGATGTATACCGACCGGCTCGGTGTGAGCGGGTACGCGTATCTGAGGCAGCTCGTGGCGCAGAATTATCAGGCGTCCATGCAGCCGAACGAATACCTGCGGTATGAAGATGTTGCACCGGCCCTCGAAGAGATGCTGTATACGACGGAATACGGCGGCAAAAACCGCACGACGGATGTCGCAGTCATGGAGAAAGCGGTGCGGTATCTGGCCAGCCTGCCGGGCTTGAGCAACGAAGAAATCGGCCGCCTGCTGACCCGCTACCAGCTGTGGGATACCTGGGAAGCCTGCCAAAAAGACAATTGATAATGCAGCATTGCAGTCTGCTTCCTTGCTTCCATAAGCAACAAGCGAGCAACAAGCGAGAAACAAGACAAAGACGAGAGGGGGAAGGCAATGCTGAGACAGGTTACAGATGAAAGCCGCCGCCGTGTGGCGCAAACAGCAGGCGCAGCAGGAAGGATGATTACGACGGAGAGCCGGCTGCGCGTTGCGCACACGTCGGAACAAGGCCGAACTCGGGTTCCTGTACAGAAATGGGCGGATGACAGCGCCGACGGCAAGCCGAAAATGCTGCCAGTCGAGAGAGCGGTTTCTGAAAAACGACTCAGAGATGCGAAAGCGATGGCGCAGACGCGCCTGCAAAACGCAGAGCGGATTCTGAAAGAACAGCAGATGCTTGCAGAAGCAGGACGTTTCGTACGAAACCCGGAGGATCAGCAGCTTCGATACGGCGCAGCATCCAGACCGTATGAAGTACCCTATGAACTTCGTGATTTGGAGCACGCATCAGACGCTGGCTTTGCACTGAAGCCGGAAGTGGAGGCAACACGCCGGTTTGCAGCAAGACAGATGGATGCAAACCCGGCGCTTGTATCAGCTATGCCGGAACTGCCGAAGCGCAAAGATTTCATGACGCCGGTGAATCCAACGAATTTCGAAGACATCATTCTGCCGGAGGAGTACAGAAAGGGTGGAACCGCGCTGGAAATCCAGCAGCGCCTGCGGGAAGAAGGTCTGAATGACCTTGCGGAAACCGGGACCATGCGCGAAAGCGTTCGAGCAGAACGTTACCGGGAGCAGAAACAAATTGTCAGCAGCATGACGTCGGCAGAAATTCGGACAGAGCATCTTGCAATGCTGGAATCTGACGGCAAAACCATGTTATCGCAGGAAGAGCAGGATTGGCAGGAGCTGATTCAAGAACGGTACGAATCAGAAGTGCTGGGCGGTTTTCGGGATATGGTCAGCGGAATTGCAACGGAGAAAGCGCTGAATCAGGTCGACTGGGATGTACAGCACGACGAAACGTATCAGAAGCTTCGTGTCAAAATCCACAACGAAGAAGCATTGACGCTGGCTGAAAAGGAAATCTACGACCAGTACATGCGGAAGCAGTGGATTCTTCAGGAGCGCCGGAACGAGCTGAATGAGGAAAAAGGAAAGCAAAGGGCAAAAAGAATTGAGAGATCCAGCCCGCTCAGCCGTCTCATACAGTCCGGCTTTCTGGCGGTGCAAAAGGGCATCATGGGTGCGATACACGATATCGAGATGTCTTCTCTGGTTGTGACATCAGCAGCACATTATATGCCGCTGACACAGGCGGAAGAGGTCGCGTATCAGCTCAATCTGGAGCGGGTCAATTCAAAGAGCTGGATGGGTGCAAAGCTGCTGACGCTGACGACAGGTGTCACTGAAATGGCTGTGGCGGCCACAGTAGGCAAACTGACAGGTTCGTCGTTTGCGGGTGCGCTGGTTTCTGCGATGGGCAAAACCGGGAGCGCCTATGAATATGCGCTGACGACCGGGGCTGAGATCGAAAGCGCCAATATGTATGCCATGCTGATGGGCGCTGTGCAGTTTGTCACGCAGTATTCATTTGGCGGCGTTGACCACATGTCAGAACCAAGCAAAAAAATCGGCGAAAAACTGGGCGAGCGTCTGGCGGAAGGGCTCTATCATGTCGTCAAAAACCCGGTGGCAAGGGTTGCGCTGAACAGCATTGCTGCATATGGCGGGAAAGCGGTTCAGGAAGGGCTGGAAGAGTATCTGCAGGCGGTTCTGGATCCATGCCTCAAAAAGCTCATTCTGAACGAGGAAAGCGATATCAACCTGTTCAGCGCGGAGAAGGTACAGGCCGCCGTGGTTGGCACGCTGAAAGCCGCAGTGCTGAACTTGCCGGAAGTGATCGGCTCTATCCGGCGCGGAACCCGACAGATTCGGCGCCAAACGCCGAATACCGGTGATGCGCCGAATACCGGAGATACGCCGAATGCCGGAGATACGCCGAGTGCCGGAGATACGCCGAATACCGGAGATGTGCCGAATGCCGGAGATGTGCCGGATGCCGCAAAAACAGCGGATCCGACTGGTCAGCATGATGCCGATCTAGCAGACAGCGCATCTGCGGTGCAAAAACTGGAGGATACCGGTACATTGGAAAACAATGTGTCAGATAGTGAAATTACGAACTCAGAGGTTCACACAGGTAGACCAGTATTCGAAGATGGCAATGTTTTGACATCTGAACGTTCCTCTGAATTGGTATCAGGTGAATTTAAGGGAGAGAATCAAGCAAAAGGGAATAATGATCTTGACAATTTATCTGATTTTGATATAATAGACACATGGGAAAACGTTGCTGCCCGGGATGGAAGCCAGTTGATTCATGATGAAAATCAACCGAGCAAAACAAGGCTCAAATCAGATTATGTCTACCAGACAGGCGAGTTTGACTACTTCTATGTGACAGATTCAGTGGGACGTATAAGCGATGGAGGCACCAAAAATCTTCAACGTACAATGCGCACCAGTAGACTGCGACATGAATGGCGAACACCTGGAAAACTGAAAGGCGATGATGCGGGGCATTTGTTTGGTGATGCTTTCGGAGGGTCAAAAGAAATCGACAATGTTGTTTCTCAATTCCGCCACTTAAACAGATCAGGATATGCAAAAATGGAGAAACAATGGATGCGGGCGCTTGAAAAAGGCAAAACAATAGCTGTTAGATTCCAACTTGAATATGAAGGTGATAGCCTGCGACCATCAAAATTCAATGTTTGCTATGCCATTGATGGTCTCATCGAGAAAATACAGTTTGAAAACAGATAAAATGAGCAGGAAAATCTGAAGGAGGAAGCAAAATGAAAAAAGACGTTTCAGCGGAAATGATGAAGGTGCAGTCCGAGACCATAGACCTCTGTATGGAGGCGGCAGAGGCCGCAGGCGCAGATGTCGACGAAGTCTTTGTCTATCTGCAAAGCGAAGACAAGACGAGATCCTATGACGTCTTCTACCGGGTCAAAGACAAAATCTGCACAAAAGAAGAGCTGCGGATGCCGCTGGGGTTGATTATGGATCTGATGAAGGAAGGGAACAAGGACATCAACCGTTTCCGGAAGCTCTTCAAAAAAGCGGACCGCGCGATTCCGACCGAAATTCGGATGATCTACAACGCGAGAAACAATCACTTTGCTGTTCGGTATGGATACGAACCGCTCACTGCCCCGGACGGTTCTTCAAAGGCGGAACGCAATTTTCAGGCATGGCTGGAAGAAACCCGGCAGAACGGCAGCAGCCTGGAGGCATGGCTGGAAGCGATTGAACGGCGGAGACAGGCACAGGCCGGCGGAGCGGACAGAGGCTGATGAGCCCCGCCGAAGGAGGCGTACATATGAAATTCCTGACACCAAGAGAGCCGGCTGCGGAAAAACAGATTCGCAAGCTGGAACGGCGGTACCATGTCCAGCTGCCTGCGGGGTACCGCGAATTTCTGCTGACCTACGGCGGCGGAGATGTTGAAGTCCGGGAAGAAAACCGTATTTTGATTCCGGATCAAGATACATATGTTTCGGCAAATCTTCTGTTCGGATTTCAATGCTGTGAAGCCTGCCAGATGATTCCGTGCATGGATATGTTCATTGATGATATGGTTGAAAACACGCTGATCATTGGCGAAGCCATCGAACACGGCTTTTTCATTCTGCTCTGTGAAGGGGACGAGGATGCCGGAGCCATCTATTATTGGGATCACACATATGAACTGGAGAGTTCCAGCGACGAAGGCAATACCTACTGGGTTGCCGATTCGTTTGAGGAATTCCTCGCCATGCTGGAAACGACGAAAAAATAGGAAAAGTTCAGACAGCCCAGACGCCGCACGCGGCGTCTGGGCTGCTTACGCACAGAAACACGTTTGCTGTCACTTTTTCGTTCCATCTGCGGAATGCGGCAATATTTTGTTTGACATCCTTCGGAAAATCTGATATGATAAAAACAGACAAACCGCGGCATTTGGCGCACAAAAAAGGGGGGAGAACGCATGAATATCCACGCCATACAAACGCCGAAGCCCGAGAAAAAAGAGAAAGTCAGGGTCAGCTGGAACCCGAACCTGACCGATGAAGAGGCGCTCGTGCTGAACAAAAAGCTCATGAAAGCCTGTCTGGCATGCGACTTTGCCGGCGTTGAAGCACTGCTGGAACAGGGGGCAGACCCGCTGGGCAGCTGCACCGCAGACGGACACGGCAATGACGAACTCGTGCTGGAAAGCTTATTTAGAGGCAATCCACTTCGGCGATTCCGAGGATGCGGACCGGATGGGAAAAGCGCTCCCGGAACTTGTCCGGATCTTTCTTGCGCACGGCATGGATATCCCGGCGAGGCAGGCCGCCATGGATAAAAATGATGATAATTACATCCGCCCGCTTTGGGATTTGGCGTTCTGTTCGAATGAAGCCGGACTGAAAACGCTTTCGGTCTTCCTGGAGCATGGCCTGAATCCCTCGTCGGCAGAGGATTTGGTGGAGCATATTCTGGTTGATTTTGATTTTTGCTATGGTTCGAACGGAAAAGATGACCGGCAACTGACAGATGACGATTTCCAAGGGGAAACATTTGATGATTTGAAAATGGTGATGCTGGCGGCGTCTTACCCGGACGTGCTGAACAACAGCCCATACCTGCAGGAATGCGTGGATCTGACGGAAAATGACCCGGAAAAACTGATCGGCTTTCGAAACTGGAACGATTTTGATTACCGGATCGACTGGTCTGTGCGGAGAGAACCGCCCGGCGTTCTGATTGCTGGTCTGCTGACGATTCGAGACCGCCGGACAGGCGAAGACGTTTGGAATGTGATCGTTTGACCGGCTATTCTGAATCGGGCGGATAGATGATTTTATTGGAATGATTGATCTGGATTGATATGGAGGGCGAAACGGATGGAAGAAAACAATCACGCGGTCATTTTTAACTGCCAGCTGAAAAATGAACAGAGCGGCGAAACCGCAGACGGCGTCACGCTGGTCATTGACGGCGAACTCAAAACGGTTTTTGACAGCCTGAAACAGCGGCTGGATATCCGCGACAATGCGAAAATGTTGGAGCGAATTGTGATGGAAGGCGTCAATGTGATGCTGCAAACGTATCCGGCGCAGGCGTAGCCGACAGGGAAAAGCGAAAGAACAGAAAAGCGAAGTGAATTCATTCGGCGGCCGCCCAAGCCTTCCCCTAAGCAGGGGAAGGTGGCGAAAACAATTTCCAGCGGAAATTGCTTTCGCCGGATGAGGTGGAAGTTACCCCATACGCCGGGGTACCGGCACGCCCGCCTTTCCCCATACGCCGGGGTACCGGCGGAACGCCAGTTGGCTTGTCTTTCCTTCCGCAGATTCACGGATTGCGGCAAGGGGTATTCCAACAAAAAAGCGCCGCCTGTCTGGAAAACAGGCGGCGCTTTGGTGCCGTTATTGACCGTTTTTGACGGACGTTTTTTGGGGTCGTTGACGGTCGGAGCCGGTTCAGCGGACTTCGCCGGTCAAAACCGGGTGGCAGGTCAGCTTGCCGTCGGCGGCGTCGAGGACAATCGTCGAGCCGGTATCCAGGTTGCCCGCCAGGATTTCCTTGGCGATCAGCGTTTCCGCTGCGCTCTGGAGGTACCGTTTGAGCGGACGTGCGCCGTAAATCGGGTCATAGCCCTGATCGATGATGAGCGCTTTCGCCGCATCGGTGACTTCGAGCTGCAAGCCGCCGGCCGTGCGGTCCGCCATGCGTTTGCGCAGACCGTTGAGCAGGTTGTCAATGATGCCGTTCAGGTTGTCTTTGGTGAGCGGCTTGAAGAGGATGATCTCGTCAAGACGGTTCAAAAACTCCGGACGGAACGACGCGCGCAGATCAACTTTGACCTTGGCGCGGGCATCTTCGCTGATCTCGCCGTCCGGCGTGATGCCGTCCAGCAGATACTGGCTGCCCAGGTTGGATGTCAGGATGATGATCGTATTCTTGAAGTCGACCGTGCGCCCCTGGCTGTCGGTGATGCGGCCGTCATCCAGAATTTGCAGCAGGATGTTGAAGACGTCCGGATGCGCCTTTTCCACCTCATCGAACAGCACGACGCTGTACGGATGGCGGCGGACGGCTTCCGTCAGCTGACCCCCTTCGTCATAGCCGACATATCCTGGCGGCGCGCCGATCAGGCGCGATACGCTGAACTTCTCCATATACTCCGTCATATCGATGCGGACGAGGTTGTGTTCATCGTCAAAGAGGCATTCAGCCAGCGTTTTGGCCAGCTCGGTTTTGCCGACGCCGGTCGGCCCCAGGAAGAGGAAGCTGCCGATCGGACGGTTCGGGTCGGCGATCCCTGCGCGGGAGCGCTGAATGGCCTCACTGACGAGGCGGACCGCTTCATCCTGTCCGATGACGCGTTTGTGCAGGATGTCTTCGAGGTGCAGCAGTTTTTTGCGTTCGCCCTCGACGAGCTTGGAAACCGGGATGCCCGTCCAACGGGCGACCACTTCGGCGATTTCCTCCTCGGTGACGGTGGAGCGAACGAGCAGGTTCTGGTTCTGGCGTTCGGTCATCTGTTCGGCGTCTGCCAGTTTCTTTTGCAGCGCCGGCAGCTCGGAATACTGGAGGCGGGCTGCTTTTTCATATTCGCCGTGCAGCTGCGCCTGTTCCATATCGCCGGTCATCTTTTCGATGTCGGCTTTGAGCTTTTTGACCGTTTCAGTGGCCTGTTTCTCGGATTCCCAGCGCGCCTTCATCTCGTTGAATTTTTCTTTCTTTTCCGCGAGCTCTGCCGTCAGCTTGGCCAGACGGTCTTTGGAGAGCTGGTCGTCTTCCTTTTTCAGCGACATTTCCTCGATTTCCAGCTGCATGATGTCGCGGCGCAGGTCGTCGAGTTCGCTCGGCATGGAGTCGATTTCCGTGCGGATCATGGCACACGCCTCATCGACGAGGTCGATCGCCTTATCCGGCAGGAACCGGTCGGTGATGTACCGGTGCGACAGGGTCGCCGCCGCAACCAGCGCGTTGTCGTGGATGCGGACGCCGTGGAAGATTTCGTACCGTTCTTTCAGGCCACGGAGGATCGAAATCGTATCCTCGACGGTCGGTTCATCGACCATCACCGGCTGGAACCGGCGTTCCAGCGCCGCGTCTTTTTCGATGTATTTCCGGTATTCGTCCAGCGTCGTCGCACCAATGCAGTGCAGCTCGCCGCGGGCGAGCATCGGCTTCAGCAGGTTGCCCGCATCCATCGAGCCTTCGGTTTTCCCGGCGCCGACGATGGTGTGCAGCTCGTCGATGAAGAGGATGATCTTGCCTTCGGCCTTTTTGACTTCGTTCAGCACGGCCTTCAGACGTTCTTCAAATTCGCCGCGGTACTTGGCGCCCGCGACCAGCGCGCCCATATCGAGGGAGAAAATCGTTTTCTCTTTCAGACCGTCCGGCACGTCGCCGCGGACGATCCGCTGTGCCAGCCCTTCGGCGATGGCTGTCTTACCGACGCCCGGTTCGCCGATCAGCACCGGGTTATTCTTACTCTTGCGCGACAGGATGCGGACGACGCTGCGGATTTCGGAGTCACGGCCGATGACCGGGTCGAGTTTTTGCTCTCTCGCCCGTTCAACCAGATCCGTGCCGTATTTGTTCAGGACGTCGTAGGTGTCTTCCGGGTTATCGCTTGTCACCGGCGCCGTTTTGACCTTCGCCAGTTCCTCGGTAAAGCGCTGTTTCGTAATGCCGTACTTCGCGCAGAGCTGCTGGACGGTGCGGCCGCCCTCGCTCAGGAGCCCCAGCATCAGGTGTTCGACGGAGATGTATTCGTCTTTCAGCTGTGCGGCGCACTTTTCGGCGAACCGCAGAACGGCGGACACTTCGCTCGACGGGTACAGCTCGTTCGTTGCGCCCGTCACCTTGGGCAGCCGCTCGATTTCGGCATTCAGCTCGCCCAGCATCGCGCCGACGATGTCGGTATTGCCGGACTGCTGGCCAATGCGGTAGACCAGCGACCCGATGAGGCCGCCGTCCTGCGAGAGCAGCGCATAGAGCAGGTGCTCCGGCATCAGCGTCTGATTCTGTTTTTCACGCGCAAGATCCTGCGCACTGTTGATCGTTTCAATGGTTTTCTGGGTGAATTTTTCAGCGTTCATAAAAGTCCATCCTTTCTATCGGTTCATTCGGTGGAGCTTATTGCGTTTGGCATGTTGTGATTCGTTCGGTTTCAGATGAGAAGGGTGCGTTTTGCGAGATCTGCGTCATACATCTCCGCCAGCGTCTGCGCATCTGCACCGCCGACGCAGGCTTTGAGCATCCGGTCAATCAGCCGGACATAGTCTGTAATGGCGCCGGAAATTGTTTCCGCGCTGAGGGCGGAGCCTGCGCCGTCGTTTCTCGGCACCGGGTACGCCAGCGAGCGGGTAAAGCGGCCGTTTTCCAAAGAATACGAGAGGTTCAGCGGCAGCATGCGCCCTTCGATCCGGCACAGGCACCGGAAGAACCGGTTCAGAAGCTCCAGCAGCGCCTGCGACTGGGTGCGGAAATTCGCCGTCAGCGTGCCGATCGGTTCGCCGGGGACAAATCCATTTGCCAGCTCGACCTCGTAGCGGAGCGACGGCCGGTATTTATATTGAAGGCTTGAACGCACGGCTACGCGCTGTGCGTTCGGAGAAATCAGCGGCACCAGCTCTCTTGAAGAGGACAGCAGACGTTCAATGCCGGTGAAAATGTCCCCGATCTGCTGTTCCGGCGTTCGCATCTGCACGCGTTCCGCCAGGATCATATTGACGAGGTTGGAGCGGTTCGTCCCCATCTGGTGGGCCAGCGCGTCGACCTCGCGCATGATATCGTCTGACAGCATCAAGCTGTATAAGGTCTTTTTCATAGAAGTCAACCAGTCCTTTCTGTTGGGCAGGATCTGAAGCATCTGGGCCGCTCCCTTTTCCGGGGCGGTTCTGCTTCTTTTCTTTGACTGCCAATATTGTACCACACTCAATGTAATTTGTCAAGTGGTTTACATAAATTTTCTTGCATATTTTTTTTGAGCGGGCCGCATGCCTCCGCTGAGACAGCCGGAGCGGAGAAGAAAAAATATCAGAAAACAGCCGTCTGCCATGTCAGGAGACGGCTGTTTTGGATAGAATATGCTGTTTTTTGAATGCCGGTCTGCAATCAGCCCGGTTCGCCGCCGATCCACTTGCGCCGGACTTCCTCGTAGATTTCGTCCGGGATGTCTGCTGCATCCGGCTGCGCGGCATCCCCGCGAACGTACTGATCTCCGGCGGATTCCCGAAAGGCGCAGAACGTGTCGTGCCGGTATTTGTCGCGTTCAGCGGGCAGGCGCAGGTTCGGAATATCGACGGCATGACCGCCGTTCAGAATCGAGCGGAACGCCAGAATGCCCGGGATGCACATATCGACCGCCTCGTGGACGCCGACGGCATGCGCCATGGCTTCCCGGTCGCCCAGCAGAGAGCGGATGAAATAGTGGACGGTGAAAAAGTCGCTGCCGCCGTGCGCCGCGCCCTCCACGCCTGCAATCGGAAAAGCCGGCGCGTATTTTTCATGTTCGCCGACGCAGCAGCCGCCGGTTTCACGGTAGATATGGAGCTGACCGTCCCAGCGGTCGGTTTCCATGGAGCCGCGGCTGCCGTAGATTTCGTAGTTGATGGAGCCGGGCTCCCGCTTCAAGCCGCCGTGAATGCTCTTGACGGCGCCGCCGTTTTCCAGCGTGACGAGCTCCACGGCGTATGGAGCGCCCATGCTGCCGAGCCGGCGCGTGTGGGGCAGAATCCGGCCTTCAAAGCCCTGCACCTTGATCGGGCGCAGCCCGGTCATATGGAGCATCGGACCGAGCGAATGCGTACAGTAGAACGACGCATTGGAGCGGTTCCGCCAGTGATCGCGTTCGCCGTAGGTAATCTGCGGCCAGATGGAGCCGCAGTCATGGATGTATTCGCCTTCGCCGTACATAAATTCGCCGATGTCGCCGGCCTGATAGCGCTTCCGCATTTCGCTGGTCGTGTTGAAAAAGCAGTAGTTTTCCGCGTATTGATAGATTTTCCCCGTCGATTCGACCGTTTCAATCAGTTCAACGGCTTCGGCAAGGTTGGCGCACGTCAGCACCTCGCTCATCACATGGCGTCCGCTCTTCATGAGGCGGACGGCGCAGGGCGCATGCTGGTGCGCATAGTTCGCCAGCACCGCGGCGTCCATATCGGCCTGAATGAACTGTTCAAAATCTTCAAAGAGTTCCACGCGGACGCCTGCTTCGTCTGCCGCCTTCCCAGCTGATTCGAGTGACGGCCGGTGCTTGTCGCAGATGGCGCAGACGGTGGCATCCGGGTGGTGCAGCAGCTGCTGGATCATCGTCATGCCCCGGTGGGCGCCAAAGACGCCGATTTTCAGTTTTCCCATCGTTGCAGGGCCTCCCTGTTTTGTTATGGTTCGGTGAAGCGCTGTCCGGCGTCCGGAGCAGACGTCACTGCCCGACTGACAGTAGAACGGCATGGGCAAGATCTGTTCGTCGCCGGCATGCTGCGCCAGAATTTTGCGAATCGTCTCCTGCGACAGCCCATAGCAAGCCGCCAGCTGATGCGGAGACCACCGTTCCCGCTGGAACAGGTAGCGGATTTCCGCATTGCGGTGCTGGTAGTAGGCGCGCGCGCCGGAAACTTCACCCCAGTTTTTGCGTTCTTCTTTTTCCGGGATGTAGACCCATTCACCGCCCGCGTACTGCTGCATTTCCCGCAGCAGCGCTTCCGGAAAGATCTCTGCGGCGCTTCGATATCTCCGCTTCATGGCGTCTCCTTTCACCGATCCTGTGTTCAGTATACCGCACTTCCGCCCGTTTTGCAAGGGCGAAAACCGGTATGCACCGTTTTCAACCGCGCGGCTGTCTGCCGGGCTCAGTATAACACGCGGATGCGGTTTTGTCAAGCAATTCGCCCGGTGTGCGGAATGCGGCGGGCGCGGGGAATGCAGCGGAGCTTTCCTGTTCAAAAACAGTTTGACAAACAACCGTGCATGTGGTATACTAAAGAGGATATTCATTGCGGCGGTCTCTCTGCCTGTATGAAGCGCGCACCGGCGGATGTGTCCGGTCAGAAATCAAAACGGACCTTTAGCTCAGTTGGTCAGAGCAACCGGCTCATAACCGGTCGGTCCGGGGTTCGAGTCCCTGAAGGTCCACCAAAACGCACAGGTACGAACTCTTCTGGTTTAAGAACGTGTTCGCCCTGA
>CAJLFQ010000013.1 GCA_905205975.1 uncultured Eubacteriales bacterium | reverse complement strand
AAGCCGAAGATGTTTTCACTATGATACAACAAACCGCCCGGAAAAGCAAGAAAGCAAGCCCAACCGGCCGAAAGCTGAACGCGCAAAGCGTTTATAAGCGCACTGCGGCGTTTGCAAAAAACGGGAAAAATCTTTTTTTGAATGAGCCAAATTCCTGTTGAATTTGCCGGTCGAATCCTGTATAATGAAGATGCTGGCATTACCCCCGGCATATGGATTCCCATCAACACGATTCAATTGATTTGAACGGAGGAAAACGACTATGATTCAGCTTGGCGTTAATACGGTTCTGTACAAAGCCTATTCTCTGCGGGAAGCAGTGGAAAACCTGAAAAAGATCGGTTATGACGGGTTTGAAATTTCTGCAATCGAGGGCATGTGCGAACATCTGAAACTTAATGACTGGCGCAGCCAGCAGAACGAAATCAAAGAACTCTGCGAAGAGTTTGATATGAAGATTCTGGCGACCGAAGTTGCCAGCACGGATCCAGCGCGCCTGACGCTGGCATTTGAAGCGGCGAAAGAACTGGGCATTCCGGTGGTCAACATCGGGCCGAAAGGCAAGTCGAACGTCGAAGAAGACCTTGTGGACTGCATTGCCCATATGAATATGCTGGCCAAACTGGCTGAAAGCTACGGCGTGACGCTCTGCATGAAGGCGCATGTCGGCGCCAGCGTTTACAGCACGCCGACGACGCTCCGCATGATCGAAGGTGTCAAGAACCCGTTCTTCGGCATTGATATGGACCCGAGCCACATCTTCCGCTGCGGCGAAGAACCGGAAAATGCGCTGTCGGCGGTTCTGCCGGCAATGCGCCACATCCACATCCGTGACTGCCACGGCAGACAGCCTTCTCCGGGCACACCGCTTCAGCAGATCTGCGGCACCGGCGACATCAACCTCCGCGGCTACGTCGCCGAAATGGTCAAACAGGGATACAACGGTCCGGTGGACCTCGAGGTCATCGGCCCGGATCTTTCGCTGGCAGATGCCAACATCGTCGCCGCTGAAAGCTACGGCTATCTGAACGCCTGCCTCAAAGAGCTGGGCGCCCGCTGACTGCCGGGAAAAACAAAAAAGGAGATTTTCCAATGAAAAAGAAGCCCAATATTCTCTTTCTCGGCATCGATTCCTGCCGTGCGCTGAACCTGAGCCTCTGCGGATATCACCGTCAGACAACGCCGCATATCGACCGCATGGCGGAAGACGGCGTCAATTTTGTCAACTGCTTTTCACCGAGCATCCCGACGCCGCCGGGCTATTCCGCCCTGCTGACGGGCCGCGACTGCTTTGGCACCGGGATCGTCACCCTGCGGAACGTTCCCAATCTGCCCGAAGGCATCACGCTTCAGGAAGAACTTGCGAAAAACGGCTATAACTGCACCTGCGTCGGCTTCGGCGACGGACAGTATACGCACGGCTTCCACAAATACCTCAACTATTCCGGCTGGGGCCCGGATCATCCGGACGGCCGCGCACACAAAGCGGAAAACCTGAACGACGTCGCCATCCCGGAACTGAAGCGGCTGGCGGCGGAAGACAAGCCGTTCTTCCTGTTCCTCCGCCATATGGACCCGCACTCCCCGTATCTGCCGCCCGCACCGTTTGACCGGATCTTCCACTCCGGCGACGAATGCGATCCGAACAACCACTCGCTGGACGATCTGTATGCGTTCAAACCGTTCTGCGACTACTTCAGAGAATGGTTCCCGGCCGGCTGCACCGATAAAGAATATGTCAACGCGCAGTATGACGGCGCCATCGCCTATATGGACAGCTGCATTCAGCGCCTCTTCACGACGCTGCGCGAGCTGGGCATCGAAGAAGAAACGCTGGTCGTCCTGACGAGTGACCACGGCGAAACGCTCGACGAGCATGACTGCTACTATGACCATCACGGCTTGTACGAATGCACGCTGCACGTCCCACTGGTCTTCAAAATGCCGGGTGTCGTGCCGGAAGGCTATGTGTTTGACGACTATGTCCAGCAGAAAGACGTTATGCCGACCATTCTGGAACTCCTGGGCATCAAAACAAAGCTCAAGTTTGACGGCCGCAGCCTGGTTCCGTTCTGGACGGGCGAACCGCGCGAAGCCGAACCGGAAATGTACCTGACCGAGGCGACATGGATGCGCAAACACGGCTGGCGGACGCCGGAGTGGAAACTCATCGTCGCCATGGAGCCGGACTTCCATTTCAAACCGCAGGTCGAACTGTACAACCTCATCAAAGACCCGGAGGAGCTTCATAACGTCGCGGACAAAGAACCGGATGTTGTCAAAATGCTCACCAAACGCATGGAAAAGCACATCGCAAAACGCAAAAGAGCCTATAAAACGGAGAACCCGATGGACGTCGCCGCCAACCAGTGGAACGAAATCGGCCGGCCGTTTGCGTCGAGCGAAGAGGCGTACAACACCATGCACATCGGCGACCCGAAGGCCGCGCAGAACCTCCAGTCTCAGAGCCGGAAATAACCGGCGGGAAAACATTGAAAGGGCGTGAAACAATGCAGAGAGTCTGTGTCATTGGTCTTGGCCACATCGGAAACCTGCATGCGCGGATCTATCAGGGCTGCAAGGATGCGGAGCTGGTCGGCGTCTGCGATCTGATCGAAGAGCGGGCTGCCGCCGCCGGAAAAGCGTTCGGCGTACCGTGTTATCTGGATGCCCAGCAGATGCTCGACGAACTGAAACCCGATCTGTGCAGCGTCGCCACCGGCGGCTATGAATACAGCTCGGACCACTATAAACCCTCTATGCAGGTGCTTGCCTCCGGCGCGCATCTGCTGTGTGAAAAGCCGATCTCCAACGACATCGGCCACGCAAGGGAAATGGTCGCGCTGGCCGAAAAGAACAACCGCTGCTTCGGCATCGACTTCAACCACCGCTTCACCCCGGCTTCGTTCCATGCCAAACAATGGCAGAATGAAGGCCGCCTGGGCGATCTGCTTTTCTGTAATATGGCGCTCTGGATCGGCAAACCCGGCGCGTTTGAATCGCCGTATTACCACCTGAAGGCGCTCAACCCGCACAGCGTCGATATGATGCGCAACTTCATGGGCGACGTCGAAAAGGTTCAGTGCTTTGCGATGAAAGCGCCGGGGCGCAACATCTGGTCAACGGCATCTATCAATATGTACTTCAAGTGCGGCGCCGTCGGTCATCTGACCTCCAGCTATGACCTTTCCCGCGGCCACCCGATGGAGCGGTGTGAAGTCGCCGGTACCAAAGGGCGTATGGTCGTTGAGGATATGTGGCGCCAGGCGACGCTGTATCCGGCAGACGATATGGTGAAGCTCTGCTACACGAACCCCGTGTTCGGCGGCTACTCCAACTTCGACGATACGTTCCGTTGCCGGATTGAGACGTTTGTCCGCCAGGTGGACGAAGGAACAGCCCCGGCGGCGATCAACGGCAGCGGGCGCGACGGCTTGGAAGCCCAGCGCGTCATTCATGCGGCGATCAAGAGCCTTGACGAAGGCCGCATTGTGGAAGTTGCGGAAATCTGAGCAAACCCGTTATACGCAAACGCTGAAAATCAAACGGCTGAAAAGGCCGAAACAATTTGAACAGAACAGGAGCTGACATCATTATGGCAATCAAAACAGCAGTCGTCGGTATGGGTGGCATCGGCTATACCCATGCGCGCGCCTATGCGGCGGATCCGCTGGCCGAGCTGATTGCGGTCTGTGATATCAACCGTGAGAAAGCTGACAAGGCGGCAGAAGAATTTCAGGTCAAAGCATACTACTCCCTGAAGGAAATGATCGAATCCGAACCGGATCTGGAAGCCGTTTCCATCTGCACAAGCGGCTATGAAAACGCCTCGTTCCACTTTGAACCGGCGATGGAAGCGCTTTCCTACGGCAAAAAGGTTCTCTGCGAAAAACCGCTCTGCGCCGATATCCGTGACGCGCGCGAACTCGTCAAATATGCCCTCGACAACAAACTGTATCTCGGCTGCAACCTGAACCACTATTTTACGGATCTTGCAGCCCATGCCAAAAAGCTGCAGGATGACGGTGAAATCGGCGAGCTGGCATACTGCCTGCACAAAGTCGGGTTTGACGGCAGCGAATACAATTACGGCGGCGTCGGCGACCCGAAATCCCGCTGGCTGAAACCATATTCGCACTGCAAGGCGTTCCTGACGCATCCGTTCTCGGTCATGCGCTATTTCTGCGGCGACATCACGCACGTTCAGGCGTTCCTGGATCGTCCGGGCGTCCGCAAGACGGCTGGCGACCCGATGCTCTCCATCAACAGCGTCAACTGCAAGTTTGAAAAGGGCGGCGTCGGTATGCTGCTCAGCCAGCGCGGCGACGCTCGATTCGGTCTTGGCGGCTGGTGGAGCTACGAACATGCCGGTACGCGCGGCACATTCTGCATTGAAAACTGCGTGGAAAAGCTGACGTATTGGCCGGGTCACCGCAAGGATGCGGAAGGCAACCTCTCGATGGGCGAACCGGAAGTCACCAACACGGGCATCACCGATTTCGGCGCGACATTCCCGAAGCGTATCCATGCGTGGCTCGAAGATCTCACCAACAACGTCCACTACGAATTCATCCGTGCCTCCGGCCGGGATGCGCTGGCGACGCTCGAATACATCGAGGCCGTCATCCAGTCGTACGAGTCCGGCGGCGAAATGGTTCGTCCGCACGCGCTGCCGCCGATCCACGGCACGCCCGAATACATCCACTAACCGCTGTATATGTCATCGGCAAAGGCAGCGCCCGAAAACGGGCGCTGCCTTTTCTGCTGATGTCCGCAGAACAAAAACGGACGCCTGATGGCATGAAGCGGGACGGAAGACCTTGCATTTTTTACAAATGGAGCGTATAATAAAGAAGACTATACACTGCCGAAAAGCCGCCTTCGGAATGATTCCGGGCAGACGGCCGTAAGATAAACAGGATCCATTGAAACAAATCGTGAAACAAAGCGAACGGAAGATGACGCATATGACAGAACAGGAACAGCTGCGTTGGCATGAGATTCAACAAAAAGTCGGCGAGATCCGCCAAAGAATCTGCGCATCCGCAAAACGGGCCGGGCGCGCACCGGAATCGGTGACGCTGCTGGCGGCAACGAAAGTGCGGAATTTTGCAGAAGTCCGGGCGGCCATCGAAGCAGACATCGATGCAGCCGGGGAAAACCGCGTGCAGGAACTGCGCGATAAACTGGAGCAGCACGCGTATGACGGCTGTCCGCTTCATTTTATCGGCCCGCTTCAAACCAACAAGGTCAAATATCTGATCGGCAATGTCGTCATGATCCACTCGGTCGATTCCGCGCATCTCGCCGACACCATTGATACGCTCTCTGCGCGCGCGAAAACGCAGACCGACGTGCTGCTGGAAGTCAACATCGGCGGCGAAGCGAGCAAATCCGGCGTCTGTCCGGCAGAAGTGCAGCCGCTGGCGGAACATATTCTGACGCTGCCTGCGCTTTGCCTGCGCGGCTTGATGACCGTCCCGCCCGCCGGGGAGGATCCGAGAAAATACTTTGCCGCAATGCGGACGCTGTTTGAGCAGATGCGCAGCCAGCTTCCGAAAACATTCGACACGCTGTCGATGGGCATGAGCCATGATTTTGAAACTGCTGTCGAAGAAGGCGCTACCATCGTCCGCATCGGCAGCGCGATTTTCGGCGCGCGCCCACCGAAAACCGCGGTGAAAGAAGAGGCAAACAAATGAGCCATAAATCGGAAAATACGTCTTTTATCTGTGAAAACTGCGGGAGAGAGGTTCTGGCGGTGACAAATGGCAGTTACCGCAATCACTGTCCGTTCTGCCTCTGCTCCAAACATGTAGACTGTATGCCCGGCGACCGTGCGAGCGATTGCGGCGGGATTATGGATGCCGTCGGCGTCCTTTACAACCCGGCCAAGGGCTGGCAGCTGATCCACCAGTGCCGCAAATGCGGGGCGCGCGCCAAAAATAAGATCGCCGAATCGACGATCCAGGAGGATGATCAGGCGCTGATCCGCGCACTGATGCAGCGCCCGCAAAACTGATTCCGGATCGACCGGATGAACCCGCCCAGAAAGGCAAGGTTATGCTATGAATGCACAAATGATTCTGAAACTGCCGGAAGTGCCGGAAAAAACGAAGGAAAAAATAGGAAAAGCAGAAAAGGTATTGTTGATTGCCGGAAAAGTGCTGGCGACAATGCTGCTGGTCTGCGTCTTCACGGGCATTTTATGCGCCGGCGCTTTCGGCCTTTATGTGCGAAAATATCTCCAGCCGAAGGCCGATATTGACGTCGGCAGCATCAACATGAACTACTCGTCGGTGATTTACGCAACCAATACGTCCACCGGTGAAAAAACGGAGCTGACCCGTCTCTATGGCTCGGAAAACCGCGTGTGGGCAAACTACGACCAGATTCCAAAAAATCTGGCCAACGCGTTTATCGCCATCGAGGACGAACGGTTTGAAAGCCACAAAGGCGTCGACTGGAAGCGTACAATCGGCGCAACCATCAACCTGATTCTGCCGTTTTCCTCGAACTTCGGCGGCTCGACGATTACGCAGCAGGTGGTCAAAAACCTCACCGGCGACAACGAGCCAACCATTCAGCGCAAAGTGCTGGAGATTCTGCGGGCGCTGAACGTGGAACGCAAACTGTCAAAAGATCAGATCATGGAAATCTATCTGAATACGATCAACCTGAGCCAAGGCTGCTACGGCGTCAGCTCGGCGGCGTATGTATACTTCGGAAAAGAGGTCAGTGATCTTTCGCTGGCCGAATGCGCATGCATCGCGGGCATCACCAACAGCCCGACTTATTATGATCCGTTCCAGAACCCGGACAACAACAAACGCCGTCAGGAGCTGATTCTCGGCAAAATGCTCGAACTCGGCAAAATCTCCAAAGCCGAACACGATCAGGCCGTTGCAGAAAAGCTGGCCTTCCGGAAATATGACGAAGAAGACAGCGAAACAAAAGATGTCCGCTCCTATTTTGTCGACCTGCTGACGACGGAGCTGATCAGCGAACTGAAAGAGACGTTCGGATACTCCAACACGATCGCCTATAAAATGCTGTATGCCGGCGGTCTGTCGATCGAAGCGACGATTGACCCTGCGGTGCAGGCGGCCATGGAACAGGTCTACAAAGACCGCAGCAATTTCCCGACCGTCAAAGGCACGACGCAGCTGGAATCGGCCATGGTCATTTTCTCGCCGGACGGACGTCTGCTCGGCTTGGTCGGCGGCATCGGTGAAAAATACGGGAACCTCGTTTTGAACCGTGCCGTATCCCGCCGGTCGCCCGGCTCCTCCATTAAGCCGATCAGCGTCTATGCGCCGGCCATTGAATACGGGCTGATCACCCCGTACAGCGTGCTGGATGATTCACCGGCAAAGCTCATCAACAGCTCCGGTGCCCTGGTGGAACCGGAATCCGCCATTCTCCTGGGGCCGACCGGTCTTTCCGCGTGGCCCGCGAACCAGAGCCGGACCTACGCCGGTCGGACGACGGTCATGTCCGCCGTGGCCAAATCGCTCAACACGGTTGCCGTACGGACGCTGGATTTGATGTCGCTGGATACGGCGTTTGATTTCGCCACGGAAAACTTCGGCTTGAGCCTGATGCGTCAGGAAACGATCAACGGCACGTACTATAACGATTTAACCTATTCCGCACTGGCGCTCGGCGGCGTCAGCCGCGGCGTCAGCCTGCTTGAACTGACGGCTGCCTACGTCCCGTTTTTGAACGATGGACTCTATACGAAGCCGACGACATATCTGCGCGTTCTGGATGCAGACGGCAACGTTCTGATCGACCATACAGCGGGTGAAAGCGTCGCCATTTCGCAGAATACGGCCTATTACATGCGGGCCATGCTCGAAAACGTCGTGAAAAACGGCACCGGAACAGCAGCTGCGCTCAATGGCATCGCTGTTGCAGGCAAAACCGGTACGACTTCCAACGATTACGACCGTTGGTTTGTCGGCTTCACGCCGTACTACGTCGGCGGTGTCTGGTTTGGTTTCGACCAGCAGAAAGAAATCACCGGGCTTTCCGGCAACCCGTCGGTTGCGACCTGGAAAAAAGTCATGGAAATTCTCCATGCAGACAAAGCAAGTGCGGCGTTTGAAACGCCTGCGGAACTGCAAACGTATTCTTATTGTTTGGACAGCGGCGGCATTCCAACCGCGGCCTGTAAGTCAGACCCAAGGGGAAGCCGTGTGGCATACGGGAAATTCCTTCCGAAAGATGCGCCGAAATCGCTCTGCACCCTGCATACAACGGTGCGCATCTGCGGCGAATCGGGAAAGCTTGCCCGTGCATACTGCCCGGAAGAGACCATTCAAACGGCATCCCGGCTGAATCTCTACCGCTATTTCGCCGTGCCGAATATCGAAGTGGCCGACGAACGTTATACGGTGCATTTTGAGGGCGCGCTGTCCGAACGGATTCTTTCCTATTATTATCCGGCGACCTGTAAAGACGGCAGCGCGCTGGAAGGGCAGTGTACCATTCATCTCGCGCCGCCTGAACCGATCGAAACGACTCCGCCGGTGGAAACCGACCCGCTGGAACCGCCTGACTTGCCGCCGGAACCGGACCCCGGCCCCGGCATCTGAAATCGTATTGACTGGGAGGTTGAACGTGGCCATTGTAACATGCCATGCCGCCGAAGAGATCGCGCGGCTCATCCCGCATGGACGGGTACAGAAAGAGGAGCCCCTTGCGGCGCATACGTCCTTCCGCATCGGCGGTCCCTGTGCTGTGCTGGCTGTGCCCGGCACAGAAGAAGAACTTGCCGCGCTGCTTTCCTACACGATGGAAAAAGGGCTGCCCCGTTTTCTGCTGGGCAGCGGAACCAATCTGCTCTGTGCCGACCGGGGCTATGACGGCGTTGTCATCCAAACAGGATGCCTGAACGGCGTCGCGGTGGAAGATGATCTGGTTGCGGCGGGAGCGGGCGCATCACTGACCAAAACGGCTTTTGCAGCGATGAACGCATCGCTGACAGGGCTGGAATTTGCCCACGGCATTCCGGGCAGCGCCGGCGGCGGCGCCGTGATGAACGCCGGGGCATACGGCGGCGAACTTGGACAGGTAATCTCGGACGTGACGTGCCTGGACGGCCGCGGAAACCGCCGCACCGTTCCGGCAGAAGCCGCCGGATTTGCATACCGCACCAGCATTTTTCAGCGGTCTGCGCTGACGGTAACATCGATACGCTGTCGACTGAAGCCCGGTGACCCGGCGGAAATCCGGGCCTGTATGGCCGACCTGGCAGAACGCCGCCGCGAAAAACAGCCGCTGGACCTTCCCAGCGCCGGCAGCGTTTTCAAACGACCTGCCGCAGGATATGCCTCGGCGATGATCGATGCGTGCGGCCTCAAAGGGCGCGCTGTCGGCGGCGCCTGCGTCTCTGAAAAACATGCAGGATTTATTGTCAACCGGGGCGGCGCCACCTGTGCGGATGTATTGGCGCTGATTGAGATCATACAGCAATGCGTGAAAGAACGGTTCGGCGTTTTGCTCGAATGTGAAATTCAAACGCTGGGTCTCTGATACGGAGACCGCAGACAGCAGGAAAGGGGATGCGGAAATATGTCTTTCTCCGGCGACGTCAAAATCGAAATGAGCCGGATTTCTGTACAGAAACCATGCTGCGCACTGGCGGAGTTGTACGGCATTTTTCTCTTTGCCAGCGCCTTCGGCGCGAAGGAAATCCGCATCATCACCAGCAATGAAAAACTGCACCGCCGCATTGCGCAGCTCTGTGCCATGCAGACACCGCCGCTGAAAGCCGATTTTGAAGTATCGGCGGCGTCCGGCGGGCGCATGACGCTGACGCTCAGCAAGCCGCAGCAAATCGCCGGGATTCTGAAGGTCCTCGGATATGATGAAAGCGGCTTCCTGACGCTGCATTTCAACGGATGGATTGTGGAATCGGATTGCTGCCGGTCCGCCTTTCTGCGCGGCGCTTTCCTGACGGGCGGTTACCTCGCGGACCCTGAAAAAATGTATTATCTGGAGCTTTCCAACACGCATGCCGCGCTGATGCGGGAATTGGGCGTCCTTTTTCATGACATGGATCTCCACCTGAAACCCGGCCGCCGAAAAGAAAACGCGCTTTTATACTGCAAGGACAGCGATACCATCGAAACCTGCCTGACGGTCGCCGGCGCACACAAATCGGTCATCGAGTTTATGGAAACCCGCGTGATCAAAGACGTCCGCAATACGATCAACCGGCGTGTCAACTGTGAAGCGTCCAATATCATCAAGGCGGCAGAAAACGGCACCAACCAGCTGAAACTGCTGCGCCGGATTGAGCAGGCCGGCATGGCGCCGCAGCTGGATGAAAAACTGCGGGAGGCGATGCGCCTCCGCATGGCCTATCCGGATGAAACGCTGTCGGAGCTTGCCGCAAGGACAGAACCGCCCGTTTCAAAATCAGGCCTGAATCACCGGCTGAAAAAACTGATTGCGATTGCCGAAACGCTGCCTGAAGCATCCGATTGACAAACAGCCGTGCTTCAAAAAACGGAACAAGGCCGCGAAAAAATGATGGAGGAGTATATATGACCGATTTTGTCCATCTGCATGTACATACGGAATACAGCCTGTTGGACGGCGCCTGCCGCATCAGCAAGCTGATGGAGCATGTCAAATCGCTGGGGCAAACGGCCATCGCCATCACCGACCACGGCGCCATGTTCGGCGTCTATGATTTTTACAAAGCGGCGAAGGCTGCCGGTGTCAAGCCGATCATCGGCTGTGAGGTTTATGTCGCGCCGCGCAGCCGGTTTGATAAGCAAAATGAGGATGGCCGAGCCTCGCACTTAGTGCTGCTCTGCGAAAACCGGACAGGCTATCAGAATCTCTGCCGCCTGGTCAGTCAGGCCTATATCGAAGGCTTTTATAAGAAACCACGCATCGATCTTGAACTGCTGACACAGCACGCGGAAGGGCTGATCGGTCTCTCCGCCTGTCTGGCGGGCGACGTCGCCAGACATCTGGCGTCAGACGACTACGCAGGCGCGCTGGAGTATGCACGGCGGTATGACCGGATCTTCGGCCACGGCAATTTCTTCCTGGAAATGCAGGATCACCGGATTCCGGAACAGAAACTGGTGAATCGCGGTATCCGAAAACTGCATGCGGAAACCGGCATTCCCATGGTCGTGACAAACGACGCGCACTACATCAAAAAAGAAGAGGCGCCCCTTCAGGACGTCCTCATGTGCATTCAAACGGGCAAAACCGTTGACACGCCGGACCGGCTGCGTTTTTCCACCGACGAGTTTTACATCAAGTCGGGGGACGAGCTGCAGGAAATGTTCCCGGATGAAACGGCGGCGTTTGAAAATACGGTAAAGATCGCGGAACGCTGTCAGTCGGATTTCTTTGACTTCACAGGCTATATCCTGCCGCAATACAAAACGGAAACCGGAGAAGACAGCAAAACGTATCTCCGGCGCAAGAGTGAAGAGGGGTTTCTGCGCCGGTACGGCGAAAATGCCCCGAAGTCCTACCATGACCGGCTGAATTATGAGCTGGATGTCATCATCAAAATGGGCTTTGCGGATTACTACCTCATCGTCTGGGACTATGTCAACTTCGCCAGAAGCCAAGGCATTCCGGTCGGCCCGGGGAGGGGCTCCGGTGCAGGCAGTCTGGTCGCCTACTGCATCGGCATCACAAACATCTGCCCGATGAAATATTCCCTCTATTTTGAGCGCTTTCTGAACCCGGAACGCGTCTCCATGCCGGATTTCGACGTCGATTTCTGCCCGAAACGCCGCGGCGAAGTCATTCAGTATATGTCGAAGCGCTATGGCGCAGAGCATGTCGCACAGATTGTCACCTTTGGAACCATGGCGGCGAGGAGCGTGATCCGAGACGTTGGCCGTGCGTTCGGCGTGCCGCTGATGCAGGTGGATACGCTGGCCAAGCTGGTGCCGAACGAACTTCATATGACGATTGAAAAAGCGCTTCAGAAATCGGCGGATCTGAAAGCAGTCTATGAAAACGATGAAACGACCCACAAATTGATCGACACAGCCATGTGGCTGGAAGGCATGCCGAAGAACACTTCGACCCATGCGGCCGGCGTTGTTCTGACGCCGGAAGCAACCTGCGAATATGTGCCGCTGGCCGTCAATGAAAACGTCGTCGTCACACAGTTCCCGATGACGTCCATCGGCGATCTTGGCCTTGTCAAAATGGACTTTCTCGGTCTGCGGAACCTGACCATCATTGCCGATGCGGAACGCATGATCCGGGAAAAAGAACCGGATTTCGACATCGAAAACATTCCTGACGACGACCCAGCGACCTTTCAGATGCTGGCGGACGGAAAAACGTGCGGCGTCTTTCAGCTGGAATCCCCGGGGATGACGGCGGTTGCCGTCGGTATGCAGGCGCAGTCCATCGAAGAAATCTGCGCCGTTATTGCGCTGTACCGGCCGGGCCCGATGGAATCCATCCCGAAATTCATCGACGGCAAGAAAAATCCGTCCCATGTGACATACCAGCATCCGATGCTCAAAGACATTCTGGACGTGACCTACGGCTGTCCGCTCTATCAGGAGCAGGTCATGATGATTTTCAGAAAGCTGGCCGGCTATTCAATGGGGCGGGCGGATATTGTCCGCCGCGCGATCAGCAAAAAGAAAACCGAGGCACTCCGGCAGGAACGTGAAAATTTCCTCTACGGCAACGAAAAAGAAGGTATTCCCGGCTGCATTGCCAACGGCGTCGATGAAAAAACGGCGACCTCGATTTTTGAGGCCGTGCTGGATTTCGGCGGATACGCCTTTAATAAGGCTCACTCCGCGGCATATGCATTGGTTTCCTATCAGACGGCCTATCTAAAATGCCGCTACCCGCAGGAGTATATGGGCGCGCTTTTGTCCAGCGTTCTGGGCAACGCGGTCAAAGTAGCCGAATACATCGGCGAATGCAAATCGCTCGGCATTGCCGTTCTGCCGCCGGACGTCAACCGCTCGGATACGCACTTTACCGTCGACGGCAAAGACATCCGCTTCGGCATGTGTGCCATCAAAAACGTCAGTGAAAAACTGATTGGCGATATCGTCGAAGAACGGAAGACGAACGGTGTTTTCACCAGCTTTGCCGATTTCTGCCGCCGGATGTCTCTGCATGACTTCAACAGCAAAACTGCGGAATGGCTCATCAAAGCCGGGGCCTGCGATTCGTTCGGCCTGAACCGGATGCAGATGCTCAACCTGTATGACGCGTTGATTGCCGCCGCCATCCTTGAACGAAAAAATGCCATCGAAGGGCAGATGTCTCTGTTCGGAGAAGAAGAACAGCAGGCGGTTGAAGATCCGGTGATCCCGAATCTGAAAGAGTATACGAAGCGTGAGCTGTTTGCCATGGAAAAAGAAGCCATGGGCATCTATCTCTCCGGTCACCCGGCTGACGAATATCAGCAGGCTTTCAAACGCGCCGGATGTGTTCCGATCCGTGAGCTGCTGGGCGAAGAAACCGGCGACGACGAACTGGACGGCGAAGAGGGGGCTGTTCTTTCCGGCAACACGGAATACGACAACCGCGAGGTCACTGTCGGCGGCGTCATCACGGCCTTCAAACAGAAAGTGACCAAGAGCGGCCAGACCATGGCATTTGCGACCATTGAAGACCTGACCGGTGCGATTGAAACACTGGTGTTTCCCAAAGTGCTGGCTGAATTCGGCGCGTTTCTGAAACAGGAAAACGCCGTTTTGGTCAGAGGCCGCGTCAGCCTGCGTGAAAATGAGGCGCCAAAACTGATCTGCGAGCGTGTCCGGCTGGCGGAACACAGCCAGCCGGCGGAACCGCAGGCCAATGAACGGGAGCCGCTTTCCGACGCGCAGAGCCCGCAGAACCCGCCGGAGCCGCCTGCATCGTCAGAACCGTGGCGCCAGCTGCAGTTCCGCCCGGAGCAAAAACTCTACCTGCGCATCTTTGATGAGAGCGACCGCTTCCTCAACCGGCTGCAGGGTCTGTTTACCATGTTTCCGGGCACCCGTCAGGCGATCCTGTATTATCCGGCGACCCAGCGAAAACTGGCAGCCGACGCCGCGCTTCTGGTCAGCGACGACCCGCGCCTGTATCAGGAGCTGTACCGGCTGCTCGGCGAGGAAAACGTCAAGCTGAAATAGACGGGCTGTTTTGAAAAAAACGATTGAAATCCGGGGCAGAATCCGGTATAATAAACATTCGGCAGGACCATCATACAGCCCTGCGTATGCAGATCAACAGGAGAGGAGACAGCGCCCATGGAGGACCTTGTACTGCGGCGTCAGCCGTACAGCGCAGAAGCGGAGCAGGCCGTACTCGGCAGCCTGCTGATTGACCCTGCCTGCATTTCGGAAGCGATTGAAATTGTCTCCGCCGACGATTTTTATATCCCCGAAAACAAAAAAATCTTTGAAACGATGACCGCGATGTATACCCTCGGGCAGAAAATCGACCCGGTCATCCTGCTGGACGAGCTCAAAAACCGCGAAATCTATGACGAAGCCGGCGGGCGCGCCTATCTCTATAAGCTGGTGGAAATCACGCCGACGGCGGCCAACGTCAAAGCGTACGCGCAGATTGTCCGGGCCAAAGCCAAACTGCGGCGCTTGGCGAAGATTACCGGCGAAACGAATGAACGTGCACTGGCAGAAGCGGGCGAAGCCAACGACTTGATCGAATCGCTGGAACAGCAGCTTTTTGAAATGCGCGGCGAAAAACAGGGGCAAGGGCTGGTGCATATCCGCTCGGCCATCATGGATTCCATCGAAATCCTCAACGAGCTGTCAAAAAACAAGGGGAGCATGCCGGGCATTCCGACCGGCTTCTCCGACTTGGATTATTATATCACCGGCCTCAACAAGTCGGACCTGATTCTTCTGGCGGCCCGTCCGGGCATCGGCAAGACGTCTGTCGCCCTCAACATCGCGTGCAACGCCTCAAAATCCGGCAAAAATGTCGCAGTGTTCAACCTCGAAATGAGCCGGACGCAGCTGGTTCAGCGTATGCTTTCCAGCGAGGGCATGATCGACCTGAAGAAAATCAAAACGGCGGACCTGACCGATGACGAATGGGACCGTCTGGCAAGCGCTTCCAAAACATTGTCCGCGGCGCCGATTTACATCGACGACACGGCCAACATCACTGTGGCGGAAATCAAGGCGCGCTGCCGTCGCCTGCCCAATCTCGGTTTGGTCATCATCGACTACCTTCAGCTGATCAGCGGTACCCGGAAAGACGGGAACCGTGTGCTGGAGGTTTCCGAAATCTCCCGTGCGCTGAAAATCATGGCAAAGGAGCTCAACGTCCCGATCTTATGCCTGTCTCAGCTGTCACGCGCTTCCGATCAGCGCAAAGAACGGCCGCGTCTTTCGGACCTGCGCGATTCCGGCGCCATTGAACAGGACGCGGATATCGTTCTCTTTTTGTATAAAGACGAGGACTATAATCCGGATACAGCGGATAAAAATGTCTGCGAATGTATCATTGCCAAAAACAGAAACGGCCAGACGAATACCGTGAAGTTCCGTTGGCTGGGGCAGTTTACCCGCTTCGTCACGCAGGACAATCATCATGCCGAATGACCGCACCCTGCGCCAATATGAGGCGGCGGTGCTTCAGTGGCTGGCGGAAAACGTTGTCACCCTGCGGGGCAGCCGGGTGCTGGCTGCATTATCGGGCGGCGCCGATTCTGTTGCCTTAACGCTGCTGCTGAGCAGTTTGGCAGAGCGGACCGGCTTTACCCTCTGCGCGGCGCACGTCCACCATGGGATTCGCGGCGAAGAGGCCGATCGGGACGCGGCTTTCTGCGCATCGTTCTGCGAGGAGCGGGGCATTCCGTTTCGACTGCTGCGCGGAGATGCGCCAAAGCTGGCCCGCGAACGCCATGCAGGGATGGAGGAGGCGGCGCGCACGCTGCGCTATCAGCTGCTGGAGGAAGCGGCAGACGCTTTTCAGGCCGATTGGATTGCGACGGCGCATACCGCAGACGACCAGCTGGAAACGGTGCTTCTCAATCTGACGCGCGGCGCGGCGACACGCGGCTTCAGCGGCATCCCAGCGGTCAACGGCCGGATTCTGCGGCCGATTCTGCCGCTGGAACGCACGGATACCGAACGGATTGCCGCGCTGATGAACGCCGCCTATGTCACGGATTCGACCAACGCGTCGGCAGATTATGCGCGCAACCGGATCCGCAGACAGGTTGTCCCGGTGCTGCGGACGCTGAATGAGGGCGTTTGCCGCAATGCGCTGGAAAACGGCCGGATTCTCCGCGCGGAGGACGCTTATCTGGATGATGCCGCCGCAGAAGCACTGAAAACGGTTCAAACAGCAGACGGACTCTCAGCGGAACGGCTGCTTGCGCTGCCGGAAGTCCTGCGCGCACGCGCCGTCCGGCAATGGGTCAACACATCCTGTGAAGCAGCCGGCATGACGATGGATCGAAAAAAGACAGCGGCGGTTTTGAAGCTGGCAGCTTCCGCATCGCCTTCAGCCGTCTGTGAATTGTCCGGGCGATGGGTTTGCCGCCGGGTATACGACACGCTGGTGCTGACGGAAGCATCTGCAGAACCGCAGCCGTTTTCCGTTCCGCTGCCGCTGAACGGCCCGCTTCAGATCAGCCCGCACTTTTGGGCGGAAGCACGGTTCCGACCGGGTGCAGAATCAGAAAATAAGAGTGTTTATAAATTATTCAACCACTGTTTTGTCAACTGTGATACAATTAGAGGCGCAGTTCGAATCCGAAACCGCCAACCGGAAGACTGCTTTGCGAGAAACGCAAACAGCGGCGCCAAGCCCTTGAAACGCGTGTTCACGGACCTGAAGATTCCGCGGATCCGCCGGATGGAAACGCCGGTCGTCGCAGACGATGCAGGCGTTCTGTGGGTGTTTGGCATCGGCCCGAACCATCAGCGTCCGCTGTTCCGCCCGCAGGATGACGGATATGAAATCCGATTTCGGGAAAACTGAAAAACGGACCTTTGCATGGCAAACGGCCATGCCGCACAGCGATATCGAAAAGAAACCAACAAAAACATCTTTTGGAAGGAAGCATCAGGGGATATGACAACCAAACCCGAAAATATGGAAGATAAAATCGAGCAAGTTCTGATTTCTGAAGAAGCACTGGCTGAAAAGGTCCATGAAATCGGCGCTAGAATCAGCACAGACTATGCCGGCAAGCGCCCGCTGCTGGTCAGCGTTCTGAAAGGTTCCATCGTCTTCATGGCCGATTTGATGCGCGCCATTACGATCGAATGCGACATCGACTTTATGAGCTGCTCTTCCTACGGCAAGGGCAAAACGAGCAACGGCGTCGTGCGCATCCTGAAAGACTTGGACAGCGATATCACCAACCGGCACATCATCGTTGTCGAAGACATTCTTGACAGCGGCCTGACGCTTTCCTATATTCTGGAGCTGCTGCATGCCCGCGGCGCCGCCTCCATTGCGCTGTGCACGCTGCTGGATAAACCGGAACGCCGTAAGGTTGAAGTGAAAGTCGATTATTCCGGCTTTACCATTCCGGATGAATTTGTCGTCGGCTTCGGGCTGGACTACGCAGACCTTTACCGCAACCTCCCTTACATTGGCGTTTTGAAGCCTGAAGTATACGCACAGGCTTAAACATTTCCCGCATCCGCACCCCAGCGGACGCAGAAAGGCGTGAATTCCTTGAAAAAAAACTTGCGCGGCGTCCTGCTTTACGCCGCAATGCTTGCGCTGTTGATTCTCGCATTGACCTATCTGTTTGATATGCCGCGCCAGGGTGAAATCCTGACGTATTCCGACGTTTTGGATTATTTCCGCGACGGAAAAGTTCAGGCTTATGACGTTGACGGCAACGATTTGCGGATCCAGCTGAATGACAATACCATTGTCAAGTATGAGATTCCGTACCTCTCCATGTTTGTGGAAGACGTGAAAGACATTGAGGCGGCGCGCGAAGAGCAGGGGCTGGAAACCGTCTCGGATTACGATATCCGCGCCCCGAAGGAAACGCCGTGGTGGGTCAGCTTTGTGCCCTATCTCGTGCTCTTCGGCATTGTCATCATCCTCTGGTACTTTATGATGCGCCAGGCCGGCGGCGGCGGAAAAGCGATGTCGTTCGGCAAAGCGCGGACGCGCGTTCAAACCGACAACAAAAAGCGCGTGACCTTTGCAGACGTCGCAGGCGCCGACGAAGAAAAAGAAGAGCTTTCCGAAATCGTCGATTTCCTGCGGGAACCCAGAAAATATACCGATATCGGCGCGCGCGTGCCGAAAGGCGTTCTGCTGGTCGGCCCTCCAGGGACCGGTAAAACGTACTTGGCCAAGGCGGTCGCCGGTGAAGCTGGCGTACCCTTCCTCTCCATTTCCGGTTCCGACTTTGTCGAAATGTACGTTGGCGTCGGCGCTTCCCGCGTGCGAGACCTGTTTGATCAAGCCAAGAAAAATCAGCCGGCGATCATTTTCATCGATGAAATCGATGCGGTCGGCCGCCAGAGAGGCGCAGGCCTCGGCGGCGGACACGACGAACGCGAACAGACGCTGAACCAGCTGCTGGTCGAGATGGACGGTTTTGCCTCCAACGAAGGCGTCATCGTGATCGCCGCGACCAACCGCCCAGACATTCTGGATACGGCACTGCTGCGTCCGGGTCGTTTTGACCGTCAGATTTACATCGGTCTGCCGGATCAGAAAGCACGCGAAGAGATCCTGAAAATCCATGCCCGCGGCAAGCAGATTGGGCCGGACATTGACTTCAGCGTCGTCGCCCGTTCGACCGCAGGCTTCAGCCCGGCAGATCTGGAAAACCTGCTCAACGAAGCGGCGCTGCTTTCGGCGCGTGCCAAACAGCGTCAGATTTCCATGGAAGTTCTGTCCGAGGCGATCATCAAAGTCATTGCCGGCCCGGAAAAGAAGAGCCGTGTCATTTCCGACAAGGAACGCAAGCTGACTGCCTATCACGAAGCGGGTCACGCCGTTGTCACGCGCTTCCTGCCGACGCAGCCACCGGTTCACCAGATTTCCATTATTCCGCGCGGTACAGCAGGCGGATACACGCTGTCCCTGCCGTATGAAGACAAGTCGTTTGCCACACGGAGCGAAATGCTGGAGGACATCGTATCGCTGCTGGGCGGCCGCGTATCCGAAAAGCTGTTCTTGGATGACATCTCCACCGGCGCCTCGAATGATATCAGCCGTGCAACGAAAACGGCCCGGAAGATGGTCATGAAATACGGCATGAGCGACGAGCTCGGCCCCATCACATTCGGCTCCGATCATGACGAAGTCTTTATCGGCCGTGATTTCGGCACCATGCGCAACTATTCCGAAGAAGTTGCCGGAAAGATCGACCGTGAAATTCGGGCGATCGTCGAAAATGCCTTCCAAAAAGCCAGTGAAATTCTGGCGGAAAAATCGGATAAGGTTCGCCAAGTCGCAGAATACCTTTTGGCGCACGAAAAAATGGAAGCCGAAGACTTCAACGCCCTGTTCGGCGAAGGAGAGGGTACAGCCGCAGTTGTCTCCATGGATAAACTGGCCGCCCAGGAACATTCCAAACAGGAAGAGAAACCGGCTTCACCGGAGGAACCGTCTGAAACGCCGGGAGCCGCCGACTGATGGCACGCGTCATCGATTTGATTGTCACCGAACCATACAATGGATGCAGACTGAGCACGTTCCTGCGCCGGGCCGCCGGCGCAGGAACGGCCCTGTTCCATATTCTGAAAAAGGACGAAACCGCTGTTCTCCGGAACGGCGTTCCGTCCTTTTTGAACGTCTTCGTTCAGACGGGCGATACGGTTCGGGTTCGCCTGCCGGAAACATTTGAAGAATGCGGCCGTGAGGCCTCGGTTGCGCCCGTGAATCTCGGCATCGGCGTGATTTATGAAGACGAAGATTATGCCGTGCTGAACAAACCGGCCGGTATGCCGGTTCATCCGTCCCGCGCGCATCTCTATGACACGCTGGCAAATGATTTTCTGTATCACCATCCGTCGATGGTCTTCCATCCGCTGACGCGCTTGGACTGCGATACGTCCGGTCTTGTGCTGGTCGCCAAAAATAAACTGGCGGCCCGCGTCAACCGCGATCAGCTCACACGGATCTATTACGGCATCACCGACCGGCCGGTCACATTGTGGGGCGGCATCTGCGACATGCCGATCGAACGCGAATGCGAGGGCTCCTGTCGGCGCGTTGTCCGCCCGGATGGGAAAAGAGCCGTGACGCATTGGCGGGTTGCCTACCGTATCGGCGGGCTGACGCTGCTGCGGTTCCGGCTGGAAACCGGACGAACGCATCAGATCCGTGTCCACTGCGCTGCGATGGGCTTCCCGCTCTGCGGCGACACACTGTATGGCGGCAGCATGGATCGGATCACACGCCAAGCGCTTCACGCATCCTATCTGACGTTTGAAAACGCCCTGACCGGTATGCGCAGAACGGTGAAAGCGCCTTTGCCGGCCGATCTGTCAGCCCTGCTGCATCCAGAATGCAGCTGACAAAAAAACGGCATCTTTTTGCCTTCCCGTGCAACAAATCCGCTTGCTGATGTGTATAGTATATGTGTGCACACAGAAAACCAACAAAGAAGGTGGAGGATTTGGCGCAGGATGATTGGACTGCCGCGCAGGAAGCAATCTATGCGCGGCGGTTTGAACTAGTTTACCGCCTCTGCTTTTTGTATCTGAAAAACAAAAGCGACGCAGAGGATGCAGCCGCGGAGACGTTTGTCCGCCTGCTGGAGCATCAGCCGTCATTCGATTCGCAGGAGCATGAAAAAGCGTGGCTGATTGTGACGGCACGGAATGTCTGCAAAAATGAGCTGCGGAGCAAACGGCGGAAGCACTTGGCGCTGGACGATGCGGTGACAACCGCTGCGGAACCGTCTGAACCGGATGAAACCCTAGCTGTCCTGCTGACGCTGCCGGAACGGTATCAAACAGCGCTGTATCTCTACTATTATGAGGGGTACTCGACGGCGGAAACGGCCAAACTGATGCACAAAAACGAATCCACCGTCCGAACGGATCTGGCGCGGGGCAGGGCGCTTTTGAAAGCGCACCTGACAGAATAAGCCAGCAGGACACGAAAGGACGTGACTGAGATGAAGGATACAGAGGTTGGGACCCGGATCCGGCATGCGCTGGATGCGATTCAGCCGGAACCGTTTGCAGCGGAACGTGTGCGGCAGCGGATGCAGGAGAAACAAAACCAAAAACAGCCGAAGCGCGGCCGCAGCCGGTGGATTGCCCGGCTGGCGCCGGTCTGCCTCTTTGCCGTCTTGACGGCGGCCAGCTCGATGATCATTGGCCGGGCGCTGCAAGCGAAACAGCCAAACACCGATCCGGATTGGCGGGCGACAGAGCTTGCCACAATCCCCGACCTGTATGGCGTGTGCACGGATGAACTGGTGACCGCCTGCGGCGCGGTCTGGCGCCGGACACTGGACGGATTCCCGCTTCAGGTGGAACCGGCCGGAACCGCTTCCTTTGCCACCGATGAAACACTCGACGGCTGCCAGGTTTACGCGGCACAGGACGGTCATGGCGTCGCCGTTGCAGTCCCCGCTGGCGAAATGCGCAGCTATGCGTATTTCGGTGAGTTTTTCGGGACGTCAGACGGCAAAGGCAGCGTCGTTGACGATACAATGTCCGACTGGCTTGCGGCAAACGGCATGACGGATGCAGGGGCAATTGAATGGATCCGGCTGCGCGACCCGCAAAGAGACGTCGAGACAAAGGCAGACGGCCTCGTCACCAAAACGATATACCGCAAAGAAGTGACAGGTCGTGCTGCGATTCAGACGATTTTTGACCACTTGGCAGTTTTAGCGCGCGATATGGACGCCTATCAAACCGCTTGCCAGTCGGACGCACCATATGACGGCGCGGTTACGGTGACGCTGAAATGTACCAGCGGATGGTCGTTTGACCTTGTCTGCTATCCGAAGATCGGCTATCTCTGGGGCGGCTACCAGACAAATGACGCATTCTGGACGCTCATGCAGTCGTATATGCCGGATTGACCGGCATACACAAACAGCATTCAAACAAAAAACAGGCTTGCCCGTTTGGAAGCGGGCAAGCCTGTTTTGATTGCTGTCAAATCAAAGATGTCAGGAATTAGACGAATCGTCTGCCGGCGGAGTCTGCGAACCGGCCAGATCGCCGAGGAGGGAACGGATGGCCGATTGAAATCCGGCGAGCTTATCCAGCGCGGCGTGCAGCTCACGGTTTTCAGCCGTCAAGGCGTCAATATGCTGGTTCAGCGCGTCAATCTTTGCATCGTCACCTGCGGTCAGCGGGACGGCGCACAAATCAGAAGCGGCACTGCGCAGTCCGGTGAAAAGCGCCTGAAACCGCTCGTCCGCCTCCGCCTTGGCAGTCTCCGCGGCGGAGAGCTTTGCCTGAACCTGCTCCAGCTCGGTATGTAGCGCAGCAGCTTCGCTCTGCACCTTGGCCAGCTCAGCATTTGAGCGGTTTAATGCGCCGGAGAGAATGGTGATCTGGTTCTTTGCGCGTTGAGCGGCATCCTCTGCGGCGGAAAGCGACGAACGCAGATCGTCCAGCTCGGCGATTTGCTCCTGATTCTGCTGTGCGATGTAGGCGACAACATCTGCCTTGTTGAATCCGCCGATCAGGTTGTTTCGAAAAAAGACCTTTTTCTGCTCCGGTTTATCCATGGGTGCACCCTGCTTTCGAGTGGTTTAGGCCGATTCGACCCTATCGGCCTGATTATACCATATTTTGACCATTTGCGCAAGGGCTTTTCCTGCATTCTGCGTAGACCAGCGGAAAAGAGGCGCTGAAAACTTCTGAACGGCATACAGAAAAACCGTTGGCCTGCAAAAACGCACAGTATTCCGAGGGCGTCCACGCGGTGTGCAGGGGGAACCCGATCCGGCGCATGCACCAAGACTTGATCCGCGCACGCAGCCGCATCTGCCCGTGCGCAAAGGTTGGCACAATCAGCAGACCGTCATTCGTAAGCACGCGCCGCAGTTCAGCCAGCGCCTTTTCCGGCTCCGGCACAACATGCAGGACGTTGGCGGCAATGACCACCGCAAAGGACTCGTCGGCGTACGGCAGGTGAAACAGATCCTGCACCGAAAAGTGCAGCGCAGCAGATGCACACCCTTTTTTGGCTTCGGCAATCATCTGCGGAGCGGCATCGACTGCCTCGATATGGCCGGCATCATGCAGGAGATTCTTGGCGATCCGCCCTGTCCCTGTGGCGGCTTCCAAAACGGTCTTTCCGCGGACGGCAGGCCGCATCTTGGCAATGATCGCCTCATACGCGGGCGCATCTTTGCGCAGAAACCAGTCGTACAGACTGGCATACCGGCCCCAGAAACCGGAACCGGTTCGTCTGCCTGCGGCAAGCAGCCGGATGCGGACGGCGTGCAGCAGGAGAAACACGGCAATCAGCCCGGCAGTGACCAGCAGCGCAATCCAGGCGTCTTTGTTCATATGCGCGTCCCCTTTTCATTCATTTCTTTTTCCGGAAAAGCCCCAAAAAACCAGTCCGCTCCGCAGCAGGCTCACAGGAGACGCTTTTGAGCGTGTATCCCGTTTCGGAGAGGACGGATGCAAGCCGGTCCAGATCGAGCGGATCAGCCGCATAGATGATCGTTTCCCCTTTCTTGTGCGAAGAAGAAACACGCTGGACTGTAAAGTGGCTGCGGATGGCGTCATTGATGTGCGCTTCACACATGCCGCACATCATGCCGTCAATCTTCAAAGTGATTTTCACCATAACCGAAAAACCTCGCTTTCTGTGAGTGAATTCGTGAATTGATCCTTATTCGGCACATTTCAACGCTTCAACCATGTCGATCTTTCTGTTTTTCCGTGCGACAAGCAGGCTGACGACCATGGAAACGGCGAACGTCAGCAGGATGCTGACGGAATAGGTCAAGGGCCCCAGCGTCATTTTCAGCTCATACTCGGAGGCCATGGTCTTGAGCATATACTCCAAAACGCCCATGCCAAACGGCAGACCGATCAAAATCCCGACTGCGCTCAGCCAGAGATTCTGTCCAACCAGCAGCGCTGCAATTTTGCGGTCCTTGAAGCCGACCACTTTCAGCGTCGCCATTTCGCGATACCGTTCCGTATAGCTCATCACGCCCAAGTTGTACAAAACCACGACGCCAAGCAGCACGGCCCCAAAAACGAGCACAAAAATCATCGTGTTCATGATCTCCATGAAAGAGTCGAAAGAGTCCATGATCATCTGCCTGGACTGTACGCTCTTAATGGCGTGATCCGGTGCAATTTCCGTTTTTTCCAGGTTGGTATAGAGCGAGTCTGCAACGTAGGGGATGTGGAGCGCGTCGGCATAAGCGGATGAAATGACGATGTTTTCCGAAACGCTGCGCATCAAACCGGCGACCTTCAGCGTGTAAACCTGATCAGAACCGTACGGGCTGACAGAAAACGTATCGCCGGGCGAGAGATCGTATGCCTCCGCGAGACGAAGGCAGATGTACGCGCCGTCATCAGAGAGCGGCAGATATCCGCCGTTTTTTGCAGGAAAACGAACCATGTCATGCGTCAGGCCATACAGATCCAGCGAAACAGCCTTGTCTTCCAGCTGAACGCTGATGGAAGCGCTCCAGTCACCGTCATATGTTTTGATCAGCTCGTCGCGCGCTTCCTGAGCGGCATCTTCCGAAAAATACACGCGCGACGCATACCGGAGGGCTCCGTTGTAGTAAAGATCGAGGAAGCTGTCCATGGTGTCGCGCATACCAAGCGCACATACGAGAATCATCATACAGCCGACAATGCCCAGCAGCGTCATGGCTGTCCGGGACTTGTGACGCATGATGTCGCGCAGGTTCCAGCGCGTTCCGAAACCAAAATGCTGAAAGAGGCGCGTTTTTTCAAGCAGCAGCGGTTTGACATTTTTGGGGGTATACGGCCGAAGCGCATCGGCGGGCGTGCCGCGAAGCATTTGACGGACAGACAGGAACCCGATCCATGTGAGCAATGCCACAACGGCAGCAACCGTGACCGCACAGAACCAGGGCAGATACAAATGCCAGTGGGGCATGTCAAAATAGGTGCCCATGGTGCCGTTTGGATTCATGATCCAATAGGCCACCGCAAAACCGAGGGCGACGCCCAATACGGCGCCGATGAGGCCGATCAGAAAAGCAAACGATGAATAGTGGCGCAGAATCCTGCGGTCTTTGAAGCCCAGCGCTTTCAGGGTGCCGATCTGCGTCTTTTCACGCACGGCAATGCGATGCATGGTTGTCACCATGGTCAGAACGGCGATCAGCAGGAAAAGAACCGGCAGGATGGCGCCCATGGTTTGTCCTTCTTCAATCTCGCCCTGTGTGCCCGCGTAGGAAATCACTTCGTTTTTGCTGAGAATCAGCGAGGTCTTGCCGAGCGCACGGTTCACGGCCGCGTCAAATTCCTTTTGCTCCAGCGAAGTCAGCACGTGAATCTGCGGATAAAAGCCAAATCCAACGGCGCGCTCATAAAACGCGGGGGAGAGATATGCAAAGCCGTGCGTTGAGAAATCCGGCATCAGCTGCGTCTCGTCGCGCACACAGATCAGGTATTCGCTGGACTTGATCAACCCTCTGACGACGCCGGAAAAGGTGATGTCTTTGTAAATCAGCGAGATCGGATCACCGGCTGCATACCCGTTCGCGGCGGCATAACGGTCAGACAGCCAAATGCCGTCGCTGTCCGACGGGTCATACGGTTCACCGGAGATGAGCGCAAATCCGGAAACCGACGGGTTCTCCGTGACGGTCAATGTGACGGTATCGCCGTTCTGCCCGGCAACATCCGCCGCAGCAGAGACAAAACGCGCAGCCAGCCGAACGCCGGGAATTGCGGCAATCTTTTGAACATCGTCCGCAGAAAAGCCTTGTTCCGAGACGATCCGCTCGTCGGCAAATCCGGTTTCTTCATAAAAACGGTTGGTATTTTCCCGGATGCTGACCCATTCCATATGAAAGCCGACAAACACGCCGAGCCCCAGTGCAATCATAATCATCATCGAAATGAACTGCGCTTTGTAGAGGCCGATGGTTCTCCAAAGTTTCCGAAACAGCATAGACGCACCTCGCTACCAATCAATTTCATCGGCAGAAGCAGGTGCAGGCTGTTCCGTCTGTGAAACAATGTGCCCGCTTTTGACGCGGATCACCACATCGGCCATTTTGGCGATGTTCTGGTTGTGCGTGACAATGACAATGGTTTTTCCGTAATCGCGGGCCATTTTCAGCAGCAGCTTCAAAACGACGACGCCGGTTTCGGAATCCAATGCGCCGGTTGGCTCGTCGCAGAGCAGAACCTTCGGATTTTTCGCCAGCGCACGGGCAATGGAAACGCGCTGCTGTTCGCCGCCGGAGAGTTCGGCAGGGAAGTTTTTCAAATGATCGGAGAGACCGACTTCACCCAGCATACGCTCTGCCGGCAGGGCGTCCGGCGCAATTTCCTTGACGAGCGCGACGTTTTCATAGACGGTCAGGGTCGGCACAAGGTTATAAAACTGAAAGACAAATCCAACCTTCGCGGCGCGGTATTCAGCAAGCTCATCGCCGGAGAGCGTGGAAATATCGCGCCCCTCTACGAAGATTTTTCCGCTGGTCGGACTGTCCAACCCGCCGAGCAGATTCAGCAGGGTGCTCTTTCCGGCGCCGCTCGGCCCCAGAATCACAATAAACTGTCCCTCTTTTAGCGTCATATTGACTTGGTCAAGCGCTTTCAATTCGTGTTCCCCGCCGGTATACACACGACTCACATTCTGAAATTCGACCAGCGCCATTTGTTGATTCCCTTCTTTCGTCTTGATTCGATTCCTGATAAGCCGGCCCGCAGGACAAATGTTCCAGATTCTCCGGCGAAACCTCGGAAAGCATCATGCAAACCACGGTCTGGATGTTTTCCATATCCGGAAAACTGCGCCGCAAAAGCCCGGAGACGGCTTCAAAATACCGGCCGTACTGCGCGGCTAAGTTACGGCCCTGATCGGATAAGGTGATCACCCCGCCGGCGTTTCGCTGCACCAGCCCCATTTCCGACAGCGTGTCCATCATGTTGTGAACGCTGGGTCTGGAATGGTTGAGCGCCGCGGCCAAATCAACGCAGCGTACGCCGTTTCCGGCGTCCAAAGCCTGTACGGCCAGCAAATACCGGATGTTGGAGGCTGTCAAAGAGATGCGGTTTGCCATGGATATCCTCCAGCTGAAAAATAAGGGGGAGGCGCATTGGACTGCGCCTCCCCCGGTGGTTATTGTTTGTGGCAGGAGCCTGACATCGCGCAGTGGGCGCAATTTCCGCCGCAGGAAGGCTTGCCTTTTTTCTTGTCCCGAACGAGACAGACGATAATGGCGGTTACCACCAGAAGCAGCACCAGACAGATGAGAATGGTACCGATATTTGCTGCGATCCATGAGAACATTGGAAAAGACTCCTTTCACTGAAAACTGTGCGTGAACGCTTATTTGATACGGACGTTTGCGGTCAGCTTGGTCGCTTCTTTGTACGGGCGGAAGAGCATGTACAGCATGAAGCCCAGAATTGCGAAGGCGAAGATCAGACCGATCACATTGATGCCGCCGACAAAGATCTTACCAAACTGGTTGATCATGAGCGAGATGGCATAGGCGAAGCAGCACTGATAACCAATGGCAAACCATGTCCATTTCGGGCTGTTCATTTCGCGCTTGATGGCGCCGATGGCTGCAAAGCACGGTGCGCAGAGCAGGTTGAACACGAGGAAGGAGTAGGCCGTCAGACCGGTGAAGGCTTTCGCCAGCGCTTCGTAAACGGTGACATCGCCGTTGCCGTAAAGGATGCCGAGCGTGCCGACGATGTTTTCCTTGGCGACCAGACCGGTGATCGAGGCGACCGTCGCCTGCCAGTTGCCCCAGCCGAGCGGCTTGAAGATCCAGGCAATGGCGCCGCCGATCTTGGCCAGGATGGAGCAGTTGATTTCTTCTTCACCCAGCATCCGGAAGGTGCCGTCTGCCCAGCCGAAGAATGTGGTGAACCAGACAAGGATCGTGGAGAGCAGGATGATCGTGCCGGCTTTCTTGATGAAGGACCAGCCGCGTTCCCACATGGAGCGGAGCACGTTGCTGAGCGTCGGCCAGTGGTAAGCCGGCAGCTCCATGACAAACGGAGCCGGGTCGCCGGAGAACATCTTCGTTTTCTTCAGGATGATGCCGGAAACGATGATGGCAGCCATGCCGATGAAGTATGCGGAGGTCGAGACCCATGCAGAGCCGCCGAAGAGCGCGCCTGCAATCATGCCGATGAACGGAATCTTTGCGCCGCAGGGGATGAAGGTTGTGGTCATGATCGTCATGCGGCGGTCACGTTCGTTTTCAATCGTACGCGAAGCCATGATGCCCGGGATGCCGCAGCCGGTACCGATGAGCATCGGAATAAAGGATTTGCCGGAGAGCCCGAACTTGCGGAAGATTCTGTCCAGAACGAAGGCGATACGCGCCATGTAGCCGCACGCTTCGAGGAATGCCAGCAGGAGGAAGAGGACCAGCATCTGCGGGACAAAGCCAAGCACCGCGCCGACACCGGCGACGATACCATCGTTGATCAGACCGGAGAGCCATTCAGGCGCATTTGCTTTTTCAAGCAGGTCGCCGATCAGCGTCGGAATGCCGGGCACCCAGACGCCGTACGTCGATGTATCCGGCGCGCCATAGGCTTCCTTGTATTCGGTGTTGAGGAACTCGGAGACAGCGCCTTCCAGAACACCTTTGCCGTTGTTCGGAACCGGCGTGACCTTCAGCGTTTCCTCATCCGTGACGCTGTAGGTGACGCTGGCGTCTGCCGGCGTCAGGGCAAGCAGTTTTTCCAGCGCGGCTTTTGCAGCGCCTTCGTCGTAGTCGTCCGATTCAAGATCCAACGCGTCGGCGATGTCGTCGCTGCCGTAGGCCGCGTTGAACGCGTCGAGGATCAGATCTGTGTCCCCATAGGCCTTCGCCGCTTTTTTGTATGCCCCCGAACCGATGCCGAACAGATGCCAGCCTTCGCCGAAGACGCCATCGTTCATCCAGTCGGTTGCCATGCTGCCGACGGTGACCATCGAGAGGTAATACACAAGGAACATGACGACAGCGAAGATCGGAAGACCGAGCCAGCGGTTCGTGACGACTTTGTCGATCTTATCCGAAGTGGACAGCTTGCCGTGGTTCTTCTTTTTGTAGCAGGCTTTGATGATGGAAGCAATGTAGATGTAGCGTTCGTTGGTGATGATCGATTCGGCATCGTCGTCCAGTTCTTTTTCCGCTTCCTGAATATCTTTTTCGATGTGTTCCATCGTCGATTTGTCGATGGTCAGATTGGAAAGCACCTTGTCGTCGCGTTCAAAGATCTTGATGGCGTACCAGCGCTGCTGTTCTTCCGGCAGGTTGTGGACGGCGGCTTCTTCGATGTGCGCAATGGCATGTTCCACGCACCCGGAGAACGTGTGCATCGGAACCGTTTTCCCGCTCTTGGCGGCCTGGATGGCAGCTTCTGCGGCTTCCATAATGCCTGTGCCCTTCAGTGCGGAAATTTCAACGATCGGGCAGCCGAGCTGTTTGGAAAGTTCGGCGGTGTCGATTTTGTCGCCGTTCTTCTTGACGACGTCCATCATGTTGATGGCGATGACAACCGGAATGCCGAGCTCTGTGAGCTGCGTGGTCAGGTACAGGTTGCGTTCCAGGTTGGTGCCGTCGATGATGTTGAGGATTGCATCGGGGCGTTCGCCGATCAGATAATTCCGTGCGACGACTTCCTCCAACGTGTACGGGGACAGGGAGTAAATACCGGGCAGGTCGGTGATGACGACGCCGTCGTGTTTCTTGAGTTTGCCTTCTTTTTTCTCAACCGTGACGCCGGGCCAGTTACCGACAAACTGGTTGGAACCGGTGAGCGCATTGAACAGGGTGGTCTTCCCGGAGTTCGGGTTGCCTGCAAGCGCAATTCTGAGATTCATCTCGAAAATCCTCTCTTTCCTGATTTTGTATTGCTGTTACTCAACTTCAATCATTTCTGCATCCGCTTTTCGGAGCGACAGCTCATAACCGCGGACGGTGACTTCAATCGGGTCGCCGAGCGGCGCGACTTTGCGGACATAGATTTCAACGCCGCGGGTCAGCCCCATGTCCATGATGCGGCGCTTGACGGCGCCTTCACCGTGCAGTTTGACGACTTTGACGGTGTCGCCGATCGAGGCGTCTCGAAGTGTTTTCATGTACAGATTCCTCCTTTATTTGCTTGCGGCGGACGGCTCCGGCCGCGGTTTCTCATTCGGTTGGCTTGAACCGCAATGCGTGTTCAGACCATGATTTTGCGTGCCATTTCTTCACTGATGGCCACGCGGGACTCCTTGACGTTGACAATGACGTTTCCGCCGAGCGTATTGATGATGGTGACGCTTCCGCCGACGACAAACCCCAGGTTCTCCAGATGCTTCTTGACTTCCGGGCTTCCGCCGACCTTTTTGAGCGTGTTTTCTTCACCGGCTTCAGCAAGTGCTAACGGCATCATTGCGGATCCACGCTCCTTTGGGATGAAATGGGATTAGTAACAACTAACTATGTGTCCGAAAAAATGGTTTGCTTTGACCAATCAGAGCCGCCATTCAAAGCCCGGAAAGCCCGGTTTCAGAATGGACTCTGCGATTAGTTTCCGCTAACCGAGACATATGATACACCCGATTGATTCGTTTGTCAAGGGGGAAAAGCGAAAAAAAGAGCCGTTTTGATCACTTTCGACACCATACACAAAGTGTTAGCCTAAACTAACTTGCGGCGTTGTACAAATTGACGGCGCAGCGTCCGAACGGAAAAAACAACCGCTCTGCACGTCGTGCAGAGCGGTTGGAATCTGATGGAGATGTTTTTTGTGCGATGAAAACCGGCTACGGCGCGCAGGTCATCGCCGCGGTATGAAGCACGGGCGATTGCAGGCTGACTGTTTCCACAGGGATGTCGGCCGAACACGAAGCATCCAGGGCGACGCCGTGGGAGCAGGCGTCGAAGCGGAAAACAGACAGCTCAAGATCGCTGCCGCTGCAAAGCCAGAAAATCAGACCGAGCGCCGCAAGTGCGAGTAAAACCGCAGCCAAAACGCGGAGCGGGGAAACGGGCGATTTGCCGCCGACTTTGCCGGTCTGACCGTTGACCATGAACTGATACGGCTTGTTCTGGTAGGAAAAAGACGATTGCCACAGCGGAACCAGAATGTATTTGTAAGTCAGATCGTTGTACTGCGTCTTCTTTTTCGAAAGGCGGCAGTGGTCGGCGCCGTACTCCTTGGTGACCATGCGGCAGATTTCGGATTCAATCTGCGCATCCATCCGTTTCTGCGCGCTGGTCCATGCCTCCTGTACGCCGATGGAATACCGCTCCGAAACGTAGCCGGACAAATATTCCGGGTTGTATGGCACGCATTTGGCCGTATCATACGGTTCGATGTGCCGGAGAATCGTCGTATCGCGGCGGGCGGTTCCCCATGTCAGCATATCGTCGATGAAAAGGTTGTACGCACCGGACGTCGTATACCAATCGGTTCGGGTATGCGTATGCCCATCGTCGTCGGTATACGTTTCGTCGATCCCGTATTCGGCGGTATAGGTGGTTTCCGTGTTGGCGTCAAAGGTCCAATAGGGGATGTACATGCCGTGGAAACTGTCGGGCTGCACACTCTTTTTCGCCTTCCGCGGAGCAAACAAACGGTGCTTCATCCAGTTTTTGAAGTTGGCACCGGCTTGTTCTTTGGTGACCTCGAACGGGCAGAGGCCGTTCGGAGGAAGCGACGTGTCGACCGCTTCTTCCATGACTTGGTTGGAACCGCAGAACGGGCAGACCGCAGAGGTGACCAGCGCATCGTAGATGCCTTCCGCCCCGCAGGACTGGCAGATGACCTGTTTCTGCTGCGCGCCCCAGGAGAAGCTCTCCACGTGCGCCGCCTTGTCAAACGCCTGCTCTTCGACGGAGCCGGTTTCGGCCACTTCCTCGCGGTATTCGCAGTAGGGACAGAACAGCTTGCCGTCTGCGGGATCGAAAATCATTGCGGCGCCGCACTGCGGACAGCCTTTGTTGATCTCGCGGTCAGCGTGTTCTGTATACAAATTTTCGTTTTCCATGCAAATCCTGTCTTTCAGAGGCGTCAGGAGCGGGCGTCGTTGTCGTCAAACGGATCGCCGCATTCCGGGCAGAACTTCGGCGGGTGTGCCGGGTCTTCCGGTTCCCAGCCGCACTTGTCGCAGCGGTACAGCTTGGCGCCGGCCGGTTTCTTTGTGCCGCAGGTCGAACAGAATTTGCCCTTGTTCACAGCGCCGAAGCCGCCGTAGAAAAGCGACGGTTCCGTCGAGGTATCATAGATGAATTCGCCGGGTTCGTCGCAGAATTCCACAACCTTGCCCTGGTCGACGATCATCATGAACTGACCGTCGGCGACAGCGACGACGGTCAGTTCATAATGATGTTGTCAGACCCTTTTTTGTTGGAGCTTCTCTTGCCGACGACTTTTTCGCCCTTGACGACAAGCACGTCCGCCGGGATGGCTTCACAGTAGAAAAATTCACGCCATTGGTCGGCGAGCACACCGCCGCCGGCACCAAGTGCAGCTTTGATCAGACCCATAGAACAGACACAACCTTTCGAATATCAGAATGACCGGAAAACGAGGGGAACCTTCGGCAAAATTATTATAACGTTTTCAAAAAAAAGTCAAGCAAACCGCGTGAGAACCGGCAGAATCAGCCTCTATTTGAGCGGTTTCCCGTCGCCTTCCAGTGCCAGCAGACCGTCTGAACCGCAGACCTTCCTTCCACTCGGATGGCGGTGTCAGAATAAAAAACGCATGCTGATTCACAAATGACCATCTCCAAGGCAAGAATGACCGCGCGGAAAAGCGCAGGAAAGAAAACACGCCCGCGAAACTGATTTTTCCTATTTTTATTATATCATATCCGACGAAAAAGAACAAGGATTGACCTTCTGAGCCTGATATGCTATAATAGTGTGCATTCAGCGAAGTCCGGCATATTCCGGCCGGATGGATCTGTTCAAACGAAAGCAAACAGCCGCAGGGCAGACAGCAGGGAGGCGACGTCAGCATGAATGCATATGATCAGGAAGAACAGAAAAAATTGTCTGATACTTTGGCGCTGATTCAGGCAGAACTGAAAAAATTAGGCGCAGATCACGCAAGATTGACATCCGAGCTGTATGACCGGGCGAAATATATGTGGCAGGAGCTGCCGCAGCAGGTTCGCACGTTTGACGATGCCGCGGCGCTTTCCGCGCAGCTGAGCGAAGTGTCGCACAGCGAAACGCGGATCGACGACGCCGCTGTCCGGCGGCTTGTGCTGGAAAAGATGCAGGATAAACCCTATTTCGGCCGTGTCGACTTCCGGGAAACAACGGCCGGGGCTTCAAACGATGAAGAAACGATTTATATTGGGCTTGCCAACCTGATGAAACCGGACTATACGCCGGCTGTCTGCGACTGGCGCACACCGGTAGCGTCGCTTTTCTATGAAAACGGCGTCGGCAAAACATCCTATGAAGGGCCGGAGGGCGCAATTCCGTGTGAGGTTCTGCGCCTGCGGCAATATGAAATCGAACACGGCGAGCTGAAACTCGTCGTCGACCCGGACGTCCGCATAGACGACGCGATTCTTCTGAATGCGCTGGGCGGCGAATCGAGCGACAAGATGAAAACCATTGTCTCAACCATCCAGCGGGAGCAAAACCTTGTCATCCGCGACAGTGAAAACGAAATCCTGCTGGTTCTCGGCCCTGCCGGAAGCGGGAAGACAAGCATTGCGCTGCACCGCGTCGCCTATCTTTTGTACCGCGACCGGAAAAAACTGAAGTCCAAAAACGTCCTCGTTTTTTCGCCGAACGATATCTTTTCCAACTACATCTCCGGCGTCATCCCGGAACTGGGCGAGCAGGAAGTCCTGACGACGACGTTTGCCGAAATGATCCGCAAATACTGCGGCGCCTCCGTGACCGAAATGTATGAGCAGGTGGAATTCCTGGCGACGGCGGCAGACACGCCGGCCAACCGCGTCCGCAGACTGGGCATCCGCCTGAAAGGCAGCCGGGAATTCCCGGAAAGCGTCAAGCGGTTTTTGGAGCAGTATATCCCGCCGTTCCGGGATCTGACGTTCAAGGGCGAATGCATTCTGTCGGCGCGCCAGCTGGCCTTTCTGTACACCAACCGCTTCTCCCATATGAGCCGCCTTGACCGGCTGGAAGCCATTTACACGGAGATTACGCGCCGGCTGAAACCAGTTCGCATCCGTTACTGCGCAGAAAAGAAAGCCGAACTTTTGCGGGAGGGGTTTGCAGACGGCGACGCCCATGTGGATCTGAAGGTGCAGCGCGCCTTCAAAGAAGCGGCGGCGCTTGTTCTGGAGCGCATCCGCCGCGCGACACAGGTCGATTACCGCGAGCTTTACCGCAAGGCGCTTTTCTATGCCGTCAAGGCATCGGAAATTCTGAATGACGAAGAAAAAGAACAGCTGTTGGAAGCGACGCGGCGGATGAACCTGCACGAGAAGCTGAAATTTGAAGACGGTATCGGTGTGCTGCTGATGATGGCGCTGTTCGGTGCGATTCCGCCCGTCAAAGCGATCAAGCATGTGGTCATCGATGAAATTCAGGATTACAGCCCGGCGCAGCATGAGATTTTTGCCCGCGTCTTTGCCGGATGCGGCCTGACCCTTTTGGGCGATACGAATCAGCTCGTCAACACAGGGATGGGCATGGACAGCGGCGAAGAAATTCTGGCGGTTTACAACCGTAAGTCCAGCGGAATCCGTCGCCTGACCAAGAGCTATCGCTCTACCGCAGAAATTATGGCGCTGGCCGGTTCGGTGCTCAGCCAACAGCCTGCCGCCTATTTTGAACGCCACGGCAAGCCGGTACGGTTCGTCACAGCGAAAAACGACCGCGACGCGGTGGAGGCCATCTGCGCCGCGCTGGAAGAACCGTGTGCATCGAACAGCGCGACGGCCGTCGTTACCAAGACGATTGCAGAAGCCAGAAAACTCTACCAGAAGTGCAGCAAACGCATCCGGGGGATCATTCTGGCCGACGATGACAAAATGGCATACGAACGGGGACGCTGCATCATCCCGCTTGCGCTGGCAAAAGGGATGGAGTTTGACCGCGTGATTTTGTCCAACAGCGCACTGTACGGCGAAGAAGACGGAAAACTGCTCTACGTCGCCATGACGCGCGCCATGCACGAGCTGACCATTGTCGCTTTGCGCAGACAGTCCCAGCTGTTTCCGCCTGAAACGGCCGGAATGGAGGATGACCAATGACAGAACCATGGAATCTCAGCCAAAAAACAAACGGCGATGCGCCGGAAGACCGGCACACCGCCGCACAGACGGGGGCGTTGGAACTTGCATACATCGGAGATTGTGTGTTTGAACTGATTGTCCGGACGCGCCTGCTCCAGGAGACCGGGAAAAAGGTCAAAGAACTGCACGGCGCGGTTGTCTCGTATGTCTGCGCCGCCGGACAAGCGGCGCTCGCACAGCGGATTTTTGATCAGCTGACGGAGGACGAACGGGCGGTTTTTCTGCGCGGACGCAACCACCGGCATATTCGGATCCCCAAAGGCAGCACCCCGGCGGAATACGCACAGGCGACGGCGCTGGAAGCGCTGCTCGGCTATCTGTATCTCTGCGGCGATACCGCCCGCATCAAAGAGCTGACGGCGTATGCGTTTCCGTCGGCGGACGCGTGACGAGCGGGTTATTCGCTTTCGGTCTCTGAAAGGCTGAGCTGGCTTTCAGAAGCTTTCGGCGGGCAGAGGTTCAGAATCCGGCGGTGAAACGACTGCGCCAGACGGTATGTGGCGGCGGTGCCGCCGAGCGGCTCCCCGTTGAAATACGCAATGCAGACGGCGGCGTGCTCTACCATGTAGCGGTTGCGCACCTGCATGCAGCCGTTGTAGTACGGTGTGAACGACGTGTGCAGCACGCTGTCCGCCTGCTGCATCAACGCCGCATACGCGGCGCGGTCCGAGCGGTTCCAGCGGGTATCCTGGTTCAGACAGGGGACGGCCAATTGCAGCGAGACGGCCAGCCCGGCATCCCGAACCGACAAAACAGCCTGCGCCGCCAGCGTGTCGAACCCGATGGCGGCGCCGCTGATAAAGGTGGAGATGCCTTCCCGGAACAGCGCGGTGATGACGTCCGGCAAAATCTGCCGGAGCCGGTCACGCTCGATGTTAGAAATGCGGCGATGTCCGGTAAACATCGCCGTGGCATGAAGATCTGTCGGGTGTTCCAGCGCAATACACCTCCACCGGTCAAAATCAGATGAGATCCAAACAAAAGTTCAGTCCGGTTAAGTATAGCATATCCGCACGGGCCTTGTCAAATCAAATGATTGGCTTTCTGCCGAAAACGGCCGGAGAAATTTTGACGGGCACCCGCACGGAAAACAGGTCGGGCGGACATGATTTTTTTACAATTCCGGTCTATAATAGAAGCTCAAACAGGCGGGCACTGCGGATGAAGCCGCGCGCCTCCGCCGCACAACAGAACGAATAGGGGGACACCCATATGATGAATCAAAACCGTATGAAACGGCTGGTTCTGCTGGTTTCTGCGCTGGCAATGGCGGCACAGCTTTCGGCGTGCTCATCCGGCGCACCGGCGGAAACCACGCCGAAAGCCTCTGAATCCGGCACACAGCCGACAACGCCGCCGGAAACGTCTTCGACGCAGCCCGGCGGAACGATTGCGGATATCACGGTGGCGCCGCCGGAAACGTCCGGTCTTCCGGTTGTAATCGATACAACCTCTGACACACCGGTCAGCGTGTTTGAAACGACCACCGGCGTGCAGACATCCGGTCAGGATTCGCAGAATGTCGATACGACGCCGATCGATACCGGGGCGGTGCTCGTCATCGGCAACAGCGCGATGGAACACTACTACGGCGTCGACAGCGCATTGGAATCCTATGCCGGAACCGTCTCCTCCATCAAACAGCAGCTTCCGGACGTCAACGTCTACGCGATGTTCTGCCCGAGTGCCGTGGAGTTCTGCGCGCCTGCCAAATATCAGGCGGGGACGCGCTCCCAGCAGCGTGCGATGAACGTCATCTATAACGCCCTGCAAAACGGCGCCGTCGGCGTCGATACATGGTCGGAGCTGAATCAGCATTCGTCGGAATATCTCTACTTCCGGACGGATCACCACTGGACGCAGCGCGGCGCCTACTATGCCTATGTCGCCTTCTGCAAGGCCGCCGGCTTTACGCCGCACGACCTCTCGGAATATGAAACGGGCATCGTCGAAAACTTTGTCGGCACCATGAGCATCTATGCGAAGGATTATGCCAGCCGCTTCTACAACAACCCGGACAGCGTCGAGTATTTCCGCCCGATCAACCCGTCCACAATGACGGTCTATTCGACACCTGCGATGACAAACGGCAGCCCGCGTGCCGTGGTCGCCAGCCAGGAATCGGCCGATAAAATGTCCCGCGGGGCAAAATACAGCATGTTTATCTCCGGCGACAATCCGATTTCACACATCGTCAGCGATACCGTCAAAAACGGCCGCGTCTGCATCGTGACAAAAGAATCCTACGGCAATGCGCTGGTGCCTTTCCTGACAGACCATTTCGAAGAAATTTACGTCATTGACCCCCGTCAGTTCAATACCGACGGCAAACCGTCTCTGAATCTGATTTCCTTCGCCAAAGAGCATGGCGCAACCGACATCCTCTGTGTCAATGCCGCCGTTCTGCTGCCGGGCATCAACAAATACCTGAAAAAAATGATCTGACGATTTTCAAGCCCGGAACCGCATGAAAAACGGTTCCGGGCTTGACGATTGCTGAAAAGCGTGGTATAATAGATAAAAGCATTGACGGGAAAGAGTATGGCAATCTCTGCGGCGAAGAGAGAAGGCGGCTGGTGCAAGCCTTTGCGCGGTGTTGTCAGAAGCGGTCCCTGAGCTGTGAACCGAAAGGAATCGAGTAGGCTTCACCGGTTCTCCACCGTCAAAAGGAGAGCGGTATACGGTTTTTGTATACCGGCAGAGCGCAGAGGGCAACTTCTGAACTTAGGTGGTAACGCGGGCTGTTTCTGGTTCGTCCTAAGCTGATTGGGTCAGCTTGGGGCGTTTTTTTATACAAAAAACGTCTCAAATGCCGGCCGAATGCATATCTGATTTTCAAACGGCGGAATAAAACGCCATTCTGACAGGAGGGAACTTTCCTTATGCTCGATACCAACCAAATGCTGAAACTGCTGGAAACGCATGGCCGCATCACCTGTGCACAGCTTGCGGCAATGCTTGGCTGTGAAGAAAGCGAAGTGGCCGACGCAGTCGGCACGCTTGAAAAAAACAAAACCATCATCGGCTATACCACCATCGTCGACTGGGATAAGACGGACCGCGAGGTGGTCTCGGCGCTGATCGAAGTCAAGGTCGTGCCGCAGCGCGGAGAAGGCTTTGACCGCGTCGCATCGCGCATTTATCAATATAAAGAAGTCGACAGCGTTTATCTCATGAGCGGCGGCTTTGACCTGATGGTTCTGATCGAAGGCAAAACGCTGAAAGAAGTCGCCCTGTTTGTCGCGCAGAAACTGGCCGTCATGGAGGCCGTCAGCGCAACGGCGACGCATTTCGTACTGAAAAAATACAAAGACAAGGGCGTCATCTTCACCGACGAGCCGGATGAAGACAAACGCACCATGCTGGTCTGACGGAGGAATTGCATATGCCGATCTCCGATAAATTCAACCAGCGCGCCGTTTCTCTGAAACCGAGCGGCATCCGCAAGTTTTTTGACCTCGCCTATACCATGGAAAATGTGGTTTCTCTGGGCATCGGCGAGCCGGACTTTGTCACGCCGTGGCACATCCGCGACGCCGGCATTTACTCCCTTGAAAAGGGCAATACCATGTATACGCCCAACAGCGGGCTTCCGCAGCTCCGGAAGGCGATTTCCAACTATTTGCACCGCCGGTTCGCGATGGATTACAGCCCGGATGAAGTGCTGGTCACCGTCGGCGGAAGCGAGGCCATCGACCTGGCGCTCCGCGCTTTTATCACCCCTGGAGACGAAGTAATTATTCCGGAGCCCTGCTTTGTCTGCTATGACCCGATCACACAGCTCTGCGGCGGCGTGCCCGTCCCGATTGCAACCACCGCGGAAGACGAATTCCGCCTGACGGCCGAACGGCTGGAAGCTGCCATAACGCCGCGGACAAAAGTGCTGATTCTGCCGTTCCCAAACAATCCGACCGGCGCGGTCATGCGCAGAGAACATCTGGAACCCATTGCAGAAGTCTGCGTCCGCCGGGATCTGATCGTCGTCAGCGATGAAATCTACGGGGAACTCACCTATGGCGGTGAACGGCACGTTTCGATTTCCACGCTGCCCGGCATGAAGGAGCGAACGATTGTCGTCTCCGGTCTCTCGAAAAGCCATGCGATGACCGGCTGGCGGCTGGGATATGCGGCTGCACCGGCAGAGGTCGCCAAGCTGATGACAAAAATTCACCAGTTCGCATTGATGTGCGCCCCGACGGCGAGCCAGTATGCCGCTCTGGAGGCGGTCGAAAACGGCGACGAAGACATTCAGGAAATGCGCGAACAATACGATCAGCGCCGCCGCTTTATCTGCGACGGTCTGAACCGTATCGGTCTGCCCTGCTTTGAGCCCTGCGGTGCTTTCTATGTCTTCCCGGATATCCGGCCTACCGGCCTCTCCAGTGATGAATTCTGCCGCCGCCTGCTCTATGAACAGCATGTCGCGGTCATCCCGGGCAACGCATTCGGCGAAGCGGGCGAAGGGTTTGTCCGCTGCTCGTATGCGTATTCCGTCCAGAAAATCGCTTCGGCGCTGGAACGGATCGAAGCGTTTGTCCAGTCTCTATAACGAATCTGATTTGACAGCCACCGAAAGGGGAGAGCGATTGATGTACGATACAAACGACCGGCGCGTCGCTGTGGTTCGCTGCGCATCCTATGAACCGGACGCCATTGAACCGGCATTTGACCAGATTTTTGCGGCATTTCCGATTGCCGAGGCCGTTGCGGGAAAGTCTGTCCTGATTAAGGCAAACCTGCTGGCGGCGCACAAACCGGAAAAAGCGGCGACCACGCATCCGGCGCTGGTTGCCGCCTTGGCAAAACGCCTGTTTGCCTGCGGCGCTGCCGACGTTATCATCGGGGACAGCCCCGGCGGCGTTTTCAATCAGGCGGCGGTAGATGCCATTTACCGTGCAACGGGCATGAAACAGGCCGCTGAGGAGAGCGGCGCCAAACTGAATACCGATTTCGGCGAAGCGAACATCGAATCGCCCGACGGCCGGCACGCTATGAAGCTGGCGGCCTATGTGCGTTCTGCCGACGTGGTGATTTCATTCGCCAAACTGAAAACGCATACTTACGCCCGCATGACCGGCGCCGTCAAAAATCTGTACGGGGCAGTTGCCGGGCTGGAAAAAGCGAAATACCATGCCAAAATCCCGGAGCGGACGCAGTTTGCCAAACTGCTGTGCGACATCTGCGATACCGTTGCACCGGATTTCTCTTTGATCGACGGCGTCGTCGGCATGGAGGGCAAAGGCCCGGGTACCGGCGATCCGAAACGTGCGAACCTGCTGATCGCGGCGCAGAACCCGCATTGTGCCGACTTGGCTGCGGCGAAGCTGATCGGCATGTCGGCGTCACGCGTGCCGACGATTCAGGAATCCATCCGCCGCGGTTACGCGCCCGACAGCGTGGACGGGCTGGAAATCATCGGCCTGCCGCTGGATGAAGCGGCCGTTCGGTTCATGCCGCCGCCGTATATGGGGAGCGCAGGCCTGCTTTCCCTGCTGCCCGGCCGCCTCCGCACGCCGGTAACGCGCTTTTTGGAACCCTATCCGTTTGTAGACCCCGCAAAATGCGTCGGCTGCGGCGAATGCGCCCGCGCCTGCCCGAAACATACCATCACGGTCGAAAACTGCAAGGCATTCATTCATCACGGGCCGTGCATCAAATGCTACTGCTGTCATGAAATGTGCCGCCTGAAGGCCATTGAACTGAAAAAGAAAATCCGCACCCCGAAAGATTGATGAGAGAAGTGTGAGAATATGCAGCTGTCAGCCCCGGCAAAAATCAACCTGACGCTCGATGTGCTTGGCCGCCGCGCAGACGGATATCATGAACTCTGCTCCATCATGCAGACGGTGTCGCTCTGCGATACCGTTCGGGTGGAGGCTGTTTGCGCGGCAGAAACGGCCATCGCAGTCAAAGCCGATAAGGGTTACCTGCCGGCTGACGAGCGCAATACCGCCTACAAAGCCGCCGCCGCTTTCCTGAAAGCGGCCGGCATGACTGCGGACATCCGCATCGCCATCCAAAAACGCATCCCGGTCGGCGCCGGATTGGGCGGCGGCAGCGCAGATGCAGCGGCTGTGCTTCGCGCGCTGGATCTGCTGCTGCACGCCGGATTGACGGCGGAGGCGATGAATCAGCTGGCAGCATCGGTCGGCGCAGACGTGCCGTTTGCACTGCACGGCGGATGTGCGGTGGCCGAAGGCATTGGTGACCGGCTGACCCATCTGCCGGTCATGACGGAGCTGCCGATGGTGCTCTGCAAGCCGCGCCCGTCGGCATCCACAAAAGCCATCTTTGAAAAACTGGACGCCGCAGGCGTGACGGCACACCCGGATACCGAAGGCGCTGTCCGCGCCATCCGGTCAAATGACCGGTATGAACTGGCCGAACGGCTGGGCAATGTTTTGGAACCGGTGACGTCGGCAATCCGCCCGGTGGTTTCGGAAATCCGGCGCAGCCTGCTTCAGGCGGGGGCGCTGGGGGCCTGCATGACGGGAACCGGTACGGCTGTTTTCGGCATCTTCGCGGATGACGCAGCTGCACAGGCGGCCGTTCGACTGCTGAAACCGCGCTGGCCGCAGACGTATAACGTCCATCCGCTGGCGGAATTCTGACTGCCCAAACGGGACAAAGATTTTTTTGAAAAACCCCGGGAAAAATTCGAATAGATACTTGCATTTCCATCGAAAATGTGATATCATATATAAGTCTTGTGCTTGAGTCATAGAAAACGATGAGCCGAGAATTCAACTGCTTCACAGCGGCTTTTGCTGTTGTGTCCCGATAACGAATCCTAAGGGAGGTGTGCTACAAATGGCAAAATGTGATATCTGCGGGAAGGGCGTTACGTTTGGTATCAAGCTCTCGCACTCGCACCGGCGTTCAAACAGGGCTTGGAAGCCCAATGTGAAAAGGGTTAAGGCCGTCGTCAACGGATCTCCCTGTCATATCAATGTTTGCACAAGGTGCCTCCGTTCCAACAAAGTGACACGTGCTGTCTAAGGCGGAGCGAGTTTCTCCTCAGCAAAGCGAATCGCTTCTGCCGGGTTGAATTCACTAAAAAAAGCGCCGACGGGTTTCCGTCGGCGCTTTTTTCATGTGCAGGCGCATTATAAAAAAGCCTTCATCGATTCGATGTTGGATTCTT
>CAJLFQ010000012.1 GCA_905205975.1 uncultured Eubacteriales bacterium | reverse complement strand
GACAAATGCAGAAAATCAAACGGAATGGGTACGAAAAACAGATAAAGCGGACAAAAAACACCGGCAGGAAGCAAATCCTGCCGGTGAAAAAACAATCTGATTTGTTATTTTTCTGCGCGACGTTTTTCAAACCATGTTTTGATCTGCGTGGAGAGCCAGGTCAGCGAGCGGGAAAATGCAAACAATACGGAAGGGATCAGCAGCGCGAAAACAACCAGCACCAGCGCACCCTGGAAATCAATCGGAGAGAGCGACAGGAAGCCGGGGACGATGAGCATCGTGCCGACAAACAGGGTGAGCAGACCGCCGAGCAGAACGGCGCGCTTCCAGTTGAACGGCCGGCTGATGCGGAAGACCATGGCAAACCCGACGCCGCCCATCAGAATCGTGGAGATCGTGGAAATCATTTCGTTTTCGAGGCTGAACGCGTGCTCAAACAAGATGACGCCGCCGATGATGAAAAGATCAGTCAGTGCGGCAGGCAGCGCCCGGAAGAGCACGTTCCGCAAAAACTTTCCGCGGACGAGGTTTTCGTTTTTCTCCAGCGCGAGGAAAAAGGCGGGGATGCCGATCGTCGTGGTGCTGATGAGCGAGAGCTGCACCGGCGTCAGCGGATAGGCGAAGACCGCAAAGATCGAAATCAGCGACAAAACGAAGGAGAAAATGTTTTTTACAAGGAAGAGCGAAGCGGAACGCTCGATGTTGTTGATGACCTGCCGGCCTTCCGCAACGACGGACGGCATGGAGGCAAAGTCGGAGTTCAGCAGCACCAGGTGCGAAACCTGACAGGCGACGTCGCTGCCGGAGGCCATGGCGACGCTGCAATCGGCCTCTTTGAGCGCCAGCACATCGTTGACGCCGTCGCCGGTCATAGCGACGGTGTGCCCGGCTTTTTTTAGATAGCGGACGAGCTTCCGTTTCTGTTCCGGCGTGACGCGGCCGAAGACGGTATAGGATGCAGCGGCATCCTCCAGCGCTTCGTCGGTTTTGACCGTGGAAAGGTCAATGCCGTTGTCTGCATCCGGAATTCCTGCGGCGGCGGCCGCCGCCGAAACCGTCAGCGGGTTGTCGCCGGAGATGACTTTGATGGCGACGCCCTGTTCGGTAAAGTATTCAAACGTCGCCCGGGCGTTCGGCCGGATTTTATTGGTCAGCAGAACCAGCCCCAGCGGCGTCAGAATCCGGTCTGCGCCGACGTGCGCAAACATCAGGACGCGGCATCCGGTGGCTGCATACGGTTCAATGTGCGCGCGCCAGAGGTCATAGCCGTCTTTCAGCAGAAATTCAGGCGCACCGAGGAGATAATGCTCCTCGTCGCCAAACGAGACGCCGCTCGTTTTGGTGGTGGAAGAAAACGACTGCACGGAAACAGCCTTGCGGAAACGGGGCTTGCCGAACCGTTTTTTCAGCGCCTGCATCGTGTTGTTGTCGGCGGCCATGTTGCCTGCAAAATCGGTCAGGAGCGATTCGAGCTTGGCCTCACTGGTCTGTTCATTGAGCGAAATGATCTGCTCGACTTCCATGACGGGTTCTGTGATGGTGCCTGTTTTGTCAACGCACAAAACATCGACGCGTGCCAGCGTTTCAATGCACTTCAGGTCGTGCACCAGCGTTTCTTTTTTCGCCAGCTTCACCACACTGACAGCCAGCGCAACGTTGGCCAGCAGATACAGTCCCTCCGGGATCATGCCGATCAGCGCAGCCGTCGTTTTTTCAACGTTTTCTTTGGTCGTCAGATCGAGCATGGCCCGCTGCCGCAGGAAGAGCGCAATGCCCATCGGGATGATGACGACGCCGATCACCTGAACGAGCCGCGTCAGCGACCGCATCATGCCGGGGTGACCGGATTTGCTGCTCTTTTTGGCGTCCAGCGTCAGTTTGGAGACGAAAGAATCATGCCCGACCTTGTCCAAACGCGCCCGGCAGACGCCGGAAACGATAAAGCTGCCGGAGAGCAGACTGTCGCCCGCACGCTTTGTGATTTCGTCGGATTCGCCGGTGACAAGCGATTCGTTGACCTGAACTTCGCCGGACACGACGACGGCGTCGGCGCAGATCTGGTTCCCGGCGGAGAAAATGACAATGTCGTCTACGACGAGCGATTCTGTCAGGATAGCTGATTCTTTTCCGTCCCGGACGACGGTTGCACGCGGTTCCGCCAGAAGCGTCAGCTTGTCCAGCGTGCGTTTGGCATTCAGCTCCTGCACAATGCCGATGGCCGTATTGACGAGGATGACGCCCAAAAACGTCAGATTGTTGAAGGAACCGACGCAGATCAGCGCGGCTGCCAGCGCAAAAAAGATGAAGTTGAAGTAGGTGAAGACGTTGCTGAGGATGATATGCCGCACCGTGTTGGTCGGGGAAGTGACAGACAGGTTGGCATAGCCTTTGTCTGTCCGGTCCTGTACGTCAGCCGCCGAGAGACCGACCGTTGGATCCGGCTCCAGCCGGTTGATCGGCGGGCGCATATCCGGCGCCGGTTCCTGATCCTGTTTTCCAAAAAGCTTCATGTTTTTGAGTGCTCCATTTGAGAAAAATAAGATACCATACACGAATTATACCGCCGAAGGCGCCGCTTGTCAAGTGGCTCCTTCGATGGGACGGCCGATGGAACGGCATTTTCAGCCGGATTGCCGGATTCCGGCTTGACAGCCGGTTTTTGATGTGTTATAATAACGGTGTACTACGACACACAGTACAGTTAAAATGCAAATCACCGCAGGCGTCCGGCAGACGCGGAATGCCTGCGGGAACAGGAAAGGGAGCGTGCAATCAACGATGTTTGCCATTGACCGGTATTCGCCGACGCCGATTTACGAGCAGCTGACGGCACAGTTTGAGCGGCTGATTCTGCTTGGGCTGCTGGCGCCGAATGCTGCATTGCCATCGGTTCGGGCGCTGTCGCAGGAACTGTCGATCAACCCGAATACCGTCCAGAAAGCGTATGCCGATTTGGAAAGGCGCGGGCTCTGCTTTACCGCGCCGGGGACGGGGCGCTATATCACAGTCAACGCAGCGGAAATTCTCCGGAGCGACTGCGACGAACTGCTGAACGCTCTGCGCGCGCTGGGCGAAATGCTGGCCGCATACGGCGTCCCGCAGGAGAAAGCCAGCCAAGCGCTGGCAGAGGGATATGAAGTGTATCAGACGAAAGGGGAGAAAGCGGTATGATCCGTGCAGAAAACGTAACCATGCAGTTCGGTGCGTTCAAGGCGCTGGACAAATTGAACTGCCAGATTCCAAAGGGCTGCGTTTATGGCTTGGTTGGTTCAAACGGCGCAGGCAAATCGACGTTTCTGCGTTTGATTGCCGGCGTATACCGCCCGGCAGAGGGATGCGTCACCGTCGAAGGCGTGCCGGTCTACGACTCACCGGCGGCGAAAGCGCGTATTGCATTCGTGCCGGATGAGCTGTTCTTCCTGCCGCACAGCTCAATGAACCGCATGGCCGCGCTGTACCGGGCGAACTACCCGGCGTTTTCCGACGAACGATACAGCGAGCTGACCGCGCTTTTCGGCTTGAACCCGAAGGCAAATCTGGCGACGTTCTCCAAAGGGATGCGTCGTCAGGCCGCCATCATCCTTGCGCTCTCCTCGATGCCGGACTATATCCTGTTCGACGAGACGTTTGACGGTCTGGATCCGGTGATGCGCAATCTGGTCAAGCGCGTTTTGTACAGCGATGTGGAGACGAGAAATGCAGCCGCCGTAATTTCCAGCCACTCTCTGCGGGATCTCGAAGACACCTGCGACCAGCTCGCGCTGCTCCACCGCGGCGGTCTGATTTTTGAAAGCGACGTTGAAAACCTGAAGACCAGCCTGTTCAAAGTCCAGATTGCGTTTGCGGCGCCGTTTGACCGCAGCGTTCTGGGTGATCTTGAGGTGCTCGACTGGAGCAAAAAAGGCTCTGTGGCCAATGCCATCGTCCGCGGCGACCGCGAGGCGGTTCGACGGAAGCTGGCGGAACAGTCGCCGCTGCTGCTCGATATCCTGCCGCTGACGCTGGAAGAAATCTTCATCTATGAAATGGAAGCGCTCGGCTATGTGTTTGATGACATCCTGCGCAGGGAGGAGAAAGCATGAAACAGCACCGTTTTTTTAACGCCCGGCTGTATGCCGATCTGCTCCGCCAGCTGATGCTGACGGGCTGCATCCTGGCGGCGGCATGCATTTTGATTACGCTGCTGCCGCCGCTGATCTACACCGTAACAACAGACCATCCCGGCAGCATCCGGATGTCGCTTTCCAGCGTGACGCCTGTGCTGTGGGCGTTCATGTATCTCGGCGGCGCAGGTCTTGTCTACAACGTGTTTTCGTACCTGAACCGCCGAAATGCGTGCGATTTCTATTACAGCCTGCCCAACACGGCGTGCGCGACGTTCCTGTCGGGCTTTGCAGCCGCGGCGACGTGGATTGCCGGGACGGTGACCGCGACGGTGCTGAGCGGGTGGCTGGGCTACACGCTGGCAGGCATCACCATCCGTCCGGTGATGATTCCGTACCTGCTCGCTTATTTCGGCATCGGCACGCTGCTCGTCGCCTGTGCAACGGCTGTCGCCGTGTGTCTCTCCGGCACGCGCTTTTCCAATCTCATTCTGACGGCGCTGATTCTCTTTCTGCCGCGCTTCGTGATGACCGTGACCGGCGCAGGCATCCTGTCGCAGGCGACGCTCGTGCCTGCGGGGGAACTGCCCTTCTGGCTGAATCCGATCTATCACATTGCGGCTGCGCCGATGACGGTGTTTTACTACATCTTCGAGCGCGGCGAGGTTCCGCAGCTGATCGCCTTCAGCCGGGCGTACCTCTACTCCGCCATCTTAGCGGTCCTGTATTTTGCGGCAGCCTTGCTGCTGTATATGCGGCGGCGCGCCGAAACGGCGGAATCCAGCGCGCCGTGCCGCATGCTGCAGCACGTTTACCGCAGCGCCATCACACTGCCGTTCCTGACGCTGCTGGCGTTCTGCGCAATTTCACAGAACGAAAACGTCTTCCGCTATATAAACGATCAGTTTGCCATTTCAGCCATCCTGATCCTGGCGGCGGCGCTCAGCTATTTTATCTATGAGCTGATTACGACCAAGCGGTTCAAAAACCTGTTGACCACACTGCCGCTCTTTCTGGTGCTGCTCTTTGCGGTGCCGACGCTTCTGTACGCCGGCATGAGCAAAACGGCGGACGTTATGCAGCACAGAACGGTTGACACCGGTGATATCCGGGCTGTCCGGATCGACACCGGCTCCCGATACAGCAGGAATCCGTCATACGCATCGCTGCTGACGCGTGACATCTGGTTCGAGAACCCGGAACTGTTCGATATCGTCCAAACGGCGCTCAACTGGACAATTGCCCAGGCGGATGCGGATCCCTTCGGCAGATATGAAGCAGATGCCGCTCACGCTTACACCGTAACCATTTCCACCGGCCTCAGCTCCTTCAAACGGCGGATTGCCTTCCAGCCCTCGGAGGCGGCGAGGATGCTGGAAATCCTGGAGCGGGAACCGGCATACGTGGCGGCGCAGCGGATGCTGCCGTCGCTCAGCGAGGTATCCTCTGTCCGGATGGGATATGTGTCTGGCGGGGTTCTGCCGGACTCGGATGCTGAAATCTGGCAGGCCTATCTGGATGAAGTCGGCGTTTACGGCGGAGCGGACTACGACGCCGCCATCAGCGAAGACCCGTATCGGGGTCTGCTTTCCATCGGCGTCTCCGGCACGAAAGGATTCACGCAGTTCTTTTCCAGATATCCGCTGAACCGCTATACGCCGAAGCTCTTCGAGCGGTTTGTGTCCGGAAAGAACAAACTGCTTCCGGCAGTCAGAAGGGCGGCGGAAGTGCTGGCGCATGCGGACGGCGACCGTGAGTACTACGAGATGTATGTCACGGCGCGGTTTGTCAATGCAGCGATTCCCGGCTACAGCGCAGAAGAGGGGTTTGTCTGCTCCTGTTCAAGCGGCAGCGGGGCAGAAGAACAGGAGGAGCGCGCAGCGGTGCAGCTGCTGCTGAACCGCGCCGCACAGCAGGCCGACGGCACGGAGATCGACCCGGATATGCCGGTCATGGTGCTTTCCTTCCAGTGGTACGGCAATAACGAACCGGTTGACGGCACCGTCTTCATCCGTCTGAACCCCGGCGAAGCAAGGACCCTCTATAAACAGCTCAACCAGGCAGATTGACCCTGTTTCGGCAAAAGCAGCCGCCAGCTGGAAACAATCCGGCTGGCGGCTGCTTTTGCGCGGGAAATGTTTGCGCGGGAAATGTTTGCGCGGGAAATGTTTGCGCGGGAAATGTTTGTGCGGGAAATGTTTGGAAGGAAGAGATGGGTCAAATAAAAGAGATCAGCAAGTTTAGTCCGCGGCTTTGACCGCTTCGGTCCGATAGATGAAGCGGACGCTGCCGTTCATGTTGTCGCCGATCCCGGCGAAGGAGGCATAGTCTTTCGACGCATCGCAGACAGCGGTCAGACCGTCGAGCAGACCTTCGAGGTCGCCTTCCACGGCGCCGACGAGTTTTTCAATGCCCTGTTCCTTGAACTGGGTGAAGCCGTCGGCAAGCTGTTTTGCGCCATCCGCAAGCTGCTTGACGCCGTCCACCAGTGCGCTGCTGCCGCTCTGAAGCGAAGCAAGCCCGTTTTTCAGCTCAGTAGCGCCAGCGGACAGGGATGCGGAACCGTTTTTCAGCGTTGCTGCACCGTCGGCCAGCTGCGCGGCGCCATCCTTGGCACTGGCGACGCCGGCCGTATAGGTGAGCAGTCCCTGATAAAATTCATTGTAGCTGTCAAACTGCGCCTTCAGCGAAGCCAGACTGGAAGCACCGGCCTTGGCGCTTTCCACAGCGGCTTCGATTTGTTTGACGACGTCGGCAGACTGCATATTCTGATCGACGAGTTCCTGAATCTTGGATTCGACAGTCGAGGAAATGGTTGCCTGGATCTGCGCGGAGGCCATCTGTGCGGAGACAGCGGCTTCAACCTGCGCCTGCATCTCGGCCGGAATCTGACCTGCAGCCACGGCGGCCTGATACTGTTCGGCGGTCATCGGTTTCCCGGCGGCTTTCAGCACGCCTTCCAGCACCTGTGCCTGAACGGCGGATTCAACCTGTGCACGAATGACGCTTTCCTGCGCGCGGACAGCCGCTTCCACTTTGGTGCGGGCGGCGGATTCCGCCATAGCGCGGACGTTCGATTCATCGAGCGAGGAGAGAAGTTTGCCCAAAACCGTGCTGTAATTTTCAATGGTCAGCTTGTCGGTCTGCAAACCGGCAGCAGCGAGCTGCGTGTCTGCCATTGCAAGCAGCGATTCAAAGACCTGTTTGGCGCCGCCGGACAGTGCGGCGTTGTTGGCGGTGAGCTGGTTCAGTCCGTTCACCAGCGAGGCAGAACCGGATTTCAGCGCGCCTGCGCCCTGATCCAGCTGCGCAGCGCCGGAAGCCAGCTGGCCCGCGCCGGCTGCCAGCGCGTCAATCCCGGCGATCAGATCGCCCGATTTGTCAAGCAGCGTGTTCAGACCGGTCGACAGATCCGCAGACCCTTTGGTCAGCTGATCGACTGCGCTGGTCAAAGCGTCCATCGAGTCGCTCAGCCCGGACAGTTCATCGGCATTGCTCAGGTTGATTTTGCTGAAAAGCTCGTTGGTCACGACGGTGACGCTTGTCAGCAATTCAAAATTCGTGGCGTCTGCGGTGATTTCAAACGATTCCGGCAGCGAGATCGTATCGCTGTCTAGATTCAGGCTTTCTGCCAGACCCGGCAGCGCGGCGCCGATGATAATCGTCCGGTCGCCGTCATTCGCCAGACGGGCGTTGGTGACTTCGACGTTGGTGAAGTGATCGTTCGACAGGAAGATGCCCGTCAGCGCGAGGAAGGGGACGCAGACATCACGCGAGGTGCCGTTGACCTCGACGCGGCGCGTTTCATGGTTGGTATAGTCGAAGCGGATGGAAACCCGGCCGCTCTTGCCTGCGATTTCGGAGGCGGAAACCTCTTTGCCGTCCAGCGTATAGTGAATGGCAAACGTGACCGGCGGCGTCCGATTGCTGACGCCCTGATAGTAGATGTCTTTCCCGTTTGCATTCCAGGTGAGTGCATCGTTGTCGCCTGTGGTGAAGGTTTCTTCGCCTTTGACGTTTTCAATGCCGCTCAGCGTGCTGCGGTCGGAAAGGGTGCTGCCGGCGTCCGGATTTTTGAGCCAGTCGCTGACAATGACTTTCTGCGTGGAACCGTCTGCACCGGCGATGACGTAAACCGTTTCGTCTTTGGAAACGGAAGACTCTGTTTTCGCGCCGGATGCGCCGGCCGTCATGCCGGTTTTCAGGCTGCTGTCCGCCGCTGGGACGGAAGCGGCAACGGCAGAACTGCCGAATACCATGGCGCCGCACAAAACAAGCGGCAGCGCCTTGGTCAAAAGATGCTTTTCAAAACGTTTCATATGAATAGCCTCCGTTGTCTCTTATTTTTCCTGTTTTTTTGCTTTGAAGCCGAGCGTGGTCGCACGGATGATTTTGTCAAACAGCATCAGCATGGCCGGGAGAATCAGAACGACGCAGAACATACTGATGATTGCGCCGCGCGCCATCAGGGAGCACATCGAGCTGATGATGTCAATGTCGGAGTAAACGGCAACGCCGAATGTTGCGGCAAACAGGCCGAGGGCGCTGACGAGGATCGACGGAATCGAGGTGGACAGCGCCGTTGTCACAGCCGTTCGCTTGTCCTGACCGGCAGCCCGTTCTGTTTTGTAGCGCGTCGTCATCAGAATCGCGTAGTCCACGGTTGCGCCGAGCTGAATCGTGCTGATGCAGATCGGGGCGATAAACGGCAGCGACTGACCCAGGAAGTGCGGCAGGCCGAGGTTGATGAAGATGGCCAGCTCAATGACGGCCACCAGAATGAACGGCAGAGAGATGCTTTTTTCAACGAGCAGGATAATGACGAAGATGGCGACGATGGAGATGGTGTTAACGACCTTGAAGTCGGTGTCGGTCGTTTCGATCATATCCTTCATGCAGGGGCCTTCGCCGATCAGCATGGCGCCTTCATCGTAACGCTTCAAAATCGTGTTCAGCGCATCGATCTGCGTATTGACGGCTGCGCTGGCGACGCGGTATTCCGAGTTGATCAGCAGCAGCTGCCAACGGTCGCTTTTCAGCGTGCTGGTTACGGCGTCCGGAAGGAAAGCTTCCGGCAGACGGGAACCGAGCAGCGTATCCAGCCCGATGACATATTTGACGCCGTCCACGGCTTCCATTTCTTTGGCCATTGCCTTGACGTCTTTCGACGGAAGGTTGGCGTCTACGAGGATCATGTGCGTCGAAGCGACGTTGAACTCATCCTGCAGTTTCCGGTTGGCGGTGACATAATCGATGTTTTCCGGCAGGCATTCGCCCATGTCGTAATAAACTTCGTCGTTGGTCTTGTCATAGCCGTAATAGAAGGGGATGACCAGCGCGACGAAAAGAACCAGAAACACCGGGAAGATTTTGACGATGCCCTTCGAAAGTTTGCCCATCTGCGGGATGATGGAGCGGTGCATGGTTTTTTGCAGCGGCTTGTCGAGGACGAGAATCATGGCCGGCAGAACGGTCACGCAGCTGAGAACGCCCAGCAGAACGCCCTTTGCCATGACGATGCCCAGGTCGCGCCCGAGCGTGAAGCTCATGAAGCAGAGCGCGATGAACCCGGCGATGGTGGTGATGGAGCTGCCGACGACGGAAGTCAGCGTCTCGTGAATGGCGCGGCCCATGGCTTCCAGCCGGTCTGGATAGGACGCGCGCTGTTCATTGTAGCTGTGCCACAGGAAGATGGAGTAGTCCATGGTGACGGCGAGCTGTAAAACGGCGGAGAGCGCCTTGGTGATGTAAGATATTTCACCCATGAAGTAGTTGGTGCCCAGGTTGATCACAATGGCGATGCCGATGCTGGCCAGGAAGACGAACGGGATCAGCCAGTTGTCCATGAAAAGCATCATGGCGACGGTCGCCAGCACAACGGCAATGGCCACGTAAATCGGCTCTTCCTGTTCGCAGAGGTCTTTCAGATCCGTGACCAGTGCAGACATGCCGGAGACAAAACACTGTTTCCCGGCGATAGAGCGGATTTCCCGAATGGCGTCCATCGTATCGTCCGACGAAGTGGACGTGTCGAAGAAGACGGCCATCATGGTTGCGTTGCCAGCGTTGAACACCTCATAGAGCGAGTCCGGCAGAATCTCCATCGGGATAGAGATGTCAGCAATGCTGTCGTACCAAAGCACCGTTTCAACATGGTTGACGGCTTCGATTTTGGTTTTCAGCGCGGAAACGTCCTTCGCAGGCATATCCTCTACAATAATAAAGGAAAACGCCCCTTTGCCGAAGTCTTCCATCAGTTCATCCTGCCCGATGACGGTATCCATGTCTTCCGGCAGGTAGTTGAGCATGTCGTAGTTGATCCGTGTGTTGACCATGCCGAACACTGCCGGAATGAGCAGTGCCAGCGCAACAATCAAAATCGGCACACGGCATTTCACGACCGCTTTTCCGAATTTCATGCTTCCCAGATCCTTCCTGTTTGGTTTGATTGAATCGGTTGATAGAATTAGCCGATTTGGACGCGTTCCGCCGCCCAAACGGCGCTTTTTATTATAGCGCAGCGCCGGCAAAAGGAAAATAGACAGCAAAAGCCCCGTGCCGAAAAAGTAGGCACGGGGCGTAAAATATCCAAAAATCAGACAGAAACAGGAATCTGCCCAAATCGGCAGGGCAAAAGGATCAGGTTGCAGCGTCCGCAGAAGTGTTCGGCATATCCGCGCTGCGGTGCAGGGCTTCTTCAACGGTGCCGTCAAAGAGCAGGCACAGACGCCGCACGTGCTGGCGGATGTCATAGCGCATGCCGTCTGCAATCCAGTCGAGCGCACCGCCGATCAGAATGCATTTGAAAAAGTGAATCAAAAGCTCCTTATCGGCCGGATTCGCCGGGATTTCCTTGAACTTCATGTTGACATACTCGGAGACGACGTACTGAGAAACGCGGTCTAAATATTGTTCGTAGAGGGCGCGGTTGGTTGCGCCGTATGTGTGCATGACGGCGCGCTTGTGCTTGAGCGCAAAGTCAATGGCGACGCAGAGACAGTCTTCCAAAGAGCTGACGCTGGCGTGTTCATTGATGATGCGGTCTGCTTCGTCTTTCAGGATTTCCTCCAGCAGGGAAGGCAGATCCTCAAAATGATAATAGAAGGAATTGCGGTTGATGCCGCATGCCTCGACGATATCCTTGACGGTAATCTGATTCAGCGGACGATCATCCAGCAGCTTCAGAAAGGTCTGTACGATGGCTTTTTTAGTAAACGATGCCACAGCGGTTCGGTCAGCTCCTTCCTTATCGGTATCGGTTTATCGGTATCGGTTCATCGGTACTGGTTTAAGCTGATTCCATTATACCATATGCGGCTTTTTTTTGCAAGATGAGGTCTGAAAAAAAGGTTTACCGCAGGGAATCGGTGCTGTCAGAGAGATATCGGCTGGCTTGAACGGTAAAGAGCCGGGCATATTCGCCGCCGGCCTGCATCAGCTCGGCATGCGTGCCGTCTTCAATGACGTGCCCGTTCTGCAAAACGAGAATTTTGGAGGCCGTCCGCGCACAGGAGAGCCTGTGCGAGACAAAAATCGCCGTTTTTCCTTTGCGGAGTGCATCAAACTGGCTGTAAATTTCCTGTTCCGCAATGGCGTCCAGCGCGGCTGTCGGCTCGTCGAGAATCAGGATGTCAGACCGACTGTAAAAAGCCCGCGCAATGGCCAGCTTCTGCCATTGGCCGATGGAGGGTTCGATGCCGTTCATCTCAAACATACGCGTCAGCGGCGTCTCATAGCCGTCCGGCAGACGGCTGATAAACGCCTCTGCGTTGGCCGCTTCCGCCGCTTCACAGATCGCGTCAGGGGTGCTTTCCCGGTGGATATCGCCGAACGCGATGTTTTCCCGCACGGAGAGGGCATACTTCCCGAAATCCTGAAACACGATGCCGAACAGGTCATAGTAGGCGCGCAGGTCATACGTCCGGATGTCTTTGCCGTCCAGGTAGATGACGCCGCCGGTCGGATCATACAGGCGCATCAAAAGTTTCAAAAGCGTCGTTTTGCCGGCGCCGTTCAGCCCGACGAGAACGGTTGTCTCACCGGCGTTCAGCGTGAAGTTGACGTCGCTCAGCACCTCATGTGCGGCGCCCGGATAGGTGAAGCTGACATGCTCAAACCGCAGGGTATGCCCGCAGCCCTGCATAATCTGCGGCGCAGGCAAAGCGCCGGAGACTGTTTTCAGCGTAACCGGCTCCGCCATAAAGGCGATCATGTTGTCGATGAAGAGCGTTCCTTCATAAATGCCCGCCGTCGTGGAGATCAGCGCGGCGACAGCAGAGGCGATGGCGTTCAGTGCGCCGGTGTAGAGTGTGTAGTCGCCGACGGTCAGCGTGCCGCCGTAGACCTGATAGGCAATGGAAAGAAAGAGCAGGCAGTTGACGGCGGCGGACAGCGCGGTCAGACCGGTATCCCACGCCCCTTCACCGAGAATCAACCGGCGAAGACCGGCGAAGTACCGATTGAAGACGGTCTGGAACTTCTGCATCAGCGTGTCGCCGAGGTCAAGCATCCGGATTTCCTTGACCATGTCCTTGTTGACCATCAGCCCCGAGAAATAGTCCATCTCGCGGCGATCCTTGGAGCGGCGCCGCATATACAAAACGTTTTTGCGCCGGTAGACGAAGTTGACGATGGCGCTTGGCAGCGAAAGCAGGATGATGATCACGGAGGACCACGGGCTGACGGCCGCCAGCACCGCGATGAAACTGACCATCGAGATGATGCTGCTGACGAGACTGAACGAAGATTTTAGAATCTGAACCGGCCGATGTCCGGCTTCGCGGTTCGCATTTTCAAGCTTTTCATAGAATTCCGGCCGGTCAAAGCTGGCAAGATCAAGCTTTTTTGCCTTGTCCATGATTTTGACGCGGATGTGGTTGGTCACCAGCTCGCTGGCGAGCCGCGTCACAAAATTGGAGACACTGTTGATCATGCGCGTTGCAAACGTGCAGGCAAACGTCAGGATCAGCATGGACAGGATGACGGAAAAACCGGCGTCCAGCGTGCCGCCTGCGGCGGCAACAAGCGCGTTGATCAGGTGCTTTGCAACCAGCGCCGAGACAATCGGCAGAAGGCCGGACAGAATCGACAGGGTACACATGACGAAGAGAATCCATTTCCGCGTCTCCCACACAAGCTGAAAGAGATACAACCAGCGCTTGAAAAAGCCGCCGATCAGCTTGGCCAGATAGGCGGAAACCTCGCGAAGATGTTTCGGCGGCGGAACCCGCATCTTTTTCTGCAGTTCCGGCGGCGGCCCCGGCGGCATACCCATCGGTCCCATATCGATACGCTCCTTTTGATGACATTCCTGATGGTTCGTATTATACACCTGAAAACGAAAAAACGCAACCTTTTTGCTGGCTAACAATTCGATTTGCGTGAAATCGGAGCGGGTTGAGCAAACAGCAGCTCCCCGGTACATTCAATGGGCGCTGCCGGAATCCGGCAGCCGCTCAAATCATTCCCAAAAAACGCCCAATTGTCACTTGACAGCCGGGCGTTTCTGTGATACCATAACGGCATCAGACGGCGCGCGGTGCGCCGGGAAAGCGAGATTTGAACGATGCAGACGACGGAACTCAAAGGCTACGCCATCGGCTATGACGAGGCAAACGGTGACGCGGCCTTCACAGCAAAAGTTCTTCAGGAAGAACTCAACAAGCGGACAGGTCTTGATTTTGCCCTGGTCCCGTCCGGCGAAGGCAGCATTGAACTGTCGATCGGTCAGACAAAGGCGCCCGCGCCGGAGGGGTTTGCCTACGACGCGGCAGACGGCATGGTCGCCATCGAAGGATACGACCGCTCCGGCTTGATTCACGGCGCAGGTCATCTGCTCCGCGAAGCAAACTGGTACAAGGGCGGTCTTTCTGTGCAGGATGCCTCCTGCCGGACGCATCCGCACAAAAAGCTGCGCGGCAGTCAGGTCGGCTACCGGAACAAAACCAACGCCTACGTCGCGTGGACAAAAGAAACCTACCATCAATATATCCGCGATCTGGCGCTGTTCGGCGCAAGCGCCATTGAATTCCTGCCCCCGGCGACAGACGATGAGGCTGGTTCCCCCGTCATGAAATACGACGCGCTCGACATGCTGCAGTACACCAGCGCAGTGGCACACGAATACGGCCTTGAGGTCTGGATCTGGTATCCGAATATGGAGCGAAACCGCACGTCGCATCCCATCCCGAAAAACGGATTCCTGCCGGAAACAGACGACGAGGCCAAATGTCTGAATGAAGACCTCCGCCGGGAAGACGCCATGCGCGACCACGATTTTTCAAAGGTTCCGTATGTCGATCACATTCTAATCCCCGGCGGCGATCCGGGCGGCCTTGAACCGGAAGACCTGTTTGCATTCTCCGAGCGTGTCGCCGACATTCTCCATAAATATCACCCGAAGGCCGGCGTCTGGATTTCGGCGCAGGTCATGAAAAACTCGGACGACTTCAAGTTCCGCTTCTATGATGAAGTGGCCAAACGTCCGGCGTGGCTGACGGGCGTCTGCCATGCACCGTGGGTCAGCCACACCATGAAAGAATGCCGCGAACGCACGCCGATGGATCTGCCGATCCGTTCGTATCCGGATATCTGCCACCTGCTCTGCTGCCAGTATCCGGTACACGCATGGGACCCGATCTGGGCAATCACAGCCGGACGCGAATGCTACAACCCGCGCCCGCGCTGGCACCGTCAGATGCACCGCCTGAACAAGCCGTACTGCATTGGCAATCTGGCTTATTCCGAGGGCATTGCCGACGACGTCTCGAAGTTCATCTGGCTCGACGCCGACTGGGACGATTCGATTCCCTACATGAAAACGCTGCAGGACTATGCCCGGATGTTTATCTCGCCGCAGCACGCCGCCGAAATTGCCTCGACCATCGCGCTCTTCGAGGATATCTACGAAGGCCCGGCCGTTTCCAATCAGGCCGTGTCCGAAGTCTATAAGCAGCTCCATGTGCTGGAAGACGCCATGCACGCCGAATCCTACGAAGCCGGATACGGCGCCGACAGCTATCGGTTCCAAATGCCGCGCCTGATGAGCACGTTCTATCAATATATCCAGCGCCGCGCCATCCGCGACAAAGCGGTGTTTGACAGCGTCTTCCAGGGCTTGGACGAGGCGTCCGACATGGATGCCTTTGCCGAAACGATCCGCACGCGCCTTGCAGAGACAGCCGTGTCGCCGGATGAGGCGCTGAAGGCGGAGCTCTGGTCGTTGGGCGACGTCTGCTGGGAGAAAATCAACTGGAAGCTTTCCACAACGCGCCACTTCTCACCGGATTACAGCCGCGGCGGCTTCCTCGATACGGCAGACATCCCGCTCTGCAACGCATGGTGGCTGGAAGCGAATCTCAAAAAGCTCTCCGGCATGGCGACGCAGGCGGAAAAACAAACCTTCCTCAAACAGCTCCGCGACTGCCATACGGCCGGTCCGGGCGGAAAGTATATTTCGTTCGGTTCGCCGGAATCCATGCAGTACCTCCGCATGGAGAAAACGTGGTGGGAAGAGCCGGAAGCCATTACCATCCCGCGCATTGAACAGCATGTCGGTATGTTCGGCCCCGATGTGAACCGGGAGACGTCACCGGATATCGACAAAACGACGCTGGAACGCGTTTCCTCTATCTTAGGCTATTACCATGCGCCGGTCAAAATCGAAATTGACGGTCTGGTTCCCGGCGCCGCCTATGAAGTGCGCGTCGTCTATCCGATGCGGTTCGGCTGGAAGGGCCAGAAGGATATTCCGTCCTACATCACGGTTGATGGTGAACGCCTTGCGTTCCTTGGCTGCGTCGAAGGCGACGAATGGGTGTACCGCTATGCGCTCCCGGCGGGCAAAGTGAATGCGGAAGGCCGCGTGACGCTGGAAGCGCAGAAGGATGTCGGCCCGCGCGGCACAGGCTTCACGGAAGTCTGGATGCTGCTTCGCTGACGGGTCAATCGAAATCAGATCATATGACACTGAATCAAAGGAGAATGCCAAATGAGCAAATTTATTCTTTCCGGCTTTGCCGATGAAATCGACCCCTATCTGAACAAACAGATGGACGTGCTTGACACGCTGGACATTCGCTACATCGAGATCCGCTGTGCCGACGGCAAGAACATCTCCAAGGTTACCGAAGCGGAAGCCGAAGAAATGCACAGCCGTCTGGCTGCCCGCGGGTACAGGATCAGTTCCATTGGCTCGCCGATCGGAAAAATCAAAGTGACAGACGATTTCGAGCCGCACCTTGCGCTCTTCCAAAACTGCATCCGCATGGCGCAGATCTTTGAAGCGCCGTATATCCGGATGTTCAGCTTCTACCCGCCGGAGGGCGAAGACATTGCCAAGTACCGCGACACGGTCATGAAGCGCTGGGAAGCTTTTCTGAAGCTGGCAGAGGGAACCGGCGTCACGCTGCTCCACGAAAACGAAAAAGACATCTACGGCGACGTCGCAGAGCGCTGCCTTGATCTGGCGGAAACGCTGGGCATCGGGCTGATTTTTGACCCGGCCAACTTCATTCAGTCGGGCGTGACGACGTATCCGGACGCCTTTGAGCTGCTCCGGAAGCACATCCGCTATCTCCACATCAAGGACGCAAAGATGGGGAGCGGGCAGGTTGTTCCAGCCGGATACGGCGACGCCGGCCTTGCGAAGATTCTTGCGGAGCTCGACGCGCAGGGTTTTGAAGGATTCCTGTCGCTGGAACCGCATCTGGGTACGTTCCACGGTTTTGCCGATCTGGAACCGGCATCCAAAACCAACCTGATGGAGGAAGGCGGCCCGAAATGCTATACCATTGCCGCCGAATCGCTCCGCAAGGTGCTGGCCTCGCTGGGTATCCAGCCCGAAAAAACGGCGTAAAAAAGTTGGAAAAGGGCTTGAAAAATCCAAAGACGTATGCTATAATATCGCTCGTAAGCAGCAAAGGCGCTGCGGACAGATGTCCGCAGCGCCTTTTCGAATTTGTTTTGCCGCTGTTCCGGCTGAACTGTTCGCGAAAGGAAGGATAGAAATGAGTAAGCTGCAAATTCCAGCGTCATATGCACCGAAACTGGGCGCATATGACACCCAGACCGCCATTGGTCAGATCAAAAGAACATTCGAAGACCGGTTGTCCGCAACTTTGAATTTGAAGCGTGTTTCGGCGCCGCTGTTTGTTGACCCGTCTACCGGCTTGAATGATGATCTGAACGGTGTGGAACGCGCGGTTTCTTTCGACATTGCAGAAACCGGAACGATTGCGGCGGTTGTACATTCACTGGCCAAGTGGAAACGCATGGCGCTGTATAAATACGGGTTCCCGGCGGGCGAAGGGCTTTATACCGACATGAACGCCATCCGGAGAGACGAAGAGATGGACAACCTCCATTCCATCTACGTCGACCAGTGGGACTGGGAGCGCGTGATCACCCGCGAAACCCGGAACGAGGCGTTTCTGAAAGAGATTGTCCGAGCCATTGTGGACGCCATTGCCGACACACAGGAACAGATTGCGGCGCAGTACCCGCAGCTGAAAACGAAAATCACCCGCGAGGTGACATTCGTCACCACGCAGGAGCTGGAAGATTTGTATCCGGACCTGCCGCCCAAACAGCGGGAAAACGAATTTGTCAAGGCGCACAAAACGGTTTTCATCATGCAGATCGGCGATAAACTCCGCTCCGGTATGCCGCATGACGGCCGCGCCCCGGACTATGACGACTGGAAGCTGAACGGCGACATCATGTTCTGGAACGAGACGCTGGGCACGGCGTTTGAAATTTCCTCCATGGGCATCCGCGTTGACAGCAAGTCGCTGGACGAACAGCTGACCAAAGCCGGCGCAGACAACCGCCGGACGCTGCCGTTCCACAAGCTTCTGCTGGACGGCACACTGCCGCTGACCATCGGCGGCGGCATCGGTCAGTCGCGGCTCTGTATGCTCCTGCTGGAAAAAGCGCACATCGGCGAGGTGCAGGTTTCCATCTGGGACGATGCAACGGTAAAGGGCTGCGAAGAAGCCGGCATTCCGCTGCTGTAACCTGCAAAGCATCGATCAATCAAAAAAAGAACATTTGCATTCTGACAGCTGATCTGGAATGCTTGAACGACAGAAAGGGCGAACAATGATGGGAAATCTTCAGGAACTGTTTGGCAGCATGGTTTTCAACGAAAACGTCATGAAATCCCGGCTTCCGCACGATACCTATAAAGCGCTGAAGCGGACGATTGCACGCGGCAAGCCGCTGGATCTCGACGTGGCAAACGTTGTCGCCAACGCGATGAAAGAATGGGCGATCGAAAAAGGCGCCACCCACTTTACCCACTGGTTCCAGCCGCTGACCGGCGTGACGGCTGAAAAACATGACAGCTTTATCAAACCGGACGTCGACGGAACGGTCATCATGGAGTTTTCCGGCTCTGCGCTGGTGCGCGGCGAACCGGATGCTTCCAGCTTCCCGTCGGGCGGTCTGCGCGCCACGTTTGAAGCGCGCGGCTATACGGCATGGGACCCGACCAGCTACGCCTTCATCAAAGACAATACCCTCTGCATTCCGACGGCATTCTGCTCCTATTCCGGCGAAGCGCTGGACCAGAAAACACCGCTGCTTCGCTCGATGGACGCCATTGACCGTCAGGCGATGCGCATTCTCCGCCTCTTCCCGGGGAACGATGCGAAACGCGTGCTGACGACCGTCGGCCCCGAACAGGAATATTTCCTGATCGATAAATCGGTCTACGAAAAACGCCCCGACCTGCAATACTGCGGCAGAACGCTTTTCGGCGCCCGCCCGCCGAAGGGTCAGGAACTGGACGACCATTACTTCGGCGCCATCAAGCCGCGCGTTTCCGCCTTCATGAAAGATCTGGACGAGGAGCTTTGGAAGCTCGGCGTTCTGGCGAAGACCGAACACAATGAAGTCGCACCGGGTCAGCATGAGCTGGCGCCGATTTATACGACGACCAACATCGCCGCAGACCACAACCAGCTGACGATGGAATGCATGAAGCGTGTGGCAGACCGTCATGGGCTTGTCTGCCTCCTCCATGAGAAACCGTTTGCCGGCGTCAACGGCAGCGGCAAACACAACAACTGGTCGATCTCGACCGATACCGGCGTCAATCTGCTGGAGCCGGGTGAAACGCCGTCGCAGAACCTGCGCTTCCTGCTCTTCCTGACGGCGGTCATCAAAGCGGTGGATCTCCACCAAGATCTGCTGCGCATTTCCGTCGCCAGCGCAGGGAATGACCACCGCCTTGGCGCCAATGAAGCGCCGCCGGCCATCGTTTCCATGTTCTTGGGCGATGAATTGACGGAAATTCTCGAATCCATCCAAAAAGGAACGCTGTATACCGAACGGTCTGAAGACACGCTGGAAATCGGGGCAAAGGTGCTGCCGAGCTTCCTGCGCGATACGACCGACCGGAACCGCACCTCGCCGTTTGCGTTCACCGGCAATAAGTTTGAGTTCCGCATGGTCGGTTCTGCGTCTTCCATTTCCTGCCCGAATGTCGTTTTGAATACGATTGTGGCCGATACGCTCGCCGGATTTGCCGACGAGCTGGAAAAGGCCGAAGACCTTGACAAAGCGATCCGCGATCTGCTGCGCCGCACCCTGCGCGAACATTGGCGCATCATCTTCAACGGCAACAACTACGCGGAAGAATGGGTCAAAGAGGCGGAACGCCGCGGCCTGTGCAACCTGAAGACGACCGTGGATGCACTTCCGTTCTTGGTGACAAGAGAGAATATTGCCCTCTTCGAGCGCCATGGCGTTTTCCACAGCAGTGAATTGACGGCGCGCCATGAAATCTATCTTGAAAACTACTGCAAGACCATTCACATCGAGGCGCTCACCATGATCGATATGGTCAAGCGCGAGATTCTCCCGGCGGCCATCGCCTATCAGGGTGTGCTGGCGGACGTCATCGCCAAGAAATCGGCGATTTCCGAATACGTTGAAACCGATACCGAAGAGAAGATTCTGTCGCGCCTGTCCGGTTTGACATCCTGCATGTATCAGAAGCTCAACGATTTGGAGACGGCGGCGCTTGCAGCGCATGACGGCGCCGATATCGAAGAAACCTCCCGCGTCTGCCACGACAAGGTCTTCAGCGAAATGACGGCGCTCCGCACGATTGTGGACGAGGTGGAAACCATCGTCGCCAAACCGTACTGGCCGTTCCCGACCTACGCAGAAATTCTGTACAGCGTCCGCTGAGCCATTCCCAGCTGCGCAAGCCGCGATTTTCTGCACATTTTCATTCCATTGCCAACCCTTCCTTCATTCCTGTTTCCTGTATATGATTCCGGCAAACCGGCACAACGGCGTGCAGCAGGCTTTCAAAGCCCGCTGCACGCCGTTTCTGTCTGTACCGGGAAACAAGCCTGAATGGATGCTGAGTATCAAACAATCATAAAAAGGGGTCTTTATCCATGTCCAGCGTCAACACCATATGGGTGCTGGTATCCGCAGCACTGGTCTTCTTCATGCAGGCCGGTTTTGCCATGGTCGAAACCGGCTTCACACGCGCCAAAAACGCCGGGAATATCATCATGAAAAACCTGATGGATTTCTGCATCGGCGCACCCATCTTCTGGCTGGTCGGCTTCGGCATCATGTTTGCCGGGGCGGGCAGATTCATCGGCGGGTTCGATTTCCTGACCCGCGGCGATTACACGTCTATCCTGCCGGAGGGCGTGCCGTTTTACGCGTATTTGATTTTCCAGACGGTCTTCTGTGCAACGGCGGCGACGATCGTTTCCGGCGCCATGGCGGAACGCACGAAATTTTCGGCCTATTGTCTCTATTCCGGCATCATCAGCCTGATCATCTATCCGATCTCCGGCCATTGGATCTGGGGCGGCGGCTGGCTGGCGCAGATGGGCTTTCACGATTTTGCCGGTTCGACAGCCGTACACATGGTCGGCGGCCTTGCGGCGCTGATCGGCGCCAAAATTCTCGGCCCGCGCATCGGCAAATATGATTCACAGGGCAAGCCGAAAGCCATTCCTGGCCACAGCCTGACGCTGGGCGCCCTCGGCGTGTTCATCCTCTGGTTCTGCTGGTTCGGCTTCAACGGCGGCTCAACGGTTTCCATGGAGGGAGAAGCGGTTGCGAAAGCCGGGAAGATCTTCTTTACAACCAACTTGGCTGCCGCGGGTGCAACCTGCGGCGTCATGGCGATCACCTGGATCCGCTACAAAAAACCGGACGTTTCCATGACGCTGAACGCCTCTTTGGCCGGCCTTGTCGCCATTACCGCCAGCTGCGATACCGTTTCGCCGCTTTCTTCTGCGGTCATTGGTCTGATTGCGGCATTTGTCGTTGTGTTCGGCATTGAATTCGTCGAAAAAGTGCTGAAAATCGATGACCCGGTCGGTGCAGTCGGCGTCCACTTCTGCTGCGGTGCGACAGGCACCATTTGCGTCGGCCTTTTCTCGGACGGCACAGGCACAGGCGGCATGAAGGGGCTTTTCACAGGCGGCGGATTCAAACTGCTCGGCATTCAGGCGCTTGGCATGATCGCTGTCATGGCATGGGTCGCCGTGACGATGACGGCGGTTTTCCTGATCCTCAAAAAGACTGTCGGCCTGCGTGCCTCGCGGGAAGAAGAAATTTTGGGTCTGGATATCACTGAGCACGGTCTGGTTTCCTCTTATGCAGACTTTATGCCGTCTGCACCGGTGACAGCGGCACTTGAGCCGATGACACCGGCAGCCCCGGTGGAAAAAGCGATCCCCGTGGTCGGAACGGCAGACGAAGGCGGCGCAATCACCAAAGTGACGATCCTCTGCAAACAGTCGAAGTTTGAAGCGCTCAAACACCGCATGGGCGAGATCGGGATTACCGGCATTACCCTGACGAACGTCTTGGGCTGCGGCGCGCAGAAGGGGCGTGCGGAGTTTTACCGCGGCGTGCCGATTGAAATGACGCTGTTGCCAAAGATTCAGGTTGATATCGTTGTCTGCCGGGTTCCGGTGCGAAAGGTGATCGATGCGGCGCGTGACGCATTGTATACCGGTCACATCGGCGACGGCAAAATCTTCCTCTACAAAGTTGAAAACGTCATCCGCGTCCGAACGGGCGAGGAGGGCTGCGCTGCCCTGCAAGACGAATAAAAGAAAACAATCCCCGGCAGGCATAAAACCTGTCGGGGATTTTCATGGATGCAGGAAAAAACAGACAATCAGCTCAGCCGGCGACGTGAGCCGCAGGCGCGTCATCCATGGAGACGATGTGGATATCAGCGCCGATTTTCTGAAGCTTTGAGACGATGTCTTCATATCCGCGCTCGATATGTAAGATGCCGTCTACTTCGGTTCGGCCGCGGGCGGCCAGACCTGCTGTGATCAATGCAACACCTGCGCGCAGGTCGCACGCACAGACAGGTGCGCCTGTCAGCTCTGTCACCGGCGTAATGATCGCCGTGCGGCCATCCACTTGGATTTTGGCGCCCATGCGCGCAAGCTCATCGACGTAGCGGAAGCGGTTGTCGTAAACGCCCTCCGTCACAACGCTGGTTCCGTCGGCCAGACAAAGCACGGCGACGGCCAAAGGCTGCATATCGGTCGGAAAGCCCGGATAGGGGATGGCGCGGATGTTCGTCTTGTGGAGCGGGCCTGTCCGGCTGACGCGGAGGAAGTCGTCGCCCTCGAAGATGGAAACGCCCATCTCTTCAAACTTGGTGGTGATGCACTCCAGATGCTTCGGGATGATGTTGTTGATGACGATTTCGCCACCGGTTGCAGCGACGGCCGCCACAAAAGTGCCTGCTTCGATCTGATCGGGGATAATCGAATAGGTGCCGCCGTGCAGCTTTTCCACACCGCGGACTTTGATGACGTCCGTTCCGGCGCCGCGGATGACCGCGCCCATGGAGTTTAGGAAGTTGGCGACGTCGACGACGTGCGGTTCCTTGGAGGCGTTTTCAATGACGGTCAAACCGGGTGCGCGGACGGCGGCCAGCATGACGTTGATGGTTGCGCCGACGGAGTTTTCATCGAAAAAGATGTTGCCGCTTTTGATCCCGCCGTTGGTGGTGGCGCAGATGATGCCGTTTTCCACGCGGACGTCGGCGCCGAGGGCTTCAAAGCCTTTGATGTGGCGGTCAATCGGGCGGCCGCCGAAATCACAGCCGCCGGGCATACCGGCTCTTGCCCAGCCGTACCGGCCGAGCATGGCGCCGACGATATAATAAGAGGCGCGCATACGGCGCATCATCTCATACGGCGGCTCTTCACAGCGCACAGTCGAGGTATCGACTTCAATGGTCGAAGCATTCAGATAGGTGACGCGAGCACCCAGAGAAGACAGAATATCGCCCCACAGCAAAACGTCGCTGATGTTGGGGACGTTTTCAATCCGGCAGACGCCTTCAACCAGGATGGTTGCCGGAAGAATGCCGACAGCAGAATTCTTCATGCCCGCGATATTAACGGTGCCGTAAAGCGGCTTGCCGCCGTTTATGACATATTTTTTCAAACGATAACCTTCTTTCACGGGTCCTGAACCTCTGAAAAAAGAAACACAGAGGCAACCACAAAACGGCGGGCCGAAAAAGAGACCGCCGATTCAAGTGTGTTTCCCGCGCCCTGCCTGAAAAGAACAGACAGCCCCAAAGATACACATACAGATTATAACACGAAACGAAAGATTTGTCAACTCAAAAGCCGGGCAAATCCACGGCATGATCGACGCCTTTTTAGATATTTGGGCGCAGGAACAGTCTTTCCAAAGACAGCCGTTTTTATTCGGCGGATGCCGGCTGCTCCGTTTCCGGGTGGGTCAGCACATGAATCCAGCGGAAACGGTTGACTTTGACGGCGGCGACGGCGCATTTCAGCACCTGGTCGGCTTTCAGACAGATGAACGTCACAACACACGGCAGCTTCAGCACAAATGCGGAAAGAATCGACGCCGGGAGCACAATGCACCACATGAAGATGATGTCGTTGAAGAGAACGAACTTTGTTTCGCCGCCGCCGGAAACGATGCCGGTCAGCGACGACATCTGATAGGAAGTGCCGATGACCGTGACGCACAGAACGAGCAGGAAATCATGGGCCAGCTTTGCGCTTTCCGGCGTCACCTTATAAAAGTCCACGATAAACTGCTTGACGCCGAAGAGCACCAGACTGGTGATGACGCCGATGATCAGATACAGCGCCTGCAATGTCCGGGCATATTGCTTGACCGCTTCAATGCGCCCCTCGCCGACGGCTTTGCCGATGACGACGCCGGAAGCCGTCGCGATGCCGTAAACAAAAACGCTGACGACCTGGAACACGGCGGTTGCAATGCTGGAAGCGGAAATGGCAGCTTCGCCGAGGCGGCCGATGATCGCGGTCTGAACGGACATGGCCAGCCCCCACGATGTGTTCGACAGAACGAGCGGCATCCCCGTGCGCAAAAAGTCGCGCACATAGGAAGCCTTGACCTGCCAGAGATCCCGCAGGCGCAGCCGGATTTTCTTGTCGATCACAAGCGCATAGACGACGGTGACAGCGAACTCCAGACAGCGCGCAGCAAGCGTTGCAATGGCGGCGCCGCGTATGCCCATTTCCGGGAAGCCCATCCGCCCGTAAATCAGGCAGTTGTTCAGCCCGATGTTGACAATCAGCGAGAGCAGAGAGACGTAAAAACCGATGTGAACCGTTTCCGCGCTGCGCAGAATGCTCAGCAGAAGTGTGGAAACCGTGAAAATGCAGTAGGAGAAACAGATGATGCGCAGATATTGGGCGCCCTCGGCGATGACGGGCCCTTCATTGGTCAGCAGCGAAAGCACCGGCTGCGGGAAGCAGTAGGTGACGATGGAGAGGATGAGGGAAACGAGGATCCCCAGCCAGAAGCCGACCGCAAAGATTCGACGGATGGGTTCCGTTTTGCGCTGCCCCCAATACTGTGACGCCAGAACAACCATGCCGTTGCCGACGCCGGTGGCGAACATCTGAAGCAGAAACTGGATCTGGTTGACCATGGCGACGCCGTTCAGCGCCGTCTGGCTGTAAGCGCCGATCATGATGTTGTCCGCAAGGTTGACGCCGAAAGAAATCAGGTTTTGCAGCGCGATCACGCAGGCGAGCGACGCCAGCGAGGCGTAGAATTTTCGATCCTTGACAAAAATTTGCATGACGTTCCGATCCTCGGTTCCGATGAATTGCCGCAGACGCTGGCGCGCGCGGACAAGCAAAAGTGTAACACAGACGGCTTGCCCGCGTCAAGAGGCAAAGAGCCGGTTCTATCGCTGAAATCCGGGCGAAAGGTGGAATTTCTGAACAATTTTTGAGCTGCTTGATTTCAAGAAGGCAATGTGATATAATAGGACTGTCTCCTTTGACAGGTGCCCCGAGTGTCTTCGGCTTCCCGTTGTGCATAGCATGACAGGGGGGATCAAAGCTTCGACCGGCATACGGTTCAAAAAAAGATTCGCCGGTGGTTTAAAACCCGTCCGTTTCTGGAAGAATAGATTTGTGTGCTGCATTAGACAGCGCGGAATCGATTTGCCGGCGGAGCGTGAGTTTTGTGAATGGAACAGTCAAACGAGGAGAAATCTACTATGCCGACCTCAGCCCGGTGGTCGGCAGTGAACAGGGCGGGGTGCGCCCTGTGCTGATCGTCCAGAATGACGTGGGCAACCGGCACAGCCCAACGGTGATTGCGGCTGCCATCACGTCGCAGATCAACAAAGCCCGACTGCCGACGCATATCGAGCTGTCGGCACAGAGCTACGGCCTGTCCAAAGACAGCGTCGTCTTGCTGGAGCAAATCCGGACGATTGACAAAAAACGGCTGAAAGAGCGGATGGGCCGCGTCGACGACGGCATGATGACGAAGATCGACGACGCCATCGCGGTCAGCTTCGGGCTGACGGATACAAACGGATGAATCGAATGACGAGGCACACAAATGACAACGGAAAAAAAGCGATATCAAAAATGGATTTTCGGCAGCATCGCAGCAGTGCTCTGCGTGGCTGCGCTGACATGCGGGCTGATGGTTGCCTTTGCCGATAAAGAAGGCACGGCAGACGACCCGCTCATTGCGAAAAGCTATCTGGACGACGTGTTTACGCCGGAAATCATGAAGCTGGTGGATGCGGCAGTAGCCGAAGTCGAAAAGGGTTATACCGGTGAAATTCAGACCCTGATTGACGAATACGCCAAAAAGATCGACGAAAAGCTGGCGGCTGTCCACGCGGAAGCGGCGGGGCTGGCATCCAATGAGGCGTTTGTGAAGCTCCTCAGCCAGAAGCTGGACGAAAAGCTGGCGTCAGTTTCGGTCAAACCGGCGTCAGCTGCCGAAACGTTCAAAGTGGTCACGCTGAAATCCGGACAGCGCATCACCTGCGCGGTCGGCTGTGAGATCATGCTGCGCATCGGCTCAGCAAAGGCGGTCGGCTCCGTCAACCCCGTCTTGGTCGATATCACCCAGAGTACGGAGCTCAAAAACGGAACCGCATTGGTCAAAAATCACCTCTACCTGGTGACCATCAAAGACAACGGCATTCAGGCAACCGCCAACAACACCAAAGTGTTGATCCGCGGCACCTATACCATCGGCTGATCACCGGCCGCGAGCCGAAACAATTGAAAACAGAAAATCAAACCCGGTCTGCAAGCCAAAATTGCAGACCGGGTTTTTGCAGCGTTTGTTGTTACAGTGCAGCCAGATTCAGCAGCGCGCGGATGAAAACGGCAGCCGATTGGTTGAATTCTTCGATTCGGACGCATTCATCCCGTTCGTGCGCACCGCCGCAGCCGGGGCCGAGCGCGGTTTCAATTTCCGTGACGGCGGCGCCGAACGCCACCGTATTCGGGAAGGAGCGGGCATATGTGCCGCCGCCCATGGTATAGGGCTTGGCGTCGAGGCCGGTCATATCGGAGAACGCTGCCGTCAAAGCGGCGATTTCCGGTTTTTCCGGCGAGAAGACATAGCCGGTGGAGCCTGAGAGGAAGGATGCCTGATATCCGGCCGCCGAAGCGGCGGCGGAAATCCGCGCAAAAAGCGGGTCAAAGGTGTCATAAGACGCCGGATACCGGATGTTGCAGTCCATGATCAGCTGACCGTCCCGCATGAAGGCCATGCCGCAGACGCAGGAAAGCTTTCCGGTTGCTGCATCCGAAACCGCGATGTTCAGCCCGGTGCCGTGATTGTCAACCATCGTTCCGCAGAGGAAGCGGAGCGCCTTGGCAGAAGCGCTTTCGGCCGGCAGCAGCTGTGAATCGAGCAGGAACGCCGCCAGCAGCACGATTGCGTTGACGGAGCCATCCGGTTCCGCAGCGTGCGCACTCTTGCCTGCGGCCGACAGACAGGGCTTGCCGTCACGGTCTGAAAGCGTAATGTTTGCCGGCAGCGCCAAAGCGCGGAGCTGTTCAGCCAGCGACGGATCCAATACCGCTTCCGCCGTATCGGCGACGGCGTTGGAGACGATGCCGCCCTTCAAAGAAAGCAGCCCGGCATCCAGCGCGCCCAGGTTGATTTCGATTTCCGCAATGCCTTTTTCGCCGACACAAACCGGGAAAACGCTGTCCGGCGAGAACGAGAAGCGCGGCGCTGCATGCGACGCCAGAAAATGCGGCAGGTCGCCCATGCCGCGTTCTTCGTCGCAGCCGAGCAGAAGCCGGACGGTAAACGGCAGACGGATGTGTTTCTCTTTGAAAAAGTACATGGCGGCCAGCGCGGCAACGGCCGGCCCCTTGTCGTCACGGACGCCGCGGCCGATGTAAAGGCCGTTTTCAACCGTCAGTGCAAAGCGCGGATAACGCCAGCCTTCAACAGCCGGGACGACGTCCAAATGCGCGATGATGCCGATTTCATCCGACGGATCCTCGCCGGGCATCAGAACGCTGCCGCAGTAGTAGTCGTGGTTTTCGGTTTCAAAGCCGAGTTTGTCTGCGATTTCCAGCATCCGGTCGAGCGCTTCGGCGCTGGCGTCGCCGAAAATATGCGGCGCAGGCGCATCCTGTGAAACACTCGGTATGGAAATGAGCGTTTCCAGCGCAGAACGGATCATGGCCTGCGTGGTGTCGGCATTTACATATGCCAGAATTTCCTGATTGGTCAAAATGAGTTCCTCCAAGTCTGTCTGCGCGGTTTACAGGACGTTTTTTCCGCGCAGTTCGTTGATGCGGTCGAGCGTCCGGTCGAGCTCAGCCGTGATAAAGGGATCCGGTACGCCGTTTTCGTTCGGGAAGGGGAGATACACTTCGTCGATCAGCCCGCGGCGCTTGAGCATATATTTCAGGAAGTACCGGTTGTTCTGAACGTAGAAGTAGAGGTAGGAGAGAATCGTCATGTGGTAGAGCATGTCGGCCTTTTTCTCATCCCCTGCAAAATACGCCTGAATCACGTCGTTGTGTACATCCGTGCATTCCGTGCCGGTCATAAAGGCCGTGATGCCCAGACGCAGCAGCGTCGGCATGGCATATCCAGCGCTGCCGCCGATGATCTGAATCGAGCCGCCAAATGCGTTCAGCAGCTCTTTCGTTTTCGGCAGGCAGTTGATGCCCTCGCTTTTGACGTATCCGACCGTCTTGACGCGGTCGCAGATTTCAAGGATGGTGTCCGCCGTGTATCGGCCGGAGGAGGCACCCGTATCCTGCACGATGATCGGCAGATCGGTGACGCTGCCGACATCTTCATAATAACGGATGAGATCTTCACGCGTCAGAACACCGGCCGGCGGCGAGCAGACCATGATCATGGAGGCGCCCTGTGCCTTTGCGGCTTCTGCGCGTTTCAGCGAGGTTTTGTGCGTGTAGTCCGTCGTGCCGATGAAAATCGGGACACGCCCGGCGACCTGCTCGTCCAGCGTGCGCAGAATCGGATCACGGTCATATTCGCTGACCTTACCGTATTCTGAAGCGCCGCACATATGGCCGATGGCCACGGCGCCGCTTTCGATAAGGTATTCGACAACGCGCCCCTGCGCCTTCAGATCGGGTTCACCGGCGGCGTCGACAAGTGTGGGCAGGATCGGCATCATGCCCTTGATTTGCGGATACTGATTTCTCATAATATGCAGACCTCCTGATTGATAATGTGCCGGGGAAAGGGGGGTTAGCTGTACAATTTAAAAATGAGTCTCTGGGTCCAGCGCTCCGGCAGGCAGCGGCGCAAAAGGTCTACCGCCTTGTAGGAGAAGCCGACCGTGATGCGGGGCTTGGGGTGACGGGCAAACGCAGCGCGCACAGCCGTGCGTGCGATGGATTCCGGCGAATCGCCTTTGCGCTCATCCCGCTCCATGACGGCGATGCTCCGCTCGGCGCGTCCGGCATAGGCCGAACCGGATGGCACGCTGGTTTTGCGCTGATCCGTAAACCCGGTGCGTGTGTCGCCCGGTTCAATGACGGTGATCTGGATGTCAAACTGCGCCACTTCACCGGCCAGCGCGGCGGCAAATGCACGCAGGGCAGCCTTGGAGGCTGAATACATGGCCTGATAGGGGATGGGGATGCCAGCGGCGACGGAGCCGGTGAAGAGAATGCGCCCCCCGCCGGAAGCGCGCATCCGCGGCAGAACCGCCCGCGTCACCAGTACATGGCCGAAAAATGCGACGTCCAGCTGGCGGCGGAGATCCTCCGGCGACGCGTCTTCCACGGCGCCGCCGATGCCTGCACCGGCATTGTTGACGAGCAGGTCAATCCGGCCTTCCCGGCGGAAGAGCTCGTCGATGGCGGCGGAAACGGAGGCGGCGTCGCTGAGGTCGAGGGGAAGCATGTGAATCCCGTTTTCGGTTTCGGCGGCGGGATGGCGCGATGTCCCGTAGACGCGCATACCCCGCTTCAAAAGGGATTCAGCAATGGCGCGGCCGATGCCGGACGACGCGCCGGTCACCAGACAGACGCCGTTGGGCTGCAATTGCATAGGCCTGACCTGTCCTTCCAAAGCCGTGCCGGAAAACCCGGCTGACTTTTTTCTTCTATCATACACTTTTCGCTGGAAAAATGCAAATGAAAATGTTATAATAAAAGGAGAAGATTTTCCAGACCAGGAGGACAGAAAATGGGCATATTTGACAAGTGCTATGAATTCGACGAACCGCAGAAGATTATGGAGCTTGGGATTTATCCGTATTTCCATGCGCTCGAGTCTGCACAGGATACGGAAGTTGTCATTGACGGTCATCGAACCATCATGATTGGCTCCAACAACTATCTCGGCCTGACAAACGACAGACGTACCATCGAGGCGGCCAAAGCGGCACTCGACCGGTATGGAACCGGCTGTTCAGGTTCCCGTTTCCTGAACGGCACGCTGGATCTTCACATTCAGCTGGAAAAAGAGCTGGCCGATTTCTTCGGAAAAGACGGCGCTGTGACCTATTCGACCGGCTTCCAGACGAATCTGGGCGCCATTTCCGCCGTCGCCGGTATGCATGATTATATCCTTTCCGACCGGGAAAATCACGCCAGCATCGTGGACGGCTGCCGTCTGAGCTATGCAAAACGCACCTATAAATATGAACACAGCGATATGGCGGATTTGGAACGCGTTCTGTCTGCGCTGCCGATGGATGCCGGTAAGCTCATCGTGACCGACGGCGTCTTCTCCATGGGTGGTGACATTGCCAAGCTGGATGTCATCTGTGACTTGGCGCATAAATACAACGCCGGCATTCTCGTAGACGATGCGCATGGCGTCGGCATGATCGGGGAAGGCGGCCGGGGCACGGCCAGCTATTTCGGATTGACCGACCGCGTCGACATGATTATGACGACATTCTCCAAATCGCTGGCATCGCTGGGCGGCTGCGTGGTGGCCAACGAGAAAATCATCAACTTCATCCGCCACAAATCGCGCCCCTTTATCTTCAGCGCCTCGCTGCCGCCGGCCAACGCTGCAGGCGCACTGGAAGCGCTGCGCATCCTCAAAGCCGAACCGGAGCGGGTTGACCGGCTGGCCGCCAACGCCGCCCATATGCGCGCCCGCCTCAAAGAAGCCGGTGTGCCGTTCGGCGCGTCGGAAACGGCGATCGTTCCGATTATGACCTACGACAAGATCCGCACGCTGAAGGTCACGCATGCACTGCTTGACCGCGGCGTCTATGTCAACCCGGTGCTTCCGCCGGCAGTGGCCGACGGACAGTGCCTGCTCCGCACAAGCTATACGGCAACGCACACGATTGCTCAAATCGACGAAGCAGCCGATATCATCATCGATGTCCTGAAGACAATGTGACGGTGCACCAATCAATTCAACAGCCAATCAGACAGCAATCGAGCCCGCTGAAAACCTTCAGCGGGCTCGATTGCCGAGAGAGAGAATCCAAAAAACAAAGCGCCAAAACGGCGAAGAAACAGGCTATTTGCGGGTGCCGTAGAAGAAAAGCGCCAGTGCGCCCGGTCCGACGTGCGTGCCGGTGACAGGTTCATAGCAGACGGTCAGAATGTTGCCGGTCAGACCGTTTTCGGTGAGCAGCGCGGCCAAAAGCGCGGCGTCCTCCGGGCAGTCGGCGTGCGCAATGCCGACCGGCGCAGCCCGGTCTGTGACCCGCCGGTCAAATTCTTCTGCCAGCAGTTCGATGGCTGACCGGCGGCCGCGTGTCTTGCGGTCCAGCACAATGTGGCCGTCTTCATCGGCGCAGAGAATCGGCTTGATACTCAGCAGGCTGCCCACAACGGCACGCACTTTGGAAATGCGCCCGCCGCGGCGAAGATAGCGCAGATCGTCGACCGTAAAAAACTGGCACATGGCCCGGCAGCTTCCGCGGACTTTTTTGACCAGAGAATCGAACAGCTCTCCGGCGGCGGCCAGACGCCCGGCATACAGCGCCGCAAAGCCCTCGCCGAGTGAAGCTGCACAGGTATCAATCGCTTCCATTCGGCGATCCGGATATTGTGTTTGCAGCGCCTTCAAAGCGGTCAGCGAAGCCTGAAAGGTGCCGCTGATGCCGCCAGACATACCGACATAAACGAGATCGTCGCCTGCCGCCAGCGCAGCGGCAAATGCTTCGGTAAAATCGTGCGGGCGGATCATCGACGTTGAGACATCGGCGCCGTTCCGCATGGCATCGTAAAACGCGGGGCCGTCAAAGCCGTCGGCGCCGGTCATTTCCTGCCCGTCAATTGTGTAGTGGAACGGCAGCACCGTGAGGCCGCTGGACACGGCGAGCGTACCGGGCAGATTGGCAGAGGTATCGGTAAAAACGCGGATCATCAGTTCACCCGTTCATCGCCCCAGAAGAAGAGCGCAACCGTCCCCGGTCCGGTGTGGCTGCCGATGGTTGTGCCGATGTCGTTGATCAAAACCTTCCCGTTCAAATGCGGGAAGCGCTGTTCAACGAGATCAGCAACCTGTCGGGCGTCGTCATAACAGGCGGAGTTGGAGATGAAGCATTTCCCGGCGTAGTTCAGACCGTTTTCCGCGTGCTGTTCCATGCGCTCGACGATTTCGCTGATGGCTTTGCGCTTGCCGCGCAGTTTGCTGCGCGGAATCAGCCGCCCAAAATTGTCCATATTCAAAAGCGGGCAGATGTTCAGCAGGCTGCCGAAGAGTCCGGCCGCCCGGGAAATGCGTCCGCCGCGGACATAGAAGGAGAGATCCGTGGAGAAGAACCAGTGATGCATGCGCAGCTTGTTGGCTTCCACCCAATCGTGCAGCTCATCGATGTTCATGCCGCCGTCGCGGAGGTCTGCCAGCGTTTCCATAATGAGGCCGAAGCCGGAGGAGGCGCCCAGCGAATCGACGACGTAAATTTTTCGATCCGGAAACTGTTCGCGCGCAATCATGGCGGCGCTCATGGCGGAGTTGTAGCTGCCGGAGATGCCGGAAGACAGACAGACATGCAGCACGTCCAGCCCCTGTTCCAGAAATCCGGTGAAGTAGTTCATGTATTCAGACAGGTTGACCTGAGAAGTGGTCGCAACCGACCCGTTGGCCAGCGCCGTATAAAAAGCGTTCAGCGGCATGGAAACGCCGAGGTCGTCCATATGCTGGACGCCATCCAGCGTGTAGTGAAAACAGACATAATGAATGTCCCGGCGATCCAAATGCTCTTTGGAAAGATCCGCCGTGGAGCAGCAGCTTAAGACGAATGGGTTCATAGGTTGCCTCCGATGATGATGATTGATGGCGGCTTTGCGTCGGCCGCAGGTTTAGGATACCATACCAGCCGTGAAAAAACAACCTACGATTCGGCAGAACGGTTCTACGATGTCAAGAGGACGGTTCTACATACCGAACGGACGATTCTCCAGACAGAAAAAAGGGTGTAGAGCCCGTCAAAATGGACTCTACACCCCGGAAAACGCGATTCTACTGTAAGTAGACTACCGTTTTTTGAAATGATTCTTGATTCGGAAACTGAGAAAAACGATGATTTCTGCTGGAACAGTCAACAAAAAGAGCTGCCATGGATGGATCTTCAAAAGCGAGAGGTAAACGAGCAGGATGATGCTCAGAACAAGCCCGCCAACCAGAAACCGGTTGCCCCGTCCGGCGTTCCAAACGGAGTTCATCACCAGCAGCGTGACGAGAGAGACCGGAATGGCCCAGATAAAGAGGAGCCATTGGGTCTGTCCCATCAGCCAGAGGATGATGAAGCAGAGCAGCGCGAGCGTCCAGATTCCGGCGACGGCAACGCCCATCACAATGGTGGTGCTGAAGGTGAATTCCCGCTTGGGCGGAACATGCGGCTGCGGCTTCCATTCATCGTGCCCGGTGAGTAGATAGTCGATCGAGACGCCGAAAATACCGGCCATCTTCTGGAGGACGAAGGCATCCGGCAGGGACTCGGCGCGTTCCCATTTGGAAACGCTCTTGTCGGAGTAGCTCAGCTTTTCGCCGAGCTCTGCTTGGGTCAGACCGGCTGCCGTGCGGAGCCGGATGAGGTTGCTTGCAAACGTCAGTTTAAAATCTTCCATGATGTCTGATTCCTTTGCCGCATGGCAGATGATCTCAAATGGGTTACGGCTGCATCCGCTGACGGTCGCGGTCGCGGATTTCGTTGCGGCGGATTTTGCCGGAGATCGTTTTGGGAAGATCTTCGACAAATTCGATGATGCGCGGATATTTATACGGCGCGGTGTGCGACTTGACATAGGCTTTGATTTCATCCGCCAAACTGTCGCTCGCGAGATAACCGCGGGCCAAGACGATGGTCGCCTTGACAACCTGACCACGGATCGGATCGGGTGCCGGGGTGACGGCGCACTCCAGAACGGCGGGATGCTCCATCAAAACACTTTCCACTTCAAACGGCCCAATGCGGTAGCCGGACGACTTGATGACGTCATCCACCCGGCCGACATACCAGAAGTACCCGTCTTCATCGCGCCATGCGGTGTCGCCGGTGTGGTAGAGCCCGTTGCGGCACGCTTCTGCGGTCAACGCGTCGTCCAGATAATAGCCCTTGAAGAGACCGGCCGGTTTGCCGGATTCCGGCAGACGCAGGACGATTTCACCGGTGACGCCGGGAATCGTCGGGTTGCCTGCTTCATCCACGATGTCCACATCGTATGCCGGGGAAGGCACACCCATGGAGCCGGGGCGCGGTGTCATGTCGTAGGCGTTGAAAACGGTCAGCGTGGTTTCCGTTTGACCGAACCCTTCGTAGAGCGAGAGACCGGTTGCCCGGCGGAACTGCTCATAGACTTCCGGGTTCAGCGCTTCACCGGCAATGGTCACATGGCGAAGCGTAGAGAGGTCGTATTTGGAGAGGTCTTCTTTGATGAAGAAGCGGAACATCGTCGGCGGTGCGCAGAATGTGGTCACGTCGTATTTCTGAATGGCAGACAAAACGGCGTCCGGGTGGAAACGGTCGAAGTCGTAGACGAAGATGGCCGTTTCCATGAACCACTGGCCGTACAGCTTGCCCCAGACGGCCTTGCCCCAGCCGGTATCGGAGATCGTAAAGTGCATCCCTTCGCCGGAGACGTGGTGCCAGTATTTTGCGGTCGCGATGTGGCCGATCGGATAGGTGAAATCGTGCATGACCATTTTCGGCATCCCGGAGGTGCCGGAGGTAAAGTAAATCAGCATCGTGTCGCTGTTTTCGTTGCGGTCGGCAGGCGGGACAAATGCCGGCGCGTTTTGCTGTGCTTCGGTATAGGAGACCCAGCCGGGGCGGTCGCCGTGGACGAGAATCTTCAAAAGCGGCTGGTCATAGTCGTTTGCGGCGGCTTCCACATGGTCGGCGATGTCGCCGTCTGCCGTGCAGAGTACGGCGGAAACACCGGCTGCTTTGAAGCGGTAGAGAATGTCTTTGGCGGCGAGCTGGTTGGTTGCCGGAATGACGGCTGCGCCGAGCTTGTGACAGGCGAGAATAGACGGCCAGAATTCAAAATGACGCTTCAGAATCAGCATGACGCGGTCGCCGCGCTTGACGCCGTGCTCAGCCAGCATGGCGGCGGTCTTGTCGCTTTCTCTTGCGATGTCGGCAAATGTATAGGTATGCTCTTCCAAGTCGTTGGAGAGGTGCAACATGGCGCGTTTTTCCGGGCAGGTGCGGCCCAAAACGTCGATCACGTCGTAGGCGAAGTTGAAGTGTTCCGGGATGTTGTATGTGAGACGGGTCAGGTGACCGGCTGCATCAAACGTTTCATTCAGATATTGTTTGTGCAGTGTCGGCGTGCCGTTGTCATAGATCTTTTTATCGTAGCTCATCAGAAATCATTTCCTTTGTCTTGTTACCATGTTCGTTCAGCCGTGCAGCGAGGGAGCGGCATACGGCTCGTGTTCGCGGTCAGGCGCCTATTTATCCTGTTCTCCGCCGGAAATCACGGCGAGGAACGTGCAGTCTTCTCCGCCGGCGGCGATCATACCGTGCCGGTTGTGCGCATCGTAATAAATCGCGTCGCCGGGGTGCAGTTCCATCTGGTGGTCTTCGATCTGAACCAGCAGCGTTCCGGAGAGGATATAGTCAAATTCATGGCCCGCATGAGAAGAAAGCGCAATCGGCTTTCCGATCAGCGATTCGTCATACCGGGCGACGACGCGGAAAGGCTCGGAATTCCGGTTTTTGAAAAGATAAGCCATGTGCTGGTAGGCGAACCCCTTGCGGCGTTCAATCGGAAGCCCTTCACCGGCGCGGATCAGGGAGAAACGGGAGAGCCGCGGCATATCGCCCGTAATCAGTTCGGTAATGTCCACGCCCAAGCGGCGGGCAATTTCATACAGCAGGGAAAAAGAAAAATCACGCCGACCGGCCTCATACTCGGCGTAGGCCTCCGGCGTGAGCTGCAATGTGTCACACATTTCCTGTTCGGAAATCCCCAACAGCTCACGCAAGCCCTGAATTCGTTCAGCAATCTGTAAAATCTTTTCGTTCATACGGGTGGACTCCTTCCTTGGGATCGGACGGACAAAACGCCGGATCCGGTATCAATCACGGTGTCAGAAGCACCGAAGATGGGCATACAAAAAGTGAATAGCACCGTCTGCGCCGAACAGCGGAAAACAGTAAATCACCCCATATCATTAAACCACAAAAAAACGGAAATGTCAAGGCGGGGAAGTGATAAGAAATCAGCAAAAACGCCGGAATGCTCTGTGGGACTGCACAACGCCGATTCAAACATGCATACTTTGTCACTGCAAGGGAAAATCTAAAGGAATCAGAGCCATCCAAACAAACAGCAACAGGCGAATAAAGGGGGATGATTCAGAACGTGCTGAATTACGAAACGCAGGACGAACGGAATCAGGAACGGAACGACGCGCAGACGGAAGAACCGGCTGCGGAACAGCTCGATCAAATCTGCGAGCTGGGCGCGTCAGACAGCAGCGACGGACACCATTCCATCCACTGTCTGGCAGTCATCGGACAGATCGAGGGCCACCGGTCGCTGTCCGGAAATGACAAAACGACCAAATACGAACATGTTCTGCCACAGCTGGCGGCAATTGAGGAGACCAAGGAAATTGACGGTCTGCTGATCCTGCTGAACACCATTGGCGGCGATGTCGAGGCGGGGCTGGCGATTGCCGAGCTGATCGCCAGCATGAAAACACCGACGGTATCACTCGTGCTGGGCGGCGGACATTCCATCGGCGTTCCGCTGGCGGTTGCCGCACAGTATTCGCTGATTGCTCCGAGCGCGGCCATGACCATTCATCCGGTACGGATGAACGGGCTGATTCTCGGTGTCCCGCAGACCTATTATTACTTTGAAAAAGTGCAGGATCGCGTCGTCCGGTTTGTGACCCGCAATTCCAACATCAGCGAATCCGCCTACCGGGAGCTCATGCTGCGCACAGGCGAGCTGGCCACGGACGTCGGCAGCCTGATTGGTGGGGAAGAAGCGGTTCGCATCGGATTGATCGACGCCGTCGGCGGTCTTTCCGATGCTTTGGCGAAGCTGCACGCCATGATCGATGAACGCCGTGCGGCGGAGGAATCAGGGCAGTAGCAGGCTGCGGCCGTCCATTTCCGGCGGACAGGATAATCCCAAAAATGCAAGAATCGTCGGCGCGACATCGGCAAGCGATCCGGGGCGCAGGGAAACATCGGCACCGGCGACGGCGAACGGCAGGAGATTGCGCTTGACAGACGTCGTGCCGACCTGTTCCGCGCCGCATCCGGTGGCGCAGAGCAGGGCAGGCGATCCGGTTTCCGCACATTTTGCGCGGAGCGCCCCAAGGCATCGGTCAACGGTTTCCACAGCGGCGACGGTGTCCGGGAGGGATCCGGTCTGGGCACAGACGGCGCAGGCAGACAGATGGACCGTCAGAAAAACACCGGCGCCGGCGTCCAGTGCTTCAAGCGCAGCCTGCGCAACGGCTTCTGCGGTTTGAAGCGCCGAATCAACCGGAGAAGCGGCGCAGACATCCGAAACGAGCAGATCCGTTTCCAATGCAAACGGCGTCATCTGCCCGCCATTGAACCAATCCAACGCAGCGCTGCGGGCGGAGGCTGCACAGACCCGCGTCTGCGGCAGCATCAGAGCAGACAGGCATTCCCCCAGCGTGCCGCGCAGGGGCGTCGGCGTCAGGGAACCGTTCCGTCCGGCGCCAATGCGGCGGCAGCCCCATTCGGCGGTGCAGCCGTCATCATCCGAAATGGACAGCGTCGTCGAAGGGCAGCTGTGCAGAAACGTATGCAGATTCGGCGCATTTGCTGCGGTGAAGGCATTTCCGGCGGAAACAGCCGAAAGGCCGAACCCATCGATCAGGATCAGAACAAGCGTATTCCGCATCACGGTCACTCCTTTTTGAAGATGTTCGTATCATATCAGAAGGGCGTGAAAAAAACAATCGGAAAAGGGCGAAACCGCTCTTTTCCGATTGCTTTTTTTGTTTGAATGTCAGACCTGGCTCAACAGCCGGGGAAACGGCCGAATGAGGGCCGCGGCAGGAATGAATTAGTCCTGGTTGGCTGCGTCGACGATGGCCTTGAAGGCTTCCGGTTTGAGGGAAGCGCCGCCGATCAGACCGCCGTCGATGTTGAGCTGTGCAAGCAGACCGGCAGCGTTTTCGGCGTTCATGGAGCCGCCGTACTGGATCGTGATGGAGCGGGCCGCTCTGGCACCGAAGAGGGTGCGGACGGTGTCACGGATGAGCGTGCAGACTTCGCTGGCCTGCGCGACCGTTGCCGTTTTGCCGGTGCCGATGGCCCAGATGGGTTCGTAGGCGATGACGACCTTGCGGATCTGATCCGGCTGGACGTTCTGGAGCGCCATTTTCACCTGATACTGGATGCGTTCTGCGGTGACGCCGGATTCGCGTTCGGCGAGGGATTCACCGACGCAGACGATCGGACGCAGGCCGACTTCCAGTGCTTTCAGCAGCTTCTTGTTGACGGTTTCATCCGTCTCGTTGAAGTACTGGCGGCGTTCGCTATGGCCGATGATGACGTATTTGACGCCCATTTCGACGAGCATTTCCGCAGAAACTTCACCGGTGTAAGCGCCGGACGTTTCATAGTGCATATTCTGTGCGCCGACAGCGATCTTGGTTGCACGGGTTGCCTTCAGGGCGGCGTGCAGATCGACAAACGGAACGCAGAGAACGGTGGTGCACCATTTGGCTTTTGCGATCATGGGACGCAGCGTGTCAACCAGAACGCGAGCTTCCTTCGGGGTCTTGTTCATTTTCCAGTTGCCCGCGATGATCGTTTTACGGTATCTTCTGTTCATGGTTTTTTCCTCCTAATGATAGCCGGTTCCCGGCTGGTAACAATTGAAAATCAGCTGCCCGTCAAAGAGCCGCCGTAAATTATTCTTTGTCGAGCAGGCAGGCGATGCCGGGCAGGGTCAGGCCTTCGAGGAATTCGAGGCTGGCGCCGCCGCCGGTGGAGATGTGCGTGATCTTGTCCGCGAAGCCGAGCTGTTCGCAGGCTGCTGCGCTGTCGCCGCCGCCGACAATCGTCACGGCGGCGGAATCGGCGAGTGCCTGAGCAACCGCGATGGTGCCTTTGGCGAGATCCGGGTTTTCAAAGACGCCCATCGGGCCGTTCCAAACGACGGTCTTGGCGTTCTTAATGGCGTCCGCAAAGAGTGCGCGGGTCTTTTCGCCGATGTCGAGACCCATCTTGTCCGCCGGAATGGCGTCGGAAGAAACCGTTTCGCCGTCGACTTTGGCGTCGATCGGATCCGGGAAGGAAGCAGCCACGACGGTGTCGACCGGCAGGAGGAGGTTGACGCCTTTTTCAGCGGCTTTGGCCATCATATCTTTGCAGTAGTCGATCTTTTCGGAGTCGAGCAGGCTGGTGCCGACGCTGTAACCCTTAGCGGCCAGGAAGGTGTATGCCATACCGCCGCCGATGATGAGCGTGTCAACTTTTTCGAGGAGGTTGTTGATGACGCCGAGCTTGTCGGAGACTTTTGCGCCGCCGAGGATGGCGACGAACGGACGGGCCGGGTTGGAAAGCGCGCCGCCCATGACGCTGATTTCCTTCTTGATGAGGTAGCCGCAGACGGCCGGGAGGTAATCTGCGACGCCGGCAGTCGAAGCGTGTGCACGGTGTGCGGTGCCGAAAGCGTCGTTGACATAGATGTCGGCGAGGCTGGCCAGCTCTTTGGCGAATGCCGGATCATTCTTTTCTTCTTCGGCGTGGAAACGGACGTTTTCCAGCAGCATGACGTCGCCGTCTTTGAGGGCGGCAGCTTTTGCCTTGGCGTCGGGGCCGATGACATCAGAAGCCATGACGACCGGACGGCCGAGGTACTGGGAGATGCGTTCGGCAATCGGCGCAAGCGACAGCTTCTTCAGCTCGCCCTTTGCTTTTTCAATGTATTTGGCGGTTGCGGCTTCGCGTTCTTCTTCCGGAAGGGCTTCAACCTTTGCCTTTTCCTTTTTGTTGAGTTTAATCTTGTCGTTCAGGACGTTGTGCGGTCTGCCGAGATGGGAGCAGAGAATCACCTTTGCGCCGTGTTCGGAGAGATACTTGATCGTGGGCATCGCGCCGACGATACGCTTATCGTCCGTGATGTTCTGGTTGGCGTCCTGCGGGACGTTAAAATCGCAGCGGACAAGCACTCTCTTGCCGTTGACATCGATGTCCTCAACGCTTTTCTTGTTGTAAAGCATATTTGTTCTCCTTTCAGATGTTGCCTTGGCGGCAGCCAAAGGCATCCGCGGACGGAATGGGATACCCGCATACGCCCCTGAAATCTGGCTGCCCATTTTTACCTATTGTATTATATACCACTTTTCTGAAAAAATCAACGTTTATTTGCCCTGCAAATGAGCAAAAGTGAGTTTTTGTCTTTACGACAGAATAATGTCTCAGAAAGACTGGAAATTTGGTCATTCTGTTCTTGCTTTTTGCGCAAAAAGGATTATTCAGCGGTGATATCCGGATTCAGGCGCTCTTTTTCCGCTGAATCCGCCCTGTATGCGGGCAAAAAACTGGACGCCCGGCCGATTTTATGATATAATGTGTAGAGTCCTGAAAGCACCGGCAGCGGTTTCAAAAACCAAAAATGAGCCGAAACCGGCGGTGCATCCCGCAAAAAGAGGAATTGCTATGCTGAACATCGTTCTTGTCGAACCGGAAATCCCGCAGAATACCGGCAATATCGCACGCACCTGCGCGGTTACGGGCAGCCGCCTGCACTTGGTCGGCCCGATGGGTTTCCAAATCGATGACAAAAAACTGAAACGCGCCGGATTGGATTACTGGTATCTGCTGGACATCCGGCATTATGATTCGTTTGAAGACTATCTGGCGCAGAACAGCGGCGTCGAAATGCGCCTTGCCACGACGAAAGGGCTGCACAAACACACGGATGTTTCCTATCCGGACGGCTGTCATATCCTGTTCGGAAAAGAAACCGCAGGTCTCCCGCGGGATTTTATCGCAGCTCACCCGGATCAAACGATCCGCATCCCGCAGATTCCAAACGCCAGAAGCCTGAACCTTTCCAACGCCGTCGCCATCGTCTGCTTTGAGGCGCTCCGGCAGATGGGCTTTCCGGGCATGAACTGAACAGGAGGAACAACCGATGGATTTTCAGCTTTGCGCTCCGGTTCTGCTGGGGCTGGAAGGCATTTGCGCCGATGAACTGCGCCGGGAGAATTTCACCGGCGTCACCGCTGAAAACGGCCGCGTGCTGTTTGAGGGCGGCCTGCGGGAGGCGCTGCGCGCCAACCTCTGGCTGCGGACGGCGGAACGTGTTTTGATCCGTATTGCCGAATTCCCGGCCGAAACGTTTGACCAGCTGTTTGAAGGCGTCCGCGCTGCGCCGCTGGAAAACGTGATCGACGCATTCGGCGCGTTCCCGGTCAAGGGTCATGCGACGCGCTCCCGTCTGACCAGCATTCCGGATTGCCAGCGCATCATTAAAAAAGCTGCGGCTGTCCGCTTGGGTCAGGTCTATGGCTATGAGACCATGCCGGAAACCGGCTGCAAATATCAGCTGTCGTTCCATCTGCTGAATGACCGCTGCTCTCTTTATATTGATACCACCGGCGACGGCCTGCACAAACGGGGATACCGCGCAGAAGCGACGGCGGCGCCGATCCGGGAAACGCTGGCGGCCGCCATGGTCTATTTGAGCCGCCGCCGCGGCGACCGGCCGCTCTGTGATCCGCTCTGCGGCTCCGGGACGATTCTGATTGAAGCGGCGCTGATGGCGTCCGGCACGGCGCCGGGATTGAACCGCGCGTTTGCCGTCGAAGGCTTTGCCGGCGCAGATCCGGCGGATGGAGAAACGCTCCGTGCAGAGGCGCGGGCACGCATCCATGCGTTTGACGGCCCCATCACGGGGAGCGACCGCGATACTGCGGCGGTCGCACTGGCAAAGGCCAACGCCAAAAAAGCGGGCGTCGGCGATCAAATCACTTTTGCATGCGCAGACTTGTCGGCAGCCCCCTTCCCGGACAGCGGCATCGTCATCACCAACCCGCCTTATGGCGAACGGCTGGGAGACGTTGCGGAAGCGCGCGCCGTGTACGCCGCACTGGGACGACGCATTTTTGAAAAACGGCTGGGTGCTTATGTGATCTCGCCGGACGAACAGTTTGAAAAATTCTTCGGCCGCCGCGCTGATAAAAAACGCAAACTCTACAACGGCATGATGAAGTGCAACGTCTTCCAATACCGGTAGACAGCAATACGAAAAAAGCAGTAATCTGAACGAACGCAAAATCATATACCGCTTATCTGAAAAGATAAGCGGTATTTTTTGTCTGAAATAATTGGATTATGGTG